>CAZJKZ010000007.1:0-63755 GCA_964546885.1 uncultured Bacteroides sp.
TTAGTAGACAATTTCACATTATTCTATTTCCGTTTTATGGACGGAAAGAATATCACGGATACAAATTACTGGTCAAAGATCCAGACAGCACCAATATATCACAACTGGTGTGGACTCGCTTTCGAGCGGGTATGTCTATTGCACTCAGAGCAGATAAAGAGGGCACTTGGGATAAATGGTGTAATCACCAACGAATACTCATGGCGTACTGTTACTAATGATGAGCATTCTGGAGCACAGATCGACCTGTTGATAGATCGCAGTGACAAGACAATAAATCTTTGTGAAATCAAATATTCCGACGGGCCATATACGATTGATAAGAAATATATGGAGAATCTGCGTAACAAGGCAGCCTTATTCCGGCAAATAACAAAGACCCGTAAAGGAATCGCCCTAACCATGATAACGAGTTCAGGCCTTGTGAAGAATTCCTATTCAATGAATGCCATCCATTCGCAAATCACAGCCGACGACTTGTTTATGAAGAGCTAAATCTATAATGTTTGTCATTAAAGCTCCTTAATAAAGTTATTGATAAATAGGGAGGTTACCTTATACTTATCATATGAGGTAGCCTCCTTTTATTAAAGCAACTGTTTTTACTTAATCAATACCACTATTACTGATTTATTGGCCTCTATTATAAATAATCGCTCAATTATTTGTAAATTTGTATATTTTTATTACACAGTTAGAAATGGACACAGTAAGGAAATTAGATACGATACCGGAATATGCAGCCCTTCTTGGTTTTCAGGCACAGAACCCATTGGTGACGGTGAATGATTTAGCCGAGATGCCGCCAGATATGATAGGGCGAAAACGTTTCGGCTTTTACTGTGTGATGCTGAAGGAACATTATAACGGCAAAGTGAGCTATGGCAGGGGACATTATGAATATCAAGCGGGAACTATGATTTTCACCTCTCCGGGGCAAGTGATTGGTATTGATATTGAAGGAGAGGACAATCATTCCAAAGGATATCTGCTGATGTTCCATCCTGATTTTCTCTACGGCACATCATTAGCTGAATCGATGAAAGATTATTTCTTTTTTGCTTATGATATTAATGAGGCCCTTCAAATGTTGGAAACTGAGAAAGAGATTGTCCAGCGTCTGTTCGATAGCATAAGGAGTGAGCTTAATTCATCTGCAGACAAACATACTCGTCGTATAGTCGCATCATACATTGATACACTCTTGAATTACTGTCTGCGTTTCTATGACCGTCAATTTGTTTCCAGAAAAACTGATTACACTAATATCGTTAGCCGTCTCGAGATGGTCCTTGATAAATACTATGCAAAGGAAAGAGCTGTTGATTTAGGTCTGCCTTCTGTTCAATATTGTGCGCAGTGTGTCTACCTGTCTCCTAATTATTTCGGAGACCTCATAAAAAAGGAAACAGGTAAATCAGCACAGCACTATATTCATTCTTACATCGTAAATAGAGCGAAAACACATTTGATCTCAACATCTATGAGTATCAGCGAAGTTGCATTTCATCTCGGCTTCCGCTATCCGCATCATTTCTCCCGTCTTTTCAAACGAATCACAGGACATACACCTAACGAGTACAAGCTAATACACATGAGATAGTATTCTCTTTTCCAGTAGTATAGCTTATATCTTTCTCAACGTCCTTTAAGCCATACTTAAAAAACGGTATATCCATTATTGTTGTTTATTTAATCCGCTTTCAACGTTATCAAGACTATCTGGGGGTAGGCGCCGAAGCGAAAGGCAACGTTCTCACCGATTCCCGTACTGACATATAGCATTTTGTTTCCTTCAGTATACATTCCTCCCCATTCGGGATATGTGTATTTTGAAGGTGACCAATTGCCTATTTTGAACTGCATGGCATGGGTATGACCGGCCAGCATCAGGTCGATATCAGTGGTGGGTAACACTTCTCTGCGCCAATGGGATGGGTCATGAGAAAGCAATATCTTGAATTCCGATGGCTCCAATCCGAGAATAGCCTTGGGAAGGTCTGATTTGTTCGGAAACATACGACTGCCGGCATTGTCAACTCCGACAATGGCGATACTGTCATTGCCCTTTGTCAGTTGGATATGTTCGTTGTGGAGCAATCTCCATCCGATTTTCTCCTCATAATCCATGACTTTTGCAAGTTCCTTTCCCGGAGTGTCGGGAGCTGTATATACACGGTAAAGGCAATAGTCATGGTTGCCGAGAACAGAGAGAACGCCATCCTTTGCTTTAAGTCTGCTTAGAACCGAGACGAAAGGCTGAATTTCGTCAGACGAACTATTCACCAAATCACCGGTAAACACAATCAAATCGGGTTTCAGGCTATTCACCTCATCAACTATTCGGGCCACCGTGCCCGGAGCTTCAAGATATGTGCCTATATGGAAGTCAGACAATTGCACAATTTTATATCCGTCAAATGCTTTTGGGATCTTTTTAGAAGATATTGTGATTTCATCAACTGTGACTTTCTTCCACCCCACAATTATTCCATATAGAGCAATCGAAAGCCACACCATAGAAACCATCAATGCGATAATATTGAAGATTAATATTCCCGGTCTCCAGAATAGTCCAATTCCTTTGCCAACCAATGAAATAATGGCAAAAAGCATAGAGGGTAAAACAACGCAGAGTGTCAGCCAGAAAAGGACATTGAGCATTGTCTGCTGCAAATCTCCGGATAAAAATATTTTAAGAATTACTATACAGTAAACTAAAGTAGGCAGAAGCAATACACCTCGCCACCACCAAGAAACCGACCCCATAACTCCAAACACAATATATGCGTCTGAAATTAAAAGAAGAAATGCTAATATGATAAATATAACAGCCATTTACAGTTATTTTGTGCTGGGTTAACTTCTGTTGCAGTCAATTTAGTAGGATTCTGAGCATTTGCCATAATGTAGCAGCAGATTATTATTGATAGAATAATTTGTTTCATTAGATTTACATTGATTGGGAGTTTACGCATCTGGGTTAAGAGGACCGTAGAAATACGATGCGGTAGCTCCACCATCCACCCGCACCGGTGATGAATGCACCTTGTGGACGCATAAGCAGTTCAGCGACGTTTGCCACCTCTCGGCCCATTGAACTCATCTATTCGTAGCGTATCCAGATAACTCCTTAGGCATACCGATAGGTTTATCTCCATCCCATAAACATCTTTGTCACTTCTGCATCGTGATGGTCGAAGAAGAGACTTTTGCCGATATCAAGGGTTGCGATTGCAGCCATATCCTCATCTGAGAGAGTAAAGTCGAAGATATCAAAATTCTGCTCCATACGCTCAACGTGGACTGACTTAGGGATGATTATGATGCCGCGCTGCGTGAGCCAACGAAGGGCAACCTGGGCAACGCTCTTTCCATATTTCCTGCCGATTTCTTCAAGCATGGGATTGGTGAAGAAATTGTTGCGACCCTCGGCAAGAGGAGCCCAAGCCATGACATGTGTGCCATATTCGGCCATAATCTTCTGCGGCTCTATCTGCTGGTCAAAAACATGGGTCTCAACCTGATTGATTGCAGGAACAATCTCCACGTTCTCGGCAAGGTCAATGAAATGGTCAGGATAGAAATTACTTACTCCTATTGCGCGCAGCTTCCCATCCTTGTATGCTTCCTCAAGAGCGCGATATGCTCCGTAGCGATCGCAGAAGGGCTGATGGAGCAGCATCAGGTCGATGTAGTCAGTCCCGAGCTTGCGGAGGCTCTCATCAATTGAGGCTTTTGCCTTCTCATATCCATAGTTGCTTATCCATATTTTTGACACAAGGAAAAGATCCTCACGTGCAATTCCGCTTTTCTTTACAGCTGCACCCACACCTTCCTCATTGTGATAAGCCTGAGCAGTATCAATCATGCGGTAACCAACTTTGAGCGCATCGCTCACGCATCTTTCGCATTCGGTAGGGTCAACCTGATATACTCCATAGCCGATAATCGGCATTTCTACACCATTGTTTAATTTTATTGTTTCCATATATGTTATTTTATTTTTAGTCCTGACAGCCAGTTATTGACACTCTTTTGCGTTGCCTCCTGATCTTCTTGCGCCACTTTCCCTTGTATGGCAAGCCCTTTTCCAACGGCGACATCTGCCCCTTTGCAGGCTGCCGCTATCTTACGGTCGGTGCCACCCATGCCGCTTCCCTCGTGGGTAATAAACGGAATTACCGTCTTTCCGTTCCAATCATGCTTGTCAATGAATGTATAGACGCACATCGGCACTTCTCCCCACCAGTTGGGATAACCGAGAAAGATCATATCATAATCTTCGATTTTCACATCGCCATTCGAGCGTCGGCCTGTTTTTCTTTCTTGGCTATTTCGATACACTCGTTGTAATCCACGGGATAGGCTTTTGTCGGGACAATCTCAAAACGGTCAGCACCTGTTGCATCTGCAATCATATCTGCGACAATGTGTGTGTTCCCTTTTTCGATAAATCCTACATTGTAGTTCTCACCGGTATGTGAAAAGAACACAACCAGTTTTTTACCATCGTTTTTCATTTCTTTATTTTGTGTTATTTGTTCATTTTTATTTTCAGTCTTAGATGCACATGATATCGAGAACACTATTGCCCCTAATGCGACCAGAGTGAATGTAAGTAGTCTTTTTATCATACAAGAAAATTAAATTTATACATTTATATTTATATTATAACGAATGAGAATGCATTTATAATACAACACAAATCCTCTAAATATAACACAAATTACCGATTGTGTCAGAAATCATAAGTTCTATGTATAAATTTAATCATATGAAGATAATACAATAAATGATCTATCTCTTTTTTATTCTTCTATATTAGGATATGAACTCGAAAAAATGCATAAGCAATTTGTAAAATTAGCATAAGATCCTAACTCTTGCAACTAATTATCCCTTATTTAGTCGAAAGAATCACTCCTCCTATTATTAAAATAGTGCCGACTCCCATTGAGAGGGTAAATGTCTCTTTGAGAAAAAACATAGATGTAATTATTGTAACGAGTGGTACAAGATATATATAATTGGATGTCCGTTCTGCCCCTAAATACTTTACGGCAGCAGTCCACATAAGATAACATAGAAATGATGCCCCTATGCTTAGAAATAGTAGATTAGCAATGATTGACCCCATATCTGATAGCACCATATGATTATGGTTGGGAACTAAAATGTAATATAATATCGCAGTCAGAACTCCATAGGCAAATACTTTCCTCGTAATAAAGATATTACTATAGCTGCTGTTCAACTTTTTCAATATAAGACAATATCCAGCCCATGACAATGCTGCCAACAATGCGAGTAAATCACCAATCAGGTTCCCTCCTGATTGGTGTGAGCCATTTAGCACAACAATTGCTACACCAATGAATGCAATAACTGATCCAATCCACAAATGATATTTTATAGACTCGTGGAAAACAATTTTACCAAGAATGATTGTTAATATGGGGGCGCAACAAATTATCAATGAGACATTGGAGACAAATGTGATGCTAAGTGCTGTATTTTCTACAATAAAATATAGTGAACCTCCGGTTATCCCTGCAGTGAGCATCAAACTCTCATCCTTAATGGATTTTGCCCACAATCGATCATAACAAAAAATAAGAGTACATAGATAAGCAATTGCAAAACGTATGATGAAAATCTCCACCGGACTCAGTCCGTATGTAATAAGAATTTTGGTTGATACGAATGTAATGCCCCATACCATTATGGTGACTAATGCCATTGCATTACAAATCAAATACCTGCTTGTCATCGTAGTGACTTTAAGTTTCCACTGTATTTGTTTATATACTTTTTGTTACCGATCAACCCAATTCCGAGATATCTTAACTCTTTTTCAGTAATACTATTCATTTGATAGGTATATTCCTCATATGTCCTTGATCTCTGTGCAGTTAAGGTAAAATCAACAACGAACACTTCATCATTGAGCTTTGCTAAGTCATGTATTTCCTTTAATATCTCCCCGGAAGCTGCTAACACTGGGAGATTTAGTTGAGTAATACCAGGATGTATGATATTATCTCCATCATATAAATCTTCTCCAATTATTCCGCTGTTTTTTGCACCAATAGTCATTGCGAGTACAGCTGCTACATTTGCCTGTTCTCCGATGGAAAGAGAACTGTCAACAATTAGGACACATTTTGTCTTTTCTAAATCTGTTATCATAATTTATCATATTTTAGATGCAAAATTATAAATTAATAGTTTATTATCCTATAGTTATTGTATATATTAGGAAATATTCCTATCTTTGCATTTTGTTTAGAGATTTGTTCCCATTTTAACAACAATAACTATCATTAAACAGGAATTTCTGCCATGATAAAACTTGATGAAATAGATGTAAAATTATTGAAAGCTCTTCAGAAGGATGCAAAAGCTAATACTAAGGAATTATGCGAGTTCCTGAATCTGTCAAAAACACCTGTCTATGAGCGTATTCATAGATTGGAAAAGGAAGGTGTCATTAAAGGTTATGGAGCTATAATCGACAATAAGAAAGTCGGATTGCCCCTTGTTATATTTTGCAATGTGTCATTAGCTGTTCATGATGATGAACATATAGAGCGATTTAAGAAAGACATATTGGAAATAGAGGAAATAATGGAGTGCTACTCGACAGGTGGGTTTTATGATTTTCTATTAAAAATAGTACTAAAAGATCTTGACGAATACAATACATTTGTGTTTGAGAAACTCACGAAAGTTCACGGAATTGTCAAAATGCAAAGTTCCTTTGTTCTCAGTGAAATCAAATACAAGACAGAACTCAATATCAAACCCTAAGGGAAATAAATTTCTCTTTGACAATTATTCGTTTGGCGCGTTGATATCCAAGATCCTATTGCTCATAACGAAAACGTCCTTTATATTCCTTCTAATAACTATTGTATAAAAGAGACAGTGACAAGTAGATATACCAAAAAGGGAATCGCCGATAAAGCGATTCCCTTTTTTGGATAAACGAAGTGTTGGAGTTATTCAAAACGTAGCTTGTAGGTGATTGGTTCGTCGGGCACGCGGTATTCAGGCAATGTGTCCACATCGTGTCCGCAGGATGCATTACCGATGCCGCGCATAGCGCCGTCGAGATGCAGCACGGTGTAGGGTCGGGGAGTGAGTTCCCACTCGTGCATTGCGTTCATAAGGTCGGCGTCGGTCCAGGGCAGAGCGGAGAAACCTACTTGTCCTTCGGTGAGGATGGTAAGTTCGTTGCCGTTCTCAGGATTGTACAGACGAAGCTCGCGCATATTCTCACGATTACCGGTGCTCTGTGGCTTCACATAATGTTCGCCTGACTCAGCCACTTTAGTGGTATATCTGCCCGGAGCCTGTCCGTCAAGACGGTCGTCAGAATTGCTGAGCGGACCATTGGCATAGTAATCCATCACACTCAAAGAAGGATCGATACCCATGCTCAGGCCGGCGCGACGAAGGTTGCCGCTGTGAGGAGTTATAGTCACGTCCATATCTACAATGCCTTGCGGATATATAGTGTATATGATCTTTTCATCGGCTATAGTGCCTTTACGCTCTGATGTGAAGGTGTTGTCAGTCACAGTCACAACAGCGTTCTCCTCCAAGCCGTCGGATGTATCGGTGAATCGGTCGTTTTCGATCCATCTGTGATTATCGAAGTGCGGACCATTACCATCAACTATGACTTCGTTTCCATTGATAACGAGATTCGTCATAGTGCCGTTAGTCTTGTTGAATGTAGCCTTGATGTCCTTGCCAGTATATACCACGTTACCGTTGGTCTCTTCAACTGATAGCGATCCTTTAGGCTTGATGGTGGCAAGTGCAGGGCGCGGCGACAGCTCATACCATGCCATTGCTTCCGCAAAGTTGGCCGGCTGGTGATGGAGAGCCTCTTTGCGCTCTACGTACAGGCGAAGTACCTGCTCCTTGTCCGCTTTTACCTTAGGAAGCTTGATCAGTACGTCGGCATTAGCTCCGGGAGCGGTAGATGGGATAGCCACAACGCTTGATTTCACGATATTGCCGTCGGCCAGTAATTCCCATTTTAGTTGGAATTCATCAAGATTAGTGAAATCGTAAGCATTGCGCAGATGCACAGTCACGTTATTGCCATTGCGAGAGATGGACTCAAATTTCACCCACTGGTGAGCGGCTTTCACCTCAGCGAGTTTTGCAGAAGGATGGCGTTCAGGTCCTACAATACCGTTGCTGCAGAAATTGCCTTGGTGGGGGCCGGGATAGTCATATCCGGTGGTGATTTGGTAAATGCCTTCCTTCATTTTCTGCGGATCGTAGATGGCCTGGTCAGCCCAGTCCCAGATGCAACCGCCGATGGTAGAATTTGAAGATTCGATCACATCCCAATATTCGCGTAGATTGCCTATAGCGTTACCCATAGCGTGGGCGTACTCGCAGATAAACATAGGCTTGTCAAGATTGGATGTGTTTTCGTGCATCCATGCCTGTCCGGGATACATCTTAGAATAGAAGTCGGAATAGCTGTTGCCGCCATAGTCTTTGTCCTGGCGGGTGCCTTCGTAATGCACGGGACGAGTAGGGTCGAGCTTCTTGGCTGCATCATAGCATGCGGCGAAGTTGCTGCCGTTGCCAGCCTCGTTACCAAGACTCCACATCACCACAGAAGGATGATTCCTGTCGCGGAGCACCATACGGTCGATACGATCGACGAATGCCGGAATCCAGTCCGGATTATCGCTGATGCTTTGGTTGGCGTGGTCCTCAAGGTCAGCCTCGTCGCACACATAGATGCCGTAGTAGTCGCACATAGCCATCATCTTCGGGTGGTTGGGGTAGTGGCTTGTACGCAGAGTATTGATATTGTTCTGCTTCATTAGCAGCACATCGGTGAGCATCTCGTCGGTGGTGACGGCCCTACCGTTGACCGGAGATGTGTCGTGGCGGTTAACACCCTTCAGGAACACGCGCTTACCATTAATATACAAGAGCGATCCAATGATTTCGACATTGCGCAGACCCACAGGCACGCTGAAAGCCATTTCCTCTTTGCCGTTGTCACGCTGAATCACGTCCAGACGATATAGATTAGGCTTTTCAGCGCTCCAAAGCAAAGGATTGTCCACGGTAATTGATGTGTCAGAGCCGTCATATACCACCTTGCCGTCGGGTGAATAAAGTTTGTATTCGATCTGCTTTTTAGCTCCTGAAGTCAGGATGGGGTTGATATTTATAGTGGCACGGTCATAATTTTCAGTGAATTTTGTGGTCACGATTATATCCTCAACGCCGGTCAAGGGCAGATTTATGAGGTTCACGTCACGGAATATACCGCTCATGCGGAACATATCCTGACACTCAAGGTACGATCCGTCGCTCCAGCGGAACACTTGCACAGCTAAAGAGTTCTTCCCTGCCTTGAGATATTTGGTGATATCAAACTCCGACACATTGTTGGCTCCCTGAGTGTAGCCAACATATTCACCGTTGACCCAGATGTTAGCGGCAGAATAAATACCGTTGAACTGGAGAATATCGCGGCCTTTAAGCCATCCTTCGGGCAATGTGAACTCGGTGATGTAAGACCCCACGGGATTGATACCATAGTTTTCGCCATTGTCGTTAAATCCCGGACGAGCTTGAATAAGTGGCGGGGTGTTGGAGTGGGGATACTCTACGTTGCAGTAGATAGGCTTGTCGTATCCATACATTTCCCAGTTGGAGGGTACTGGTATGTTGTCCCATTTCGAGCTGTCGAATCCCGGCTTCATAAAATCTGTGGGGCGCTGCGAGGGCTCTGATACGAGATTGAATTTCCAGTCACCGTTAAGGCTCATGAAGCGAGTGCTCTTGGGGGTAAGCCATGGTGTGGCGAGCATCTCGGTGTCGGCAAGCATTTCAGCCTCGTTGGCATATGGATAGAAAGTGGCGTGGCCCGGTAATTTGTTGATTGCGAATACCGACTCATCCTCCCATATCGGGCTCTGAATCTTAGGCTTTGCCACCTGCTCAACTGTGAACCAGGCTTCTGTGTCATTAAGGTCAAGAGGTACAGCCTCGAGATTGCCGTTGGCACCGATTTTGTACATATTATCCTTGGCCGATGACACGAGCACTACGGCATTACCGTCATCAACACGTACAAATTTGAATTTAGCATTGTCCCAAGTGCCTTTCCTGGCGGTGCGCTGCATCAGATTAGTGGCTTTTGGGTTCTGTCCGCCGTCATTCCAGCTTTGGTTGAAGAAAGCGTTGGTGATCACTCGGTCCTGTACACCGGCCATATCCACTTGCCAGTACTGTCCCTGGCTTTCGGGATTCTCCTCTTCAGCCACAATTGTTATGTTGTTTTCGAAGAGATTGTTGTTACCGATTACACGGTCAGGATTTTTCACCGAGCGAAAACGGTAGGTGACAGCGTTGTCAAAACCCGGGTTTTGCGATTTGGTGATTTTAATCTTGCCTGCTTGATTCTTGGGAACAAGAGATTTACCGTCGGCGCCCCATGCCAAAGAAGGGTTGTTGGCGGGATAGATACGATAGGTGTCCTGTCCGTCGGGCACGATTTTCCAAAGCTGAGCCTCATCGGAGCCATTATTCTCTCCCAAGGCCACCTTTTTGCCGTCGGCACGATAAGCCATGCCTGTGAAGGGGTTGATTATACGCCATGAACCGCTGAGCTCGCTGAGAGTCCACTGGGCATCCTCTCCGCCGGGATTGGTCACATCCCCTTTAGCAGTCGAGATATTGTACAGTTCGCCTCGTACAAACTCTTGGGCTAAGAGCACATTAGCAGATAGCAGCATTACTATCGCTAAAAAGATACGTGAAAGTTTTAGAGTCATTAAAGTATTGGTATTAAATTTGTTATTTTCAGTCAGCTTTGCTTGCAGTGATTTGCATTGCAAATTTAAAAAAAAAAGCTGACATCTGCAATCTTTTTGTTAGACAAGTACAACAAAGTCTGTCATTCCCGACTTGTGCCTTGACAAATTTGACCTACAACATCGCGCGCATGGTTTAGATATACCGCTACCGCCGGAGTGGATTGCTGAGTCTAATTAAAATATTATGTATCGTATATTATTGTATATCAATATTTTACCCCCCCCCTATACTTCATGGCCTGATTTTATTCAAAAAATTTTGTAAACTCACTAAATATCATTAAATTTGCGCCTGCTGAGAGCCCACAAGCCGGTGTTAACGAGCCTTTTTGGTTCTGCTCTTGGCTCCGAAATTAAATTAATAGAACCTACCATAATAACATGTTATCTGCCCGTTTCTATAGAATATATATTCTTCTTTTTTGTGTAATAAAATTCTTACTATTGGAGGCCTCTTCTCAATCGACAAATTATAGGGATTGTATTATTCAGGGACAAGTAGTTGATGCTATAACTGAGTATCCTATTAAGACTGCCAAAATCAGTATTCTTGATACTCTTGGTGTGGTTTTATGTGATTCTATGAGATATGACGAATGGTTGGAGGATAATGCGGCGTACGAAACTGTACTATACGACGGTAAAGCTCCATGGCAACCCAAATACAAGCTGTCAATATGTGCCAAAGGATATGAGCCACAATACATTGATGTCACCACACCCGATAATGGATATATCAACTTTGGCACAGCGATGCTGCTTAGGCCACAACGTGAAATTGAATTGCAGGAAGTCACCGTCACGGCCACCCGCATCAAAATGGTGATGAAAGGGGACACCATTGAATACGATGCCACAGCGTTCCAGCTTCAAGAAGGATCTATGCTCGACGGCCTAATTTCCATGTTGCCCGGAGCGACACTTGATAACAATGGTCGAATATCTGTCAACGGGCGCTTTGTGTCGGAGCTGTTGGTCAACGGGCGCAAGTTCTTTTCCGGAGATCCGCAAATAGCCCTGCGCAACCTGCCGGCATATACTGTGAAGAAAGTGCAGGTCTACCAGAAAACGCCCGAAGAAATGCGCGATGTCAAAAATCGCGACCGCTCTGATGACCCGTTGGTAATGGACGTGGGTCTAAAAAAGGAATATATGAACGGATGGATTGCCAACGCAGAGGGAGGCTACGGCACCGGAACATCCGGAGGATGGTCTTCACGCTGGATGGGACGGCTGTTTGGTATGCGCTACACAAAAAAATCATTCATAGCAATCCATTCATCGGCCAATAATCTAAACGACCCGGAAGCAGCCGGCGCTAAGGGACAATGGCAAAAACCAAGCTCCACGTCTGGTGAAATTACGACCAAACGTGTTGGAGTCGAATACAACACAGACTGGCGCGACCAGACCGAAGCCGGATTTAACACGAAACTGAATGTTGTGCGACAAAGCACGTTCAATACCATCGACAACATAAGCGAGGCATACCTCAGTGGCGGCAACATGTTCAGCCGTTCACAATCCGCTTTAAACCGCAGCACATGGCGAGGCGATTGGACGGGTGGAATTTCGCGCAGATTCCAGACTTTCGTCCGCTACATTTCTTTTGCTGCCGATTTGAAGTATGAGAACGGCAAGCTTCTCAGCGAATCAAACTCGGCTGAAAGCGGCTCAATGCTTCCTGATAATTTCGCGGCTGCCGGCTCCGCTGACTTTGTCAAAAATATTTTGTATCTACGTCAGCAAAGCTCTTTGCAGAAGGACCGCTCTTTTGGTCAGAATTATAACGCAACAATGAGTTTTGTCAAAGGCCTCCGATTCGGTGCGACCGCCACGGTAAGCAACACCACAAACCATACCAATGGTTCAGACCAAATCACTTATCCTTCCAATTCTGAACTCAATATCAACCGTCTTCGCCGTGTTGACCTACCTGCACGTGAATATTCTTACCAATTGAATCCCTCCTGGAACGGATATGGCAGTGATTGGCGTGCAGGGGTAAAATACACATATTCCCAAAAGTATAACCACGGCGAACGCACCATGGAAGAAATTAACCTGGCCGAAGAAAACACCTCCCCGTCCATGCAGCCCAGCTGGATGATTGACTACGCCAACAGTTACCGCACCACCAGACGCGCGTGGAGCAACACACTTAACACTGCTATAACCTACTGGTGGGGCGGCGAGAAAAAAAGAGATTACTATTTGACGCTATTAGGAAATATTGAGAACATAACCCGACACGTCTCTGACCTTCGCAACCGGGAGTCACACAATCTTAGTCGCAATGACTGGCGATTCGAAAGTAGCCTCAAGTTAAATAAAGGAGGAAACAGTGGTTTTCTTGGTGGTGTCATCGCATTGGAAATGACACTGAGCCAAACACTCCCGGATGTGATGCAACTGATCGATGTGCGCGACACATCCAACCCTTTGGTGCTTGAATTGGGTAACCCGGATCTTCACAAGGCCACAAAATATGGTGCAACTATTCTTTACGATAGATCCTTCAAAAAACCGTCCGCCTGGTTGACGCTATCTTTAAATTACCACCGAATAGACAATGCGTTGGCACGTGCAAGAACCTTTAACCGCACTACCGGCATAACCACTTGGCAACCAGAAAATATTAACGGCAACTGGGGTATGGACGCAAAACTATACTATAGCATCGCGCTCTTGCCAGGGAAAGCCCTTATTATAACGAATACACTGTTGCCCGCCTATGCCTGCAGTGCGGACTACTCGTCCGATTCTGATAAACCGGTCCGCTCGGAGGTTGACAATTGGAATATCCGCAATGATCTCACGGCCAGTTATGAAATCATGAGGGGGCTAATGATTACTTCAAAATGCAACCTTGCTTGGGCATCGCTCCACAGTCGCAGCAATCTTTTCAACACATTTGACTATGCAGATATAAACTACGGCCTCGGAGTGAAGTACAAGCTGCCGGGTGGCTTGGAGCTTGACACTGATCTGATGGCCTACTGTCGCCGCGGCTATGAGGAGCCCTCGATGAACACAACCGACTGGGTATGGAACCTACAACTTAGTAAATCATTTGGAAAGACAAAGCAATTCACGGCCAAAGCCATAGGCTTCGACCTGCTCCACCAACTCCCCACCGTAAAACAAGTGGTCAATGCCCAAGGCAGAACAGAAACCCGCTACAACTCCCAACCAGCCTATGCAATTCTGACGCTCGCATATCGCCTTGACATCAAACCACACACGAAATGAAACGCTTTCCACACTGTCGACAATTGAACAGGATGGACTAAATAAAAGCCGGGAAACATACGCTTCCCGGCTAATCGGAGTGAGGATAGTTCTTTACTTAGACTTTGTGAGGGTATAATTCATACCAGGTGTGTTTGACACTTCAAGATCTTGATTGGTAAGTGTCAGTGTTGACTCAGAGTCAACCAAGAGATACAGCGGGGTGTCGATTGATCCGGCTGCAGAATCCTTAGCGTCCTTTACGAGCTTAAGATATGATTTGTCGCCCTGCTTCTCTACAGTGAAATCACCTTCGCTTACGAAGCTCTGCAGATCCTTATATCCGATAGCGCTTACGGTATCGGCCTGAATATATGTTTCGACGAGTGTGTAATCGCCTTCCTGATTGTTGTCATCGTAGTCAAGAAGCAATGTGTAACGAACGCCATCGCAGTCAGCTGCCGGTAGAACGCCGGTGTAAACTACATCTACATCACTTTTTGCATCACATGCGCCCTTATCGCAGCTGCCGCTGCCGCAAGAAGCGAGTCCTAAAGTCAACAGGGCTGCCCCTGCCATTAAAATTGATTTCTTCATACTAATTTATACGGTTATTAAAAATTTTTATTCTGTTTTTGTTATGCTTTCTTCTGTATAACATATCCTTTGCTATAAATGTTCAGAAAAATTTAAAAAAATTGATTATTTTTGAAGAATCCTATATATTCTATTCTTCGATTATTAGTAAATTTGCAGAATAAAGTCAAATTTTGGTAAAATGGAAGTGATATTAGAAAACAAAGTATTGACCGTGACTATATCGTGCCACGGTGCAGAGATAATATCTATAATGGACAAACGTAGCGGACGCGAGTGTGTCTGGACAGGCGATCCCTCATGGTGGAAACGTCATGCACCGGTGCTTTTCCCTATAGTAGGTTCGCTGTGGGACGGTACTATGCGTATCGACGGCCAAGAGTATCATATGTCACAACATGGATTTGCGCGCGATATGGATTTCGAATGTATTCTTTCCGATTCACACCGTGCCGTGTTCTCGCTTAAAAGCAATGATGCCACAAAAGCCGTGTACCCCTTCGATTTTGAGTTGGTGATATGTCATGAAATCACAGACGAAGCTACAGTGCATACCTTCTGGAGCGTAAGGAATACGGGCGACAAGGAAATGCATTTTCAGCTGGGCGGACATCCGGCTTTCACAATACCCGACATAGATCCGCTTGCAGAAATAGAGGGCTATGTGCAGCTTGACGATAAAGCTCCATACCGACAGACACAGCTTCAGGGAAAGGGATGCGTATCTAACGAAGACACTACTTACGACAGCAATGAAATAGTGCTCCGCCGCGACACATTCTCCAACGACGCTTTGATATTCGAGAGCCCTTGCCCTCAGTGCGTTCAGCTTCTTGATCGCAAACGTCGCCCGGTGCTCACTTTCTCGTCAGACTGTCCGGCTTTAGGTATATGGGCTCCCAATAAAGGCGAGCTTGCTCCCTTTGTGTGCATAGAACCGTGGTGGGGACGCACCGACCGCTACGGATATACCGGTGAGTACTGCGATCGCGAATATGTGCAGCATATTGCTCCCAAAGCTTCCGCTTCAGGCCACTGGGAAGTTACCTTTATATAAATTTGTCACATGCCGGAGCAGACACTTAAGGATAAAACGGCAAAAGGACTGCTGTGGGGAGGATTGAGCAATGCCATACAACAGGCGCTCAATCTTCTCTTCGGTATTTTCTTGGCCCGACTGCTCACCCCCGGCGATTATGGTATGGTGGGCATGATTTCGGTGTTTGCGTTTATAGCCAACAATATCCAAGAGGCCGGATTCACTCAGGCTTTGGCCAATAAGAAGAACATCACCTCCAACGACTACAATGCCGTGTTTTGGATGAGTGTGTTGGTGAGCGTGTGTCTGTACACTGTGCTGTTTTTCTGCGCCCCGCTTATAGCCGATTTCTACAAAACGCCGGCTCTGACACCTCTTGCGCGCTATCTGTTTTTGAGTTTCGTCTTCGGGAGCTTAGGGATTGCCCACTATGCCTATATATTCAAAAATTTAATGGTGAAGCAGCGCACCATCGCTAATATCTCAGCTCTTTTGATATCAGGAGTTATAGGAGTGGTGATGGCTTGGAGAGGCTTTGCTTATTGGGGTATTGCCACACAGACGGTGGTGTACACATCAGTAAATTCGCTATGCTATTGGCATTATTCGAAATGGCGTCCTGTGCTGCACTTCGATTTCTCTCCACTTAGAGGAATGATAGGATTTAGCAGCAAGCTGATGATCAATAATATAGTGTACCATATAAATAATAATGTGTTGAATGTGGTGCTCGGTCGCTTCTATAATAAGAACGATGTAGGCTATTTTACCCAAGCCAACAAGTGGAATATTATGGGGCACTCTTTGGTGTCAGGCATGATAAGCGGAGTGGCGCAGCCGGTGTTGTCGGCGATAGCACCTGACGACGGCGAACGCATACTGCGCGCCTTCCGCAAAATGTTGCGGTTTACGGCCTTCGTGTCGTTTCCGGTGATGTTCGGACTCGCTCTCATAGCTCCCGAATTTATCACGATTGCCATTACTGACAAGTGGTTGCCGAGTGCTGAGATGATGCAGATTATATGCGTGGCGGGCGCGTTTATGCCCATCAGCACTCTTTACTCCAATCTCATAGTTAGCCGAGGAAGATCGGCCATTGTGATGTGGAGCAATATCGTTATGGGAGCCGGATATATTGCGGCGGTGGTGCTTCTCCACTCTTACGGTATCTACGCCATGATATGCGCCTATGCTTCAATCCAGATAGTTTGGCTTTTATTCTGGCAAACCACGGGCAAAAAAGAGATTGGCATAAGCAATATCGCAGCCGCCAAAGATATCCTTCCTTTTATGTTGCTGGCGTTACTGGCAATGGGTATCGCTTACTACGCTACGCATGCAATGGCAAATATCTACATATCTCTCTTGTGCAAGATTGTAATCGCAGCCGCCGTCTATATTCTAAGCACATGGCTATGCGGCTCGGCCACTTTGCGGGAATGTATGCAATATATAATAAAAAAATAATTTTGACTGTCGAAAAATCGTTGTAAATTTGCAGAATGATTAGTAAAGACATACAAGAGGAACTTAGAAAAAGATTCAATCCTGACGGATCGGTGCTTCGCCGTCAGCAGCTTCTTATGCTCGAAATACTCGATGCAGTAGACGCCGTATGCCGCAAACATAATATACCCTACTGGCTTAGCTCGGGCACACTAATCGGAGCCGTGCGTCATAAGGGCTTCATACCCTGGGATGATGACGTGGACATTGAGATGCTTAAAGATGATTTTGACCATCTTATGAAAGTACTCCCTGACGAGCTGCCCGAACGATTCGCCCTGCAGACTCATGAAACTGATCCCAACTATTTCTTCACCTTTGCAAAGGTGCGCGATAAGACCACTCATATAGAGGAGACTTTGACCTACGGACGCATATTCAAAGAGCAGGGAGCATATATCGACATTTTTCCGATGGAACATCTTCCGCGCGCTTTCGACTGGATTGCAGGACATCTGCACGGGCAAATCTTCAATCAGCTCAATAACCCTTCTCTCTCAGAGCAGCAGCAAGTAAAAAGAGTAAGGAGTATTTATAATTTTAATATTCGATATTCTTTCCCGGTTTTGAGATTTTTGTCTCGATTTATTGGGAATCCTAAATACTTGTTGCCTTCTTTTGGCACTCCCCACTATGGACTGCGCAACCGTGATGAGATTTTTCCGCTGAAGGAAATGGAGTTTGAGGGCCGTTCTTTTCCGGTGCCTTACGACACGGATGCTGTGCTCAGGCGCATCTATGGCGACTATACGCAATTGCCCGACTTAGAAAATCTCAAACCACACTGCAATAAAATCGAATTTCTAAATGACAACTCTACCGATGGAGAATAAATCAAGCCTTGTGGATGTGGCCGTGCTTATCCTTTTCTTTAACAGGCCTGAGCCATTGGCAAAGCTTTTTGAGGAAATAAGAAAGGCACGCCCGAGCAAGCTCCTGCTCTATCAGGATGGCGCGCGTGGCGAGCATGATGTAGCCGGTATTGAGGCATGCCGTAAGGTGGTGGAGAACATTGACTGGGAATGCGAGGTGTACCGTAACTATCAAGAAAAAAATTCGGGCTGCGATCCTTCCAACTATTATTCTCAAAAATGGGCCTTCACAATCACCGACAAGTGCATATTTTTTGAGGACGACGATGTGCCGTCGCAGACATTCTTCAGATTCTGCAAAGAGCTGCTTGACCGATATGAACACGACCCGCGTGTGAGCATGATTACAGGTACTAATCACGATGAAGTGACAGAAGGCGTCCCTTATGATTATTTCTTCACCTCGCATGCTTGCATCAACGGATGGGCCACATGGAAGAGAGTGGTGGACCAATGGGACGATCGCCGATACTCATTTCTTGACGATACGTACAATATGCAACAGCTGGAAGGCACTATAAAAGAGCGCAAGTTCAAGAAAAATTTCATAGATATATGCCGCCGCCATCGTGCGCAGGACAAGGAGTTTTACGAGACGTTGCTACAAGCACAAATGATATTCAACTCATCTCTAAGCATCGTGCCTACACGAAATATGATAAACAATCTCGGCGCTTTGCCCGGTGCCACCCACTGCGCCGGCAACAACGACCAGTTGCCTAAAGGCTACCGCAAGCTTTTCAGCATGAAGCGATATGAAGCGGAGTTCCCGCTTAAGCATCCGCCTTATGTTATGGAACTTCCGGGTTACCGCGACCGTGTGTACAAGATGCTTGGCTACAACCATCCCTGGCTAAAAGTGTTGAGCTCGTTGGAGGAACTGGTGTACAGCCTCCGCAAGGGCAACTTCAAATATATTGCCACATCAATGAAGAACCGCTTCCTGAAACTTACAGGTAAGCGCAACACACATTATTAACATAAAGATAAGACCATGCAAGCGATAATATTAGCGGCGGGAATGGGCCGAAGATTAGGAGAACATACCAAGAACAACACTAAATGCATGCTCCCTGTAAATGGGCACCGTCTCATCGATCGTATGTTGACACAGCTGTCGCACTTGGACCTTAAAAGGGTGGTGATAGTGGTAGGCTATAAGAGTCATAATCTTATTGAACATATTGGTGACCGATACGATGGAGTGCTGAATATTGAGTATTTAGAGAATCCTATCTACGACCGCACAAACAATATCTATTCCCTCGCAATAGCCAAAGACAAACTGCAGGAGGACGATACGCTTCTGCTCGAGTCGGACTTGATTTTTGAGGAAGGAATGCTTGATTTGGTCTTGTCGTCGCCTTACCCCAATGTGGCGCTTGTGGCAAAATACGAAACATGGATGGACGGCACGATGGTGTGCATCAACGACGATTGTGACATACTAAATTTCGTTCCGAAAAAAGCTTTTAGATATGAGGACGTAGACAAATATTATAAAACGGTCAATATCTACAAGTTCAGCCGTAAATTCCTCACCGAGCAATACGTGCCTTTTCTCGAAGCCTACAGCAAGGCTATGGGCAATAATGAATATTACGAGCAAGTGCTACGAATAATCACGGCTCTTGACAAGGCCGATCTGAAAGCACTGCCTATAGGCACAAGGAAATGGTATGAGATCGACGATATACAGGATCTCGATATAGCTGAGACACTTTTTGCCGATGACGACCATAAGTTGGCGAAATACTATGGTCGCTATGGAGGCTTCTGGCGCTATCCCCAGATGCTCGATTTCTGCTATCTGGTAAATCCCTATTTCCCCACCGCGAGAATGAAGGACGAGATGCGAGCCAATTTTGACATACTGCTTGCCGAGTATCCATCGGGTATTCGGGTCAATTCGATGCTTGCGGCAAAATATTTCAACATCAATCCTGCTTATGCAGTGGTGGGCAATGGGGCTGCCGAACTGATCAAGGCATTGATGGAGGGAAGTGCAGTAGGAAGGGTAGGAATTGTGCTGCCCACTTTCGAGGAGTATTCTAATCGTTTGCCTAAAGACAAGGCGGAGACGTTTATACCGGATAACCTTGACTACACATATACAGCACAGGATCTTATAGCGCATTTCTCCGATAAGAATATTAATACACTACTGATAGTAAATCCTGACAATCCTTCCGGTCAGTACATCCCCCTTGCCGACGTGCTGAGTCTGGTAAAGTGGTGTGAGAGTAAGGGCATACGCCTGATAGTGGACGAGAGCTTTGTGGACTTCACCGATGGCTGGCGAAATAATACACTACTGCGCGACTCACTGCTTGAGGAGCATTCCTCACTTGTGGTCATCAAATCCATAAGTAAGTCCTACGGTGTGCCCGGTCTCAGACTGGGAGTACTGGCAAGTGCTGACATCAACTTGATAAATCAGCTACGCAAAGATGTGGCTATATGGAATATCAACTCTTTCGGCGAGTTCTATATGCAGATCTTCTCAAAATACGAGCACGACTATTACGATGCCTGCGACAAATTCATTGCTGAAAGAGCGAGATTCTACAGTGAGTTAGTGCATATTCCGTGGATGAGGGTGATACCTTCGCAAGCCAATTATTTCCTGTGTGAAGTGACCGGAAAATTTTCTTCGCGCGAACTTACCGAACGTCTGCTAATTGACCATAATATCCTAATTAAGGATTGTTCATCTAAAAAGGCCTTTGCCGGAAAAAATTATGTGCGCATAGCTGTGCGTGACAATAAAGACAATGTGCATCTCGTGGAAATATTGAAATCCTTGTAAGATGAAGATTATATCTGACGAAGAAATAATAAAATTGAATATTTCCCCTCTGACATGTGTGGAGTGGGTTAAAGAATCACTTTTGATAAAAGGCGACTGCCAGCTGCCGCATAAGATACCCGTACATCCCCGAGGCTCAGATTTTATCACAACTATGCCCTGTCTGTTGCCTGCTGCTTATTCATGCTTTGGAGTGAAAGTGGTGTCGCGCACTGCAGGCAGGAAGCCGGCTCTTAGAAGCAGCCTCACTATGTACGATACCAAAAGCGGAGAGGTGTCAGCATTGATGGATGCTAATTGGATAACTGACATGCGCACTGGTGCGATGGCGGCCTTGGCTGTGGAAACATTGAGCAAAACAGGTGCGTTAATATATGCGTTTATGGGGTTGGGGCATATAGCTCGTGCCACAATGAAATGTCTTGCGGCTATGACTGCCGAACGGAAGATTACCGTAAAACTTCTGCGTTATAAAGAGCAGGCTGAGAAGTTTGCTGAAGAGTTCGCTCAATGTACTCATGTCAGATTTGAGATAGCGGATAGTGTAGATGCTCTGGTGCAAGGCACCGACGTGTTGATATCAGCTATTACTGATGCCAAAGGCCTTATTGTGGAAAATGTTGAGAAATTCCCGGATGGTTTGTTGCTTGTGCCCGTACATACACGCGGCTTCCAGAATTGTGATACGGTATTCGACAAGATTTTTGGAGATGACTTTGCGCATATCAGTGGCTTTCAGTATTTTGATCAATTCAAATCGTTTACAGAAATAGGCGACGTATTATCAGGAAAAGCTGTCGGGCGCGATAATGACAGTCAGCGCATTATTGCATATAATTATGGTTTGGCGCTCCATGATGTGTATTTCGCATATAAAATCATGGAATTAAAAAAATTGTAGGAACATCGCGCTAAATGTTCCTACAATTTTTTTTAATTTATGTTTATACGCAATTATTTGCAGATTTCTTTGAAGTAACGGTAGGTAGACACTTTGAGCTCATCGCATGCCTCTTCGTCGGCAACGATTATTGCGTCGGGATGAAGCTGGAGAGCTGATACTGTCCACATCTGGGTTACAGCACCCTCTACGGCATGCTTCAGGGCGCGTGCCTTGTTGTGTCCGTTGATAAGTACCATTACAGTGCGAGCGTCACATACTGTGCCTACGCCTACGGTCATTGCTGTGGTGGGCACAGCGTCGAGGTTGCCGTCGAAGAATCTTGCGTTGGCTATGATGGTGTCATGAGTGAGGCTCACCTGGCGTGTGCGAGAGCCTAAAGAAGAACCCGGCTCGTTGAATGCGAGGTGCCCGTCGATACCCACGCCGCCCATGAAGAGGTCCACGCCGCCGTAGCTGCGGATTTTGTCTTCATAGCGCTTGCATTCCGCTTCGATATCAGTGGCGTTGCCGTCGAGGAAGTTTACGTTGGCAGGATTGATGTCGATATGGTCGAAGAAATTCTCTTTCATGAAAGTATGATAGCTCTGCGGGTGATCTTCGGGAATACCACAGTATTCATCCATGTTGAAGGTTACGACGTTCTTAAACGAAACCTTGCCCTCTTTGCAAAGTTCGGCGAGACGACGGTACATGCCTATGGGCGAACCGCCTGTGGGGCAGCCAAGCACGAAAGGATGTTCGGGGGTAGGGGCAGCGGCATTGATACGCGATGCCACATAGTCAGCAGCCCAAGCCGACAATGCATCGTAGTCGTTTTTGATGATTAATTTCATGATAGTTTATTATTTTGAGGTTTTTGTAAGCGCAAAGATAGTCATTTTCTATGGAAAAAATTATAAATTAGTGATTTTTTCATGTTCCTACCCCAATTATTTTGATTCCTCAATCAGAATTTTTATTGTTTATTGACTTGGATAATGATAAATTAAAGCTGTCGGATTGATTCAATGTTAAGCTGCGTGATGTCGGCTATCTCTTCATCACTCATTCCATAAAGCTTCAAGGTTCTAGCAACAGCAATTTTACCTTCGTTGACACCTTGTGCAACTCCTTTTGCGATCCCCTCAGCTAATCCCTCGGCACGACCTTGAGCCATTCCCTCGGCACGACCTTGAGCCATTCCCTCGGCACGACCCTCGGCACGACCTTGAGCCATTCCCTCGGCACGACCTTCGGCACGACCTTGAGCCATTCCCTCGGCATGACCTTCTGCACGACCCTCGATCATTGCTTCCTTTCGAGCATAAGCAAGTTCTGCATGGTAGTCACGGGCTCTCTTGAGATCATACTCGTACTGTCTCCGCTCCTCGGGAGAGAGTGTTGCATAGTTAGCCACTTTGTCAAGTCGTTTGAATATATCCTGATGCGATGTGAATCTCATTCTGTCCATATGATCCATGTTTTTAAGGTTGAACATCCATTGGTCAAAAAATGTAACACACTCCTCCTCTTTTTTGTTGAACGCAGGTACCTGTATGAAGACCATGCGCATCTCATCGCCGACAGGTTTGTGTGTCTCTTGATCCATAATACGGCATCTTGTCAAGAGCTTCTTGTCCAGTCCCTTGATGAAGAAGTCTGTGAAGAATACCCCTACCACAGGCACCACATTATAGTCCCAGTATCTTTTCGTGTCTGATTGCGTATCGCCATCACCGGGAGCATCGTTATCGCCTAAGGGGTCTATTGTTCCCTTATACCCCTGCTCTGCTATCATCCTACACAGATAATACTGTACGCGTTTCAGAAAGTGCTCCTGCTTTGAGAGCTGCATCTCTACGATGAATCTGTGTCCGGTAGACGTTTCGCAGTGAATATCATAGGCTATTGATTTGCCGTGCTCCCATTCCCTTGTTTTTTCGTTAGGCCTGTATTCCAAGCTTTTTATGTTGGAGAGTATGGGGTCGCCCTCAAACAGCACGTTGAGGAAACTCTTTAGGATATCGTTTGATACGTGCTCTTTCCCGAATATAATCTTAAAGCCTGTATCGGTGAAAGGATTGATGTATTTTGACATTTTGGGTAGTGGTATATTTTGAAATACAAAGATAGATGATTTTTCTTTAAAATCCAAATATTACTGCTTGCAAAAGTGGATTTTGCCTTGTAGCTAATTGATAGAGTGATTTCCTATCATTTCCCATACTCAAAATGTACGTCGGCAATCATTAGATATGGGTCTAATAGTGGAAAATCAGTAAAAAAACACAAAATATCTACCAAGAAGACGTATTTTTACTATTGTAATGCCAAAAATCCTATATTTTTATGTATCTTTGCATCTCCGTCAAATAATAACAGCTTTCAAGGCACATTTAATAATAGTCTGTAAGGCACATTAATAATTAGAAACACATACGTAAAATTTAATCACGATGAAAGCCGGGAAATACATTCTTATAGCTTTTGCTGCCATCCTCGCATCGCTATTGAGCGGATGCGGTCATGATGACCCTGTACCTGTTAACGAAAACGCTTTTGCGAAATTTTCATTTGATCTTACACTTAGTGAATACGGACTTGACCAAAACAATATTGTGCTCACCACTGTGGAATACACCACCCAGGACGGACGCAAGGTGATAGACACATTCGGCAAAAACAACGGCACTGTGCGCACTATAAAATCAGAAAACTTCACCCGCATCCCGTATCAAGGCACCATTACCATCACTGAAAATCTCCTGAATGGCGTGCAGTACGATCAGGAAAGCTACGATTTGGGCCTTAAGGTGGACCTCAGCCTCTCGTCCTATGGAAAAAACGGACGCATAATCAATAGCTTGACGCAGTCGTACACCGATGGCGCCGTGGTCCGTGCCGCTAACCTGCAGCGCCACTATCCTCCGCGCATCACCACACTTGTATTCTCGGTTGACAAAAACGGACAGGTGAGTGTGTCGAAGAAGTAACAACCTGTTTTTTAAGTTAATCTGCCCTCATCCGGCAAATTTATTTTGCAGTGAGGATAAAATGTTGTACTTTTGTGCTTTATTTATAACGAAGATGACAGAAGAAGATATAAAAATGTTAGCGTCAGATCCTGACGGACTCATATGCTATGAATACCTCGCCAACAATATTGACAACTGCGACGGGGATATTGACACCATTATCGACAACCTCTCGCGAGCCGATATCAACGGTCAGTTTTCGGCGAGTGCGGCTCGCTATCTGCATGCCATTGACTCTGAGAAATACGCCGGGCCGGTGGCGCGCCTTGTAGAGGTGGCAATCGAACGCGACCGTGAGCATCGCTATCTTGCCGGCATCCTCCAGAGCCTCTATGGCAACGACTATGAGAGCCGGGCAGAAGAACTTAATGCGGCTGACAACAATTTCCGTCGCATCTACAAGCGACTCTTTCCTTCGAGCGACAGCCTTTGAACAAAAATATCAAAAATAAATTATATATGTGGGGATTGTCAACGACTATTCCCACAATTTTCAATATATTAATCTAGCTAATTATGAGATTTTTTCCCTTACTTACTTTATTGATTTGCTTTTGCAGCTGCGGGACCTCAGCTTCTCAGGCTGAGGAGAAAGCTCCTGTCGACACCGTGGCTACATTCGCGCCCTTATCAGACACAGCTCTTATGATTACAGATCCTATCCCTGCCGGTTCCAAGAAGGTGGAGGTACACACCACCGCCGGCGATTTCACTATCCTTCTTTACGGTGACACCCCCGGTCACCGCGACAACTTCATAAAACAGGTCAACGACAGTGCCTACAACGGCGTGCTCTTCCATCGTGTGATAAAAGACTTCATGGTGCAGGGCGGCGACCCCGAATCAAAAAACGCCCCTGCCGGTAAACGCCTCGGCACAGGGCAGACGGGCGAGCCTATACCGGCTGAAATCGTGTTCCCGAAGCATTTCCACAAGCGCGGAGCATTAGCCGCCGCTCGCACTCCTGACCAGATTAACCCCGAACGAAAGTCATCAAGCTCGCAGTTCTATATCGTGACAGGCAAGACATATACTCCTGCCCAACTCGACCAGATGGATCAGCGACTAAAACACAGTCTTGGACAGCAGCACTTCAACGAACTTGCTCAGGCGGAAATGGAAAATATACGTAAGATGCAGGCTGAGGGCGACACAGCAGGATTGCGCCAGCTGCAGACACGCCTCGCCGACGAGACAAACCAATGGCTCGACGCCCGCAATATCGGCATGACTCCCGAAATGAGAGAGGTGTACCAGAAGATTGGCGGTACCCCTCATCTCGATAATGAATACACCGTGTACGGCGAAATCATCTCCGGCATGGACGTAATCAACAAAATCCAGCAGGAAGAGACCGACGGAGCGGACCGCCCGTTGGAGGACGTGAAGATTATATCAATGAAGGTGCTCGATGATTGAGTCCGAAACATTTCAGCTTGACAATGGTCTGAGGGTGGTTTATAGCAACGACCCTCAGACTGCTATGGTGGCTATAAATGTGCTGTACAACACCGGATCGCGTGACGAGCGCAGCGACCTCACAGGCATAGCCCACCTATTTGAACATCTGATGTTCGGCGGTTCGGTAAATATCCCGTCGCATGATGCTGAGCTTGAAAAAGCGGGAGGTACCAACAATGCTGCCACCGGTGCTGATTTCACCTATTTCTACGACATAGTCCCGGCTCAGAATGTGGAAACCCCCTTCTGGCTGGAGAGCGACCGCATGCTTGCCCTTGCATTCTCAGATAAGGCTCTCGAGGTGCAACGCAACGTGGTGATAGAAGAATTTAAGCAGACCTGTCTCAACCGTCCGTATGGTAAGACCATGCATAATATGCTACCACTGCTTTACGATCGCCATCCCTACCGCTGGCCCGTGATAGGCATTAAGCCGGAGCATATCGCCAAGGTAACGCAAGATGATGTGCGCAGCTGGTTCTACAGCCATTATGCGCCCAACAACGCCATCCTTTCGGTGGTGGGCAATGTGTCGTTGGATAAGGTGAAAGAGTTGGCGCATAAGTGGTTCGGCTCGATACCGCGCCGTGATATCCCCCAGCGCAACCTTCCCGACGATCCTTGGCTCACAGAGGAGAAGCGCGTCGTTGTCTATGACAATGTGCCGCAGACCATCATATCCATCGCCTTCAGAATGGATCCTTACGGCGAACGCCAGTATTTTGCTGCCGACGCCATTACCGATATATTGGCAGCCGGTAAAAGCTCGCGTTTTATACAGCGGCTGGTGTTGGGGTCTGACCTCTTTACATTTGCCGACGCCACAATAACGGGCTATGAACACTCCGGATTTCTTATGGTGAACGGGCGTGTGACCTCTGACACGGACGATAATATCGCAAAGGCAATAGACATGCTCCTGTATGAGGTGCGCCAGCTCGCCGAAGACGGCAATGTGACTGAGTACGAGTTGCAGAGGTCAAAAAACAGGTATGAGTCGGTTTTCACCTTTGAAAACATGAATATCATCAACAAGGCTTTTAACCTGGCTATGGCGACCTACCATAACGAGGATATCAACGACAATGTGCCTCGCTATCGCCAGCTCACAATCCATGATATTCAGACCGCTGCCCGTCGCCTCTTCATCGACCACGCTCCCGCAATACTCGTCACGCGCAAAAATCCGGATAATGTAGATTAGGCAATATCATATCATCTTACTTATGATAAACAAGCACCTTATTTTACTGCTTGCAGGGGTCGCTACTATAGGAGCCGCCGCGCAACGCACATCCACAACCCTTAAACAAGGATGGGAATTTACAAAAGGCACGCCTTCGTCTGACACAAAATGGGAAGAGGTGCGTCTGCCGCACGACTGGGCTATCTACGGCCCGTTTGATATACACAATGACCTCCAGGTGGTGGCTGTGGAGCAGAACGGAGAAAAGGAGGAGACTCTGAAAACCGGACGTACCGGCGGTCTGCCGTTCATTGGTAAAGGCTCGTACCGCACCACTATCAATATACCCGACACCACAGGGGTAACAAACACCCTGATTTTTGACGGAGCAATGAGCAATGCCCGTGTCAAGGTCAACGGCGAGGAACTCGCCTACTGGCCTTACGGTTACAACTCGTTTTATGTGAATATCGACGATGCCGCTGTGCCGGGCGACAACCTTATAGAAGTGGACCTTGAAAACTTTGAGAGGGCTTCAAGATGGTATCCCGGAGCGGGACTTTACCGCAATGTCCATCTCGTCACCACCAACGAAATACACATACCAGTATGGGGCACTTACATCACGACTCCGGTGGTTAAGGACAACTATGCCCAGGTGCATCTTCAGGCCGAGATTGAAGGCTTGGAGAAGGGGCAGAAGGTGGATGTTCTTACAGAAATAAAGAATGCCGAGGGTAGGGTGGTAGCCACCAAGAAAAGTCTCTACACCTATCAAGGGCAGGATTTTAAGCAGAATCTTATAATTGACAATCCTAACCTTTGGAGTCCTGAAAGTCCATACCTTTATACCGCCACTACCAACATCATAGCTAATGGCAAGACTGTTGACAGCTACGATACGCGCTTTGGCGTGCGCACACTCGAGTATGTGCCTAACAAAGGATTCTTCCTTAATGGCATACCCACAAAATTTCAGGGTGTATGCAATCACCATGATCTCGGCCCGCTCGGCGCAGCCGTAAACAAGTCGGCTCTACGCCACCAGATTGAGCTGTTAAAGGATATGGGTGTCAACGCCATCCGCACATCCCATAATATGCCAGCACCGGAGCTTGTGGAGCTATGCGACGAGATGGGTGTGATGCTGATGCTCGAGCCTTTTGATGATTGGAGTTTCCGTCCGAAATCGCCCAACGGTTATGGCAGATTCTTTTCTGAATGGGCCGAAAAAGACGTGACTAATATGGTAAAGCATTATCGCAACTCTCCGGCTGTGGTGATGTGGAGCACCGGCAACGAGGTGCCTAGCCAGTGGGGACCCGACGGAGTGGCTGAATTGGAGATGCTTCAGAATATTATCCGTAATCTTGACTCCACTCGCCCGCTCACAAACGGCATGGATCAGATAGGCGCTGTGCTTGACAACGGATTTGCAGCAGCTATGGACATACCAGGTTTCAACTACAAGCCGCAGTACTATGAGCAGGCCTACGAAAAGCTCCCTCAGCAACTCGTACTCGGATCGGAGACTGCTTCAACCGTGTCATCGCGCGGCAAATATTATTTCCCATTCGAACTTGAAACGCGCCAGGTGGTGATGCATCCTGATAATCAGAGTAATAGTTATGACGTAGAGACATGCTATTGGAGCAATACCCCCGACCTTGACTTTGCTGCCGATGCCGACCTCCCGTATATGCTCGGACAATTCGTGTGGACAGGCTTCGATTATCTCGGAGAGCCGTCGCCCTACGATACCGACGCATGGCCCAGCCACAGTAGCTATTTTGGTATCATCGACCTTGCTTCCTTACCAAAGGATAGATACTATCTCTACCGCTCGCAGTGGAATAAGAAAGATCCCACTCTCCATGTGCTTCCTCATTGGAATTGGAAAGGGCGTGAGGGAGAAATTACCCCGATTTTTGTGTACACCACTTATCCGAAGGCGGAAGTATTCATTAATGGCAAAAGTCAGGGTGTGCGGGAGTTCAATGACTCGACAGTCATGAACAGATTCCGCCTGATGTGGAACGACACCCGCTATGAGCCGGGCGAAGTGCGTGTGGTGGCCTATGACGAGCAGGGCAATACTGCGGCCGAGAAGGTGATACGTACATCAGGAAAGGCTCATCATCTTGTGGCTACTCCCAATCGCCGCGAGGTAAACGCCGACAGCGACGAGCTTGTATATTTCACCATCACGGTGGAGGACAAAGACGGTAATCCTGTGCCTACCGACGAGCGCATGGTTACATTCAAGGTTGATGGCGCAGGTACTTTCGAAGCTACCGCAAACGGTGATCCTACATGCATCCTTCCATTCCAGAATCCTGAGATGAAGCTCTTCTCCGGAGCTGCAACAGCCATAGCCCGTGCTGCTGATACTCCTGGCGAGATGAAGTTAACGGTTTCCGCCAAAGGTCTAAAGCCAGCCACTGCCACAGTGAAGGTAAAGTAGATTCAGTTATTATACATAGAATTGATGTATTTATAATATAAATAAAGTAACGGCTAATTTCTGAAGTAAGCGATCGCTGTAAGGCTTAACAAATTGCATCAATATATGAAACATCTTCTTTATATACTTGCTGTTGTCATTCTACTGGTTGCCGGTGCATGCAGCCGCCACTCCGAAAGTTGGGCGACTCTCGATCGTGCCGATGCCGTGATGGAGGAGCATCCCGACTCTGCGCTTGCTCTTCTTCAAGGTATAGACAGCTCCACTTTGAAAGATGAGGAGGAGAAGGCACGCTACGCCCTGCTGATGTCAATGGCGCTGATGAAAGAGGGCTACGCCGTCACTGACACTTCATTTATTGCAGGCGCTCTCAAGTATTATCAGAAAGACGATGACTCCCCGGAGTATATGAAATCGCTTTATCTTATGGCCGACATACTCCACAATGTAGACGAGTACGGAGGAGCGATGAGCATGCTTCTGAAAGCCTACGATATTGCCGAGGAGAGAGAAGACCACTATTGGCAGGCAAAAACAAGCGAGCTTATGGGGGATGTCTCCTCAAGTGCGTACAACGACGAAGATCTCGCGGAATTTTCATCAAGGGCTGCCGAATATTATGGTAAAGCTGGCAAGGAAAACAACCGGCGGTTCGTGCTGGTGGATCACGCCATAGCCATGGCCAATATGGGAAATGTTGAGGGCGCCCTAATAAAGATTGACAGTATAAACAGACTCGGGAGCGTATTTCCATCCGATTCCGCATTAGTGCGATATTGTGCCAGAGCAAGGATCTCAATACTCGTTGGAAATGGCTGGATGGAAGACGCACTGACAGCTATAGACAGCGTTGCAAAGCCAGACCTCGGGCTAATTATACCTGCAAAAACTTATGCGAATCTTGCAAAAATTTTTATCAAGCGCAATGACTGGCACACTGCGGCCTGCTGCATAACTAAAGCAGACAGCCTTAAACGGACCACTGCGGACAGTATAGCTGTGCTGTCGGCTTATGCGGATTACTATACCGGGAAAAATGACTTGTTGAAAGCGGGGGTTTATAGCGACAGTTTAGTGTGGATGCAGGACGGGGAGTTTATAAAGATCCTAAAATATTCAACCGTAGCATCTCAAAGGGACTTTATCAAAGAAAAAGAGCGGGAGGCAAACAAAAGGGCTTATTACACCGGCGTAGTATTTGTTGTCTCAGTACTATTCCTTATCACAGTTATCACGGTTTTAATATATGTATACAGTCTGCGTCTAAGGGCAGAAAGGGCAGAAAAACGGGAGAAGTTCAAAGACCTCACCTTTATGACTGATAGGTTTATAAACGAGTCGGAAAAATGCTTTAAGCTATTGGAATGTGTTGCACAGGGAAAGTCGCTTTTGCGTGACAGGGAAGAGGAAATATGCAGCAAATCAAAAGATCTTGAGGATATGTCTGCGCAAATGCAGAGCAGGCTTATGCAGAATAGTCTTCTGTCCGAGGAGCTCCGGAAGCTGAAGGCGGCTATATCAGAAAAGGATGGGAGGATCAGGGCCACTGATTACGAGATTGACAGACTGTTAAATGAAATCCGTGTGCTTGACGGCCGTGCCGGGGAAATATCCGGCAAAACACACGAGAATGCATCTAAAAGCCTCTTTAAAGATGAAAAACTCTCAGCGCTGTTTGATGAGGTGTACACTCTTTCAAGAGAAGTAAGCGAGCTTAGAGCGGAAAAGGACTCAATATCCGCACAACTCGCCATCGGGGAGAAAGAGCTTCAAAGTGTCAACGCTCTCCTAATGGAAAAGACACAGGGTATATCAATGATGAGGAAAGAGCAAAGCGAGCGTGAACACGCCCTGCACCGGGAGATGTACGAGCTGTATAAAGGAAACTGGATTACTCTTAATCTACTGTGTCGCCAGCTTTCAGCGAATCCCGAATCCGAACTGGACAACAGACTGGTTGTAGAGGAAATAGAGAAGGAGCTTTCTGAGCTTCGTAGCGAAAAGTCGATTATGAAAATCGAGGAACGCATCAATAAGTACAGTGATAATTTGGTGAGCAAGCTTAGAGCGCAATGCACATTTCTAAAACCTGATGACATAAAGTTTCTTATTTTTATTATGGCTGGTTTCTCGTCTCATGGCGTGTGCGTTATTTTGGGCCTGAGCCAAAGCAATTTCTACAAGAAGCGTAAAAGACTGTTAGAGAGAATAAGTTCTTCTGGCGCTCCGGACAGGGATGCCTTTGTGGCAGCCATATCTGGATCAATTTAGCTATTCTACAATGTATAATATTGTAATATAATATGTTACAATACGAGCGGAAATTGTCCAATAAAATATTTTTTTGGACAGTCTTATGTTGCAGTGCTACAACGAGTTATTAAATCACATGTCTAAAATTGCTGAAAAAAGGATATATGCGTATTCTGGATATCAATTAATTAGGTGCTGACAGTGTCCAAAAAAATTACCTCTGAAAATTTGTATTTGTTCGTAAGCAGATGTAATTTTGCGGCAGATAAACGATAAAACTTTCACCTATGAGACTTTATTACAAAGCTATTTTAGCCCTGTCCAGGTCTAAGAGACACACCACTTAGGGGTGATTAAAAAATTGAGTGTTAACATAAGTCACTTTACTGAGGGCAACAAAGGCAGCGGCCGCCACGAGCATCCCGCCGGCCGGAATCTGCCAGACACGCATTGCTTTGGGTTTGTCTGCGTTTTCACTGTCTGCCACCAATTCCCAGAGGGAATTTGACCGGCCTTTTGATTCGGTCCTTTTTTATTCACATTTTATTTTAAACATCCTTTTAATACCCAACCCTTACCAGCCATGCTACGCATCCTACTCCTGAATTCGCTTCTCTTATTAATAGTATCGTTCAGCGCGGATGGCGCCGATTTCAAAATCAGAACGCGGGCCATGCAGAACCTCACCGGCGAAAAAGTGCCGGCCCCGGAGGTTTACCTGGTGCGCAAGGGGAGCAGCGACACTATACGCGCCGTCGTGTCGTATAAAGGAGACATAGACAAAAACGGGAATATGACCGTTGTGACCGATATTGCGTTCGACGTTCCCAGGGAGAAAGCCGAATACACGCTGCACGGCTATGCCGAAGGCTTCAGGCCCGTCACGCGCAGCGTCCACATACCCCGGCCGGGGTCCCGCGAGTTTGAGACCGTGATCCCCGACCTGGTGTTCTACCCCGAGCCGAACCGCCTCCCCGAGGTCACCGTGACCGCCACCAAGGTAAAATTCTACGTCAAGGGCGACACGATCGTCTACAACGCCGACGCTTTCCAGACCCCAAGGGGGTCGATGCTGGACGCCCTCATAAAGCAGCTTCCCGGCGTGGAGGTGCGCGGCAACGGCCAGATCTACGTCAACGGGCGCTTTGTGGAGAGTCTGGTGATGAACGGGAAGGACTTTTTCAAGGGCGACAACAGCATAATGCTCAACAATCTGGGGGCCTACACGGTGAAAGACATTGCCGTGTACGAGAAATGGAGCGACCGGAGCATGCTGGCCGGGCGGGACCTCGGCGACAGCCGGTACACGATTGACGTGCGCCTGAAGAAAGAGTACATGTCGGGGTTCATCGGCAATATGGAAGCCGGGGGAGGCACCCACTCCCGGTATCTGGGACGACTGTTCGGCATGTGGCACACAGCAAAGTCGCGGGTTGCCCTCGTTGGGAACATCAACAACCTCAACGACAGCCGCAAGCCCGGGCAGAGCGATAATTTTAAGAGCTCCGGCGCAAGCGGCGAGCTGCGCGCCAGGATGGCTGGGCTGGACTACAGCACAGCCTGGGGCGCGTGGTCGTTCTCAGGCAGCACGACTTTTGCCGGCGACCGCAACAGCAGGGACGCCAGCACCCACTCCGCGAACTTCCTCAGCGGGGGTGACACGTACGAGACCCGGTTCGGCCGCTCGCTTTCGCACGCCCTGAGCCTCACGACCCGCAACGGTGCGAGCCTCAAGTCCGACAGCCGGGTGCTGAGCGTGGGGCAGAACCTGGGCTACGAGAAGAGCGACATGGCCTCCTCCGCCCTGTCCGGCACTTTCAACAGCGAGATGCGCGACCTGACCCTCGAGATGCTGGAGCTTGTGTATTCCGGGGCGGGAGGGACCCTGTCGGACATTTGCATCAACAGCGCACTGACGCGCGCGCTGAAGACGGGAAGCTCTCTGAAAGCCGGGGGAGGCGCGTATTTTTCATCAAAGATCCCGCACACGCCCGATCTCGTGGAGCTCCGCGCCGACTGCTCCTACACCCGCAACAAATCGCGCGCGTTCAACCGCTATGACATCAACTTCAACGAGTCCGGGCTGAGAAGGACCGACTACTCCTACACTGACGGCACGCCGGACCACAGCGTCGAGCTGCAGATACGCCCCTCATACCTGTACCTTCCGTCGGAAAACGTCAGCCTCTCCGTCTATCCCGAATGGCAGCACACGGCCTCGGACCGGAACTCGGATTTTTACAGGCTCGACCGCCTGGGCGACGCCGGGGTGTTTGGCGCCCTCCCCGCGGACTACGCTTCCGCGCTTGACGCGGGGCAGTCGCACCGCAGCCGCCACAGGGACGACTACCTGTCGCTGCGCTTCGACCTGATCGGGTCGCGCCAGGCCCGGCGGGGGCGGTGGTCGTACCAGGTGAGCCCGAGAATACTTTACGCCTGGAGGGCGCTCGGCTACGAACAGGAGCACCGGGTGCAGCGCGTGCGGCACAACAGCGCGGCGGTTGATTTCTACAACACGTTTCTCCTGTACAGGGCCGGGAAGAACAGCTGGAAGGTCAAATACGAGCGGCGGACCGAGCTGGTCAAGCCCGACCGCCTTGTCGACATCACGGACACACGCGACCCGCTTAATATTTTCATGGGCGCGAAGGGCCTGAAAAACAGCGCGGCCAACACTGTGGACCTGAGCTGGGTCAGAACCGCCGGCGGCCGGCACGCCTCCAGCCTTATTGTAGGGTGCCAGCTCAGTTTCACAGAAAACGCCCTCGTCAACGGCCTCTACTACGACGAGACGACCGGAGTGCGCCGGTACCGCGCCTTCAATGTCAGCGGCAACCGCGCCGGCCGGCTTCACGGCAACTACTCGAAATCATTCGGCGGGCGCGACCAGTTTTCCGTAACCTCCCGCTCTCTTGTGCGCCACGAGCTTGTGGCCGACATGGTCTCCTCCGGCGGCGGGATGGAAAAATCCACCGTGGAGAACACGACCCTCGGGCAGTCGCTGGAATTCGCGTGGAGGATAGGGCGCCAGAAAATAGGCATAAGCGGGCGCGTTGACTGGCGCGACACCCGCAGCGACAACTCCGGGTTCGAGCCCTTCTCGGCCGAATCGGCGCAGTACGGGCTCACCGGGGAGTTCGCACTGCCGTTCGGTCTCGGGCTGTCGACCGATCTGAACGTCTACGCGCGCCGGGGCTATGCCTACAGCGAGCTTAACACCACGGACATCGTATGGAACGCCCGTCTGAGCTACGGCGTAAAAGGCGGCAAATGGCTGGTTATGCTCGACGGGTTCGACCTGCTCCGCCAGCTCAGCAACGTCACGTACAACGTCAACGCGCAGGGCCGGACCGAGACGTTCACCAACGTGCTCCCGCGCTATGCACTGCTGCACATCCAGTACAGGTTTGACGTCCACCCCAAAAAGAGAAAATGAGCCAGGAACAAGAGAAAATGAGCCAGGACCAGCTCCCCGACATTTATATTACAGAGTTTTTCGAAAACCTCGCGCATGCGGTGCACCGCTGGATCGGCACCGTTTCCGGCCTTGCCGAGATCGACGGGGCGGATTTGTCGGCCGCGCTCGAGAGCTACATCAATTATTCCTATTACCCGCTGCGGGACAGGTACTGCTCGCTAAGGTGCGCGGGGTTTGGGCCGGAGGACATTCTGAAAGCCTCACTGCGTCTGCCACCGCGTCCGGCGGGAGGCGCGGAGAACGAGTGCTTCCATGCGCTGGGGACAAACGTTTCAAGATGGGCGGCGATACTATCCCCCCTGCGCGGACAACCTGTATACTACGCAAACAACAGGAGGATGATAGAGTACATGATGCCGTTTCTGCTTCTTGAAGACAGGGAGGCGGTACTCGTAACGGAGTGCGCCCTGTCTCCGTCAGACCTTGAACTGCCCCCGCACATCACAGCGGTGAGGTTCGTCGAGCTCGGAGACCGCATATGCGGCAACCGCTTTATGGAAAAGCACTTCCCCGTGTTTTTTTCTTTTGCCAACACGATAAAAGCACTGGACAGTATAATCCAGCCCCCCGAGTTTTACTGCGTTTGTGGCTGTCACTCACAATCAAAATTATGGGCGTTAATGTGCAACCGGCGCGGAGGCAGATCGATTTGTTACCAGCACGGATGGCCCGCCTTCATGCACGCGGGGTTTACATCCCTTCCGTTCCAGACAATGAGGGTATGGGGCGGCGGCTTCAAAAGGCTATGGTCCGAGGGGAATCCCGGCATGAAGCTTGAAACGGCGTTCTATCCGTACCCGATTGAGGGGAACGGGCCCCACGATAGTGTCGCATTCTTCCTGCAGGAGCCGTACTTTGTAAGCTCGGGCACATGCTACAAGAGGTTTGTCGATCTCGTTGTCGCCGCCTCAAAGTTATTCCCGGACACCCGAATCCTATACCGGGTGCACCCCGAATCATCGCTTGATAGCGAGACAAAAAAAAGATTCGCGGCATTGCCCAATCTGCATGACGTCTCCGCGCGCAGGCTTGAATCCGTGTACGCCTCCACGCGGGTTGTCGTTTCCCACTTTTCATCGGCCATTATGGAATGTATCGTCCACGGGTGCACCCCCCTGGTCTTCAACCCAACGCCGGGATGGGATTTTAAGCCCGATCTGGAAATGGAAAAAATCGGCTTCGTCTCCCATAATGAGACAGAGTTCTTTGCCAAATTAGAGAAGGCCCTAAAATTCCTAATATCGCCGGACAAACAATTTGAATGGTTCAGCACAGAAGCGCCGGGTTTATAGGCGGGGCACAGTGCATCCCGCACCCCGATGCGCCGCTTGCCCCCGTATGCCACTTTACAGACTTAAACACCCACACAGCATAGACCCATGAGACCCTTCCCCCACTACCGGCAGCTTGACGCTATGGACTGCGGCCCGACTTGTCTGCGCATGATAGCGAAGCATTATGGCAGGGACTACACCCTGGAGACCCTGCGCAAACGCTCGTTCATCACCCGGGCGGGCGTGTCGATGCTCGGCATCAGCGACGCCGCCGAGTCAGTCGGGTTCAAGACCGCGGCGTTGAGAATATCCCTGCGGCAGCTAATAGACGAGATGCCCCTGCCGTGCATCCTCCACTGGAACCAGCGCCACTTTGTGGTGTGCTACAAGGTGAGCAGGACGCGCTCGGGCCACAAATTCCACATCGCCGACCCCGCCACGAAAAGAGTCGCCTACTCGGAGGAGGAGATGAGAAAGTGCTGGGTGTCAACCAGGGCGGGCGGCGAGGAGCGGGGGGCAGCCTTGGCCCTCGAGCCCACTCCCGCCTTCTACTCTGTTAAAGGCGAAAGCGGCAAGCCCGGGCGCTCGCTGCCCTTCCTCATGAAATATCTCCGACCCTACCGGTGCGAGATCCTGCAGCTGTTTCTGGGCATGGCGGTGGCGAGCGTTCTCCAGCTTGTGTTCCCGTTTCTCACACAGGGGCTGGTGGACATTGGCATAAGGGGACGCAGCCTTAGCTTCATAGCCCTCATACTGGGCGCCCAGCTGCTGGTGTCGGCTTCACAAGTGGCGGTCGAGTTCGTAAGGGGGTGGCTGCTGCTGCACATAAACGCCCGCGTCAACATATCGCTCATATCGGATTTCCTGATCAAGCTGATGAAGCTGCCGCTCAGCTTTTTCGACGCCAGGAACACAGGCGACATAATGCAGCGCGTCGGCGACCACAGGCGCATAGAGTCGTTTCTTACCGGCTCGTCGCTCAGCGCCCTCTTCTCGTTCGTCAACTTCTTTGTTTTCAGCTTCGTGCTTGCAGTCTACAATCCCCTCATACTCCTGATTTTTCTTGCTGGCAACTCCCTGTATGTGGGGTGGGTCTCGGTGTTCATGAAGCACCGCCGGGAGCTCGACATACGCCGTTTCGAGCAGTCGGCCGCCGAGCAGAGCAGCCTCGTGGAGATGGTGCACGGCATGCACGAGATCAAGCTCAACAACTGCGAGCGCCAGAAGCGGTGGCAGTGGGAGCGCATCCAGGCCAGGCTTTTCAGGATAGGCGTGAAGGGGCAGGCCCTGGGGCAGATACAGCAGGTCGGGTCGCTCTTCTTCAACCAGGCCACCAACATAGTCATATCCTTTATAGCGGCCAAATGCGTGGTGGAGGGCACCATGACTCTGGGCATGATGGTGTCGCTCACCTACATAGTGGGGGCGCTCAACGGGCCCGTCAACTCGTTTGTGGGCTTCATACGGCAGCTTCAGGACGCCAGGATCAGCCTCGAGCGTCTCAACGAGATCCACAGCCTCGAGGACGAGGACAGCGGCGCGCCTGAAAAAATCGGCTCCCCGCCCAGGGGCGACATTGTGGTGGAGGGCCTGTCGTTCAGCTACGGCGGCTCGGACCGCGACTGCGTGCTCGACAACGTGAGCCTGAGAATCCCCGAGGGCAAGGTGACCGCGATAGTGGGGGCGAGCGGGGGAGGGAAGACAACGCTCGTTAAGCTCCTTCTTGGCTTCTACAGTCCTGTGAAGGGGCGCGTGCTGGTCGGCGGCGTGCCGCTCGACAGGCTGGACCCGCACCTTTGGCGGAGTGTCACGGGGGCCGTCATGCAGGACGGCTTCATATTCTCCGACACCATCGCCGCCAACATAGCCGTCTCCGACGACGAGCCCGACACGGCGCGCCTGGCCGAGGCCGCCGACACCGCCAACATCCGGGAGTTCATAGACTCCCTCCCGCTGGGCTACAACACCAAAATCGGCATGGAGGGCAACGGCATCAGCCAGGGGCAGCGCCAGAGGCTTCTCATAGCCCGCACTGTGTACAAGAACCCCAGTTACATATTTTTCGACGAGGCGACCAACGCGCTGGACGCAAACAACGAGCGCAGGATCATGGCCAGCCTCCATGAGTTCTACAAGGGCAGGACCGTTGTGGTGGTCGCCCACAGGCTCAGCACGGTGCGCGACGCCGACAACATCGTCGTGATCGACAACGGGCGTATAGCGGAGCAGGGGCCGCACCGCCAGCTCATAGAGAGGAGAGGCAAATACTACACGCTGATAAAAAACCAGCTTGAACTTGGAAATTGATGGAGCGTCGGGGCAGCAGCATACCGGGGAAGGAGCCTGAGCTTCTGAGCGCGGAGGTTCAGGATATCATGGGGCGTATACCGCCGGCGATAGTGCGCTGGGGCATGACGGTGATGGCTGTGGTTGTGGCGGGGCTGCTTTTCGGGGCGTCCCTTGTCAAATGGCCGGAAAGGTCGGAATGCCGTTTTGAAGGGGAATGGGACGGAAGCGCGTTCAAGGTCACTGCGCCGCTGTCGCCCGAAATGCTGCGGTATGTGTCGTCTGAAAAACATTGCGGGGTGACGCTGTACTCCCCAATGTTTACCGGCATCCAGTCAGAAAATGGGGTTTCCGGGACGATATCATCCTTGTCGGTAGAAAGCCATGCGGGAGACCATTACACGGCTGAGCTCACCATATGCGTCGACGGGAAAGACACCGGCCTGGAGCCTAACCGCAGGTACATGGGCTCCATGTGTCTGCTCAAATCCGACAGAACACTGCTGGAGCTCCTGCTTTACAGGAATAGAATTCTTAATGTCCCTCCATAATCCTATAAGGCATTGCGAGCGCAATAGGTGTGGATATTTGCAAAACGGCGAAAGATGTTTACCTTTGCGGATTGAAATGTAGGGACGTACGGCCCGTGCGTCCGATTCCGCATTAAGTATTAATTTTGCAATTATGGAGATAATCGGAGTCTGAATCTTATTCCGAACTTGCGCTTGTAGCTTGTCACCTATCTTTATCAAAATAATCAGAGGAGATGTTAGATGCGTTGCCATCGCGGTTGGCGTAATAGTGAGGTGTCATTAACTCTATACCGGCCTCATTAAACAAGTCCTGAATATTTTGCATAAGATCTGACATTATATCCGGTATAATGTCAGCATTCTTTATGTATGCATTTATTTGATAGCAAGGATAGTAGTCCTGAAGTTCTGTTTCAAGTACAAATGGTTTTGGATTGTGGAGTACACCCGGTGTACGAAGTGCTGCGTTGATAAGTAAATCGTGTACTGTGCGCCATGGGGTATCATATGCGAATGATACGGATGTATGAATAATAAGTCCGTAATTACGTGCCGATTCACTATAGTTTACAGTATGTGATGACATTATAAATGAGTTGGGAACAGTAACCACCTCATTTTTCGGAGTGCGAAGGCGCGTCACAAAGGGCGTTTTTTCAATTACGTTCCCTGTTGTGTCATTCAGCTTGATGCAGTCGCCCAATTTATATGGTCGCATATATGTGATTACCAATCCTGCAATTATATTTCCGATAATTGAGCTTGATCCGAGGGATATTATCAGGCCCACAAACACAGAAATACCTTGGAATACTCCGGAATTTGATCCGGGCAAATAAGGATATATCATTGCAATCATAAAGGCGTATAACAGAAATCGGATGATATTGAATGTAGGATGTGCCCAATCAGGGTAAAATCCGGTAATTTTTAGTTTTTCTGTCTCAATCTCTTTTGTGATATATCGCAATCCTTTGATGAGATATTTGACGAAAAACCAGATCACTAAAATGATAAAGAGATTGGGGATATACTCCACTATAGATTTCAATATCATCTTTAATGGATTGATGATGTAGAGGAATATACTGAATGCAATATTTTCAGTCTGAGGAAAGATTGCAAAAAGCACCGGAACAGTAAACATCAGCAGAAGAAGCAGAATGCCAACTCTGAGAAGGTTGCTAAGGAAAATCATAATATGCCCAAGCTGACGGGTATTTACCAACTCATAATCACGTATAATAACAGGCTTCATCCGCTGATGTTTGAAGCGGATGATGGCCCGACGCAACTTTCGGAATAGATAGTTGACAAAGCGGAATAATAGATATTGCACAAATATCACGAGAACAAAAAGTGCTCCTCTGAAAATAATCTGCCAGAAACTGTTGTCGTCCTTTAGATAATTTATTTTTTCAGCAATAATCGGCGTATATTTCTCCGCTAATTCTTTACGGCTCATATTTTCCCACAAAGCATCTTGGTCAGTGATACTGATTATCACCTGACTCCCATACATTATGTCAGTAAAGTGATCGTTCTCAAGTATATATACAGAGTCGCGGCGTAAGCTATTTGTTTTCCCGATTTTTATCATCACCTCCTGTGTCATCTCAGCACGTGCTGTAGCAGTATATCCCCCTCTTTCAGAGTATAAATTGAATAGAGTGTCGCCATCAATAATAACCGGGATTCCCGGAGTAATTGCTCTAAGTGAGTCGATGCGGCTACGTTGTTCGGCCATCTTCATAGAATCAGCGATAAGATTATGGTTGCGAATATTTTCAAGCTCGGTGCGTAGAAGCATTTCATTCATCCGCATCTCTTGCAGTTGATTCATCATCTCCCGTATGAGTGCAGAGTCTCGCAAAAATTTTTCTTCTGAAGACAATTCTATATTAGAGTCATTGTTAACTGTGTCATTCGGTGAAGGATTGAAAGCGCTCTGTAGAAGCTTCTCTGCTTTCTCAATTAGTTGGGCATGAACTTGGATGTTGGTTGAGAGAAGACCGAATATGAGCATTATAATGGCTGGTAGACGTTTCATGGGAAATGCAAGTAGCTAAAGTGACATTATATTAAGTACACAAAGTTAGTGCTAATAATCGAGAATCCAATTTTTTTTGCAAAAAAAACCTTATCTCAACCTGTAGAGTCAACTGGTAACTGTAAAATTAGACAATTCTTTTGAGAAAGTCTTATTCCCTAATCGCCGAAACATTTACCCTCAACTTCTTTTGGACTGTCATGGATGTAGATTTGTCGGTAATTAGGGACGACTACAGGCCGCTTTTGGCGGCCTGTCTTGATGATCCCTGTACGTCATTTGATGTAGTTTGGGACTGCTACGTATTTCCTGATAGATTCTTTCGGTGGGTATAAGGCAATTTACAGGTCTTAAGTGGCCGAAAATATGTTCCGGATACCATCGTTTTCATCCTTTCTTAAGTTATTCGCTACGCAGATGATTTGAAAGATTGTCACGTGCTACACTTATGGTATTAAGAGTAACTACGGCGCTGATGATTAGTAGGATCAGGAACAAACAGAGACACATGGTGAACGGAGAAAGATCTACACGCTCAGTGTAGAGTGAGAGTATATCTTGGCCGAAGATCATAGCGGCAGCCCCTCCGGCAAGTAGTGAAGGGATAGCCACTACGAATATATAAAGGCAGAAAAGCTTGACGATGCCGAAGACAGATGTGCCAGTGATACGCCTGATAGCAATCTCTCTCGATCGGCGTATTACCTCGTCGGAAGTGTAGCCCATAAGTCCGATAAGAGTGATAATAAGAGTGGCGATACCTACGGTGGCGATACCGAGCTGGAAACGTTTTACTCCACGCATTTTGAGCTGTACCACCATATCATATCGCTCCAAATAGACTTCTTTATCCGTTAGGCTGGAATTTATAATCTCCTGTGATTTGCGGAAAGTCTCATAATCAAGATTTGAGAATTTGACATTTATGTATTTATAAGCATCATTTCCCGGGAAATAAACTGCACCACGAGTATCGGTCTGATTTTTCTCAGGGTTGCCTCTCCTTACATTATTCACGACACCAACGATTGTAAAATCATAAGGTCCGTGTTCTGTAATTCTGAAACTTTGTCCAACGACATTCTTGCTATCCCATCCAAACATGCGCTCCATCTCTTCTGCAAATCGTTGGTCGACAATTACCTCGTTTACTGTAGAATCGGCACTCTCTCTGAAATTACCTCCTTGTAGAAACTCTAAACCCGCAATATCAAATATCTCACGATTGTTGGAATATCTGTCACTAATATTAAGGCAATTCTCAGATTGACTCTCAATAAATACATTATTTCCTGAACCATATTCCAATATAGAGCAGTCGGAGGTTGCCACCCCTTCAACACCAGGCATTTCTTTAAGTGCGTTAATCACTTTCTGTCGTGCCTCACCATCTATACTATTCGTGCGAATATATGCCATATTCTCGTAGTCGACACCAAAATCCATTGAAGTCAACATAGAATACTGGCGACTAATAAGAGTAAGAAGGCACATCAACATTCCTGATGCGAAGAACTCTATCGCCAAAAGTACGAGTTTCCATTGTCTGCGGCCTTTTACATTAACCTTGAATGCACGAGCCACAGGAGTGCGACAATAAAGGATTCCGGGGATAATGGCAGATACTGTAAGCAGCAGTATGAAAACACATGCAATGACCATCCAAAGCCCCGGAGCGGTAAATATTTCTTCAGGAGTTAGTCCAAGTAGCTGGCCGCAGAAATCAGGAAGGCACATAACAACCAAGACGGCAAGAAGAACTGACAGTACCAGGAAGAATAATCCTTCGCAAAGAGCACGAATGAAAATATTTAGATTAGAAGTGCCGTAGCATTTACGCACAGCCATCTCCTTTGCCCGGCGGGGCATTTGCCCAAGCACCACAAGAAGATAGTTGAGTGATGCGCTCATAAGCATTATTATAGCAAGAATAGCAAGAATTCCTGTTGAGGAGTCGAGAATTCCTGTATTGCCCTTAAATTGGCTTATGGGATGGATTTTCAGGGAGTAGTGGTCTTTTTTTAGATTTTCTTCCCCTACATTATCTATAAGCATTTTAGTTAGGTGTGTCTCCACATCGTCAATGCGTGCTCCTTTATTCAATTTCACAAACGCCTCAAATCTATCGTTGCCTTGCCAATTGTTGCCGTCTGCACTAAACAGCTTTGGATCGGTGTTCATACTGAGAAATATTTCATTTGAGATAAGCGAATTAGCCGGAAAATCCTCGTATACTCCTCCAACTTTTAGTAGCATATCTCCAAACCATCGCTCATATTCGGGAAGTGTGAATGTTGTGCCGATGACATTATCACCTATCTTTTTGGCTAATGAATGAGGAATCACACAGGAGTAGGGTTCAGAAAGCGTATTTCTGAGATTTCCGGCAATTATGGTTGTCCCGAATATGTCGAAGAAGCAAGAGTCTACCATAGATAATCCACCGTCAGCTCTTAATTCTCGCCCGTCTTGAGTACGTATGATATCCCAGCCACCGCTGCAAATCAGGCGCCTTGCTGCACACTCCACTTCAGGCACATATCTTTTCACATTGCCTCCTACTGCTCCCGATGTCTGCCTCCATTCGTCATATTTTCCACTGATTATAAAAGTTTCTGCAATATAGTACAGCCGATCATTATCAGGATAAAATGTATCAGTGGTCTTTTCAAAATAGACTTTTGCTATTATTACAAATCCAACGGAAAGCCCTACAGTGAGGCAGAGGATCTTTATGAGATTCCGACGAAGATCGGAAGTGAAAAAATTCATCATGGCAGTATTACATTAGGTTGTCAAGTTTATCAACAATCTGTCCGTCAAACAGATTGATTACTCTGTCGGCATACGAGGCATCTTTCATTGAGTGCGTCACCATCACAATAGTTGCTCCTGCCTTATGGAGTTCGCTTAGGAGATTCATTACCTCCGTACCGTTCTTTGAATCGAGGTTTCCCGTAGGTTCATCGGCAAGAATCAGACCCGGATTGCCCACGACCGCTCTGGCTATTGCTGCTCTCTGCTGCTGACCGCCCGAAAGCTGAGGTGGATAGTGATTTCCACGATGCGCTATTCCCATTCGTCGCATAGTTTCATTCACTCGTTCGTGTTTTTCCTTAGATGAAAGTGGCAGATTATTAAGAGGAAGGATTATATTGTCCTTTACCTTCATATCATCTATTAGGTTGAACGACTGGAATATAAAGCCTATCTTACCTTTACGCCATTTTGTGCGCTGCGATTCCTTAAGTCCGGCCATTTCTTCCCCGTCAAGTTTATAGCTTCCCGACGTGGGATTGTCGAGAAGTCCCATTATGCTCAGCAGTGTGGATTTGCCGCACCCTGAAGGCCCCATGATTGCCACAAATTCACCGTCTTTAATATTTAGCGACACACCGTTAAGAGCTGTAGTGCGCACGCTTTCTGTTGTAAATACCTTCTTAAGGTCGTTGATTTCTATATTCATTTTTTTTCTGGCTTTATTTGATTATTATTTTGTCGGCGTCGCCGAAATCAGTATAGTTGCTTATTATCACTTTTTCACCGAGAGAAAGACCCTCGCTTACCTCGTAATATTTAGGATTCTGTCGATCGATCTTTACGTTGCGTCTTACTGCACTTTTTCCATCTTCTGACACTACATATACATAGCGTCCACCCGAACTCGTGTAGAATGTGCCTCGAGGTATCATCAGTGCGGTGTTGGGTTCGCCTGTCTGAATGTCTACAATATACGACTGACCAACCCTTATATTCTCCGGATTTTTCCCTGTAAATTCCAGATCTACCTTGAACTTCCCTTCCGAAACTTCCGGATATACTTTGGATATCGCAACATCATATTTTGATTTGCCTTTTTCTGCACTTCCGGTAAGTCCTTTCCCTACACGATCGATATAGTGCTCGTCCACCAGCACCGTTAGTTTGTAGTTGTCGAGAATATTAATCTGTCCCACCTGCTGTCCTGAGGATATACTTTGGCCGAGTTCGGCTGAGAGACGCCCAAGCTGTCCGCTGTGGGATGCTTTTATGTCGAGATTGTCAGCTCTTTGGCGCACAAGCTGAAAATTTTCCTGCATATTTCGCAGGCTTTCTCTCATCATTGACAATTGTACGGACCGGTACAGCGAGTCCTGACTAAGTCGATCCTCAATGAGTTTGAGATTCTCTACGGCAAGTTGCAAATCTTCCTGTGCTAAAAGATACTCCTCTCTTGAGCATAACTTTTCATCATATAGCTTTTCTTTCTGCTCGGCAGTGCGTTGTTTTCTGTTTAGATCTGTACGAGCGGCAAGGATATCACGCTTGAGTTGCAGTCTCTCTTTTTCCATCGTGATTTCGGTATCACGCAGCATATTCTGGCGTTCGGCGAGTTGCGACTCCGAATCGAGTATCTGCTGGCGTAAAGCCGGATTTGTGAGAGTGAGTATTACATCACCGGCGTTTATCTGTGCGCCTTCTTCAACCCATTTTTTTGCTACAATTCCTGATTCCAAAGCCGATAGTTGTACAGTGGTGCCTGTCTCCACTCGTCCAGTGAGTCTCAGAAAGTCATGAAACATCCCTTCTGTCACATCACCAAACATCATAGAATTTTTGTGTGCCACGTATTCTGTGGTACGCCAAGCTGATATGCTCCATATTATCAAGCCTGTTAAAGTCAAAACTACAGGCACAATCCACCAGTATTTTCTTAGTAATGGGAATTTATGCTCTATTTTCTGATCCATATTTTTAATTTTTATCTTTTTATTGATGTCTCAGCAATTAACCTGCCTCCACGGTAATATGACAGTAAGATTCTGCTGATAATTGATTGAATACGTTTGCCTTCTTGCCCGGCTCTCGCCGATGCAAGCCTTGCCCCTGCGGTGAAAAGGTCGATAGCTGATGCCCCTCCCAGTTCGAATTTACGCAGTATTGCCTTGTATGCCACTTCTTCTGCTTCGAGTCGTCTGATTGCAGCTTGATATTCCTCTTCTGCTGCATTGACATCAAGCAATGCGTCGGCAGTTTCTCTCTCAAGTTCATATTTCACCTGTTCAAGCTTCAGCCGACACTCAGTTTCATTGAGTCTCGCTCGTTTAAGACTGTTAATTCTACTAAGTCCTCTGAACAAAGGCAAGGATAGCGACACGCCGATATACTCGCCCATATTGTCACGCAGCTGTCGACTGAATTGAGGCGATGGCCCTTTATCACCGATAAGCCGATAGAAAGATGTGGATACGCCGCTACTCAAAGATATATTCGGAGAGAATGCACCTTTAGCAATTCTGGCTCTAATCTGACTTTCTCCGAGTGCGAGGCGAGCCATTGCAAGTCTGGGATTTTCGAAATTAGTATTGCAATCAACTTCGTAGTGCCCTTCGTCAAGCTTGGGATCCGGAGCGTCAAGCGGCATGCCCATATCTCCCTTTAGAGTGAGATAAGCCTTTTTCAGATTATTCAGCTGATTGGTAAGTTCATATTCGTCTGAAGCTACCACTGCTGTCAGTTCTGCCACATCAGCCCCGCTTTTTGTGCCGAGCTCAAATTCTTTTGTAACTCCTACAAGCAGTAGACTATCGCGACTTAATTGACCCCTCATTTGCTCAACGAGCGATTTGGAGTAGAAAACGTTGTAGAAGGCTTTTATCACATCAAGCGAACGCTGATCTTCTTCAGCTTGTGCATTATGTTTCTGACGTTCCCTTGCCACTTTCGAGGCCTTGAGACTATTAATTGAAACAAGACCGTCAAAAATTGGTAAGGAGAGACTCAAATTATAGCTGTTGGAAACAGTCTTACGTGTATCGTAGGTATTTGTCTCCGGATCAATATTTCGGCCAAAACTCAATGAACCGCTTGATGAAAAGCTTAATGAAGGCAAAAAGTTAGATGTAGAGATCTTTACGTCGCTCTCTGCCATCTCTACCTGCACGCGAGATATGCGGTTGACATGAGCATGATCACGTGCATAAATCAAGCAATCGTTAAGTGTCATAGCTGTATCCGGCTCACCGGCCAGTGCTGAATAGCACTGCAACAGAAGAAAGACAATATAATAAAACTTTTTCATGGCGCAAAATTAACCCCTATACGGCAGATGGATATTATATAATCGCAAAAACACACTTTTTGAGGTGCAGAATGTCTAAAAAATAGACACTCCGCATCAGTAGCATCACATTTTTTTATGACTGAAGGTGCTTGCAAATTACTTTTTTATAACTTTGCAATCAAGAAGTGAATATTACAATGAAGATTATTATAGTAGACGACAATCCATCAGTGAGGTCATCACTGAAAATTATCTTGTCAAAACATTTTGATAATGTGGCCGCTATTCCTGATCCCACCATGCTCCCCGCGATTCTGTCAAGAGGAGATGTGGATGCGATACTTCTCGACATGAATTTTGATCCATCGCGACTCGATGGCAGTGAGGGAATATTTTGGCTGAAACGGATCAAAGCGATGGAGAGGCCTCCTGCCATGGTAATGATAACAGCCTTCGGAGATATCCCTATGGCTGTAAGCGCTATGCAACACGGTGCTGAAAATTTTGTCACAAAACCTTGGGATAACGACGAACTTGTCGCTAAAATCAGGCATGCTGTAGAAACAAATTCAGTGACAAGGCAGCATAATGAGATTCTGTCAAAGGCATCTGCCATAGAGCAAAAGCAGAAGGAACGTGATAATATGACTCTAAACGAGATCAAGACTGACCACGCATTGTCTGTGATCGAGCAATGCGGCGGTAATCTTAAAGCAGCATCCGAGCGGCTTGGGGTCAATCGTCAAACTCTCTACAACATTATCAGAAAGCAATGAATTATTTTACATTAAAAATTCTTGCTATGCTGCTCCTGACAGTAGGCGGATCCATAGTAATGGGATATTTCATAGCGCAGGGGATGTGGCCGCAGGCTATCCTTACTATTATCGTCACACTCATTCCAATATTTTGCCTTCTCTCTTTGATAAATAAGCTGAAAGAGATTTCGTCAACCTTTTTACAATCTATAGAGGCGGGAGACACGTCATTTTCGTTTGAAATAAAAGGTGATCCTGCGCTTTCTTCTATGTCTCAGACTATGGACAGAATAGCGGGTGTGTATCGTACAGCTTTAAAGGAGACAAGGACACGGAAAATGTACTACGACCGAATATTGCGTGTGATAACACATGAAATACGCAATGACCTGTCTCCGATTATTTCTCTCAGTAAAGAGATCTCGCAGTCGCCCCATAGTTTCACTGATAGTGAAATGGTGGAGGCTATGGGCGTTATAGCATTTCAGAGTCATGAGTTAAAGAGATTTCTTGACTCATACTACGAATTGACCCACATCCCCGAGCCGAAGATCGAGGATGTGGATATAAATGAATTCATGACATCATTGATTACTCTCCACGAGGCTACTGCCAAAAATAAAGGGCTGCCAAGCGGCACTCTTAAATACATGACCCCTATAGATATGCACGCCCAGTTTGATCCTAACCTTATCTCAAGAGCCCTTGGCAATATTATACGCAATGCGTTGGATGCTGTGACGGGAGTTGACTCACCGGAGGTCATGGTGGGCGCTTCCGTGTCAGAAGGAATACCCTTCTTTATCGTATCTGATAACGGTCCCGGTCTATCCGAAAAAGCCTTGGATAATCTGTTTACTCCTTTTTTCTCAACCAAAAATGGAGGTAGCGGTATCGGATTATCATTGAGCCGGCAGATAGTACGCCTTCATAAAGGTGATATCAAAATTGCCTCCAAATCCGGTCACGGGACCACTGTCACTATCTCATTAGGATAAATATTGCCTTAGTCGTAATTTGTGGTCACATCCACATAAGTGTCTACTGTGGGATTGGCAAATTCGATTGTGCCCATTTCGTCATTGGAATTAATGACGAGGTTGTAGAAATAGTAGTAGCCGGGTCGCCAAGAAGTGAATTGACTGGTGGATAGCGGGAATTTTAGCAAGCCATCGCCAAAAGTACTCCCTTCAACGATATTCTCTTTGGGTGTGTTGGCATTCGGCCATAATTTCTCCCCGCTCGATGTGTCATACACTGAGCACATCACTGTTATGTATGTATCTTTGTCAGTGCCGTTTGACATCCAGATAAGATCCTGAGGAATCATATATTTAGCGCCTCCAAGCCCCATACCTGTGGTGGACATATCTGTCGGAGTAGAGGTGAGTGTTATTATATCGTCAGGAGTTTGTGACATGTGATAAAGATAAGCCAAGGGTGTGTTCTGGTCAGACCAAGTGCCTACGTTTTGATCTGTTGCGGCTTCGGATGTAGAGCCTGAGGGAAACGAGAAGTTGCCCTTAGTCATTATATTAGCGAGTGCAACATTGGTGACTTTCACCTGCAAATTCGCATTCGTTGAACTCAACTTGACAGAAACTTTTGATAGCGCATGACGGAAATTGAAAACTACCTGCGCGTTAGGAGAACCATTATTACCTGAGAGATCTGGACTTACAGCATATATAAGATCATCATTTACTTCGTAGGCATCATATGGCACAGGATTCACCGGACCGCTCTTCCCGACCCATGTCGCTGGTGCAAAAGCGTAGAAGTCCACTTTGTCTTTAGCGGGCCAGTACTGTATCGGTGAATATGTCCATGAGTTATTGCTGTTCTTTGTTACGGTCACGTTATCCATAAACAATACGGGGTTCGTGCCTGTACCGGTATAGGCATAAACATTGAAGGTGATAAGATTATTAGTAGTTATGTCACCTCCTGTACGAGAATTTTGCTCAGTGTTTGCTGCAAAACGTATAGCATTGTCCGAATCTCTATTGTAGGGGGTCGGCTCATCATTAGTGGTACAAGCTCCGAGTGATATGGCGGCTATCATGATAGTACCATAGAGGTAAAAGTTTTTAGTCTTCATGTTTTCGTAATTTTTATGTTGAAACGTAATTTATTAAATTGCTAATGAAGGATAGTTGTTCTCGCTGCTTAGATCAATATTTATTTCTTTCCAGCCGTCAACATCTACTTCCATTCCTACATCACTGCTTGAAGGGGGCTTGACATCATCAGGAAATTTTATGCCTTCAACTATTATTAAAACATTTTTTTTGTCAGAACAGTTTAATATTTGCGATGTGACATCAAAATTTTTTGAATAATATTTTCCTTCATCATTCTGAATAGTAGCAGTAAGCCGAAAATCGTTGATTCCCGGTGCTGTACCGAAGGCGTGAAACACTCCTTTAAGAGTGTTTGACGAGTCGGCAGTCTCAAGCTCGGTAATAATGCCAATTGGGTTGCCATACGAGTTATCGTCATACAACCTTACTGAGGGGGCAAGACCGTAAAGAGTGGCAGTAGCTGATCTCAAATGTTCGTTAACTGTGACTCCACGTATCTCTATGGTGTAGCAACTGCAAAGAGAAATGGGGGAGCATTTCACGACATAATCCTTGGAGCCTACAACTGCTCCGTCCTGATTCGAATACTCGCACCCATCGTTACGGATGTGGATTTGATTCACGATGCCGCAGTAAAGCATTCCCGGAGCATATGCCAAGCTATCGTTGCGAGTACGGGCGTTTGCTGTGAAAGCTTCGAAATGCTGAATATCTGTGAAATAGATGTCGGGTAGATCATTATTATATGCAAGCAGAGTGTAGTTGCCATACGGTAGCTCTACCGTCCCACCATTACGGCCTGCTATGTCGAAACGCCATATACGACTGCGTGAATCGACTGGGAAAAAATATAGCGTCATGCCTTCAGGATTAGCATCAGGTGCATCATCCCATTCAAATCTTACATTTATGCAACCGTCAAAATCTTCGGGATCGGGATATATTAATTCTTTTTGGCGGCAGGACTGAACGATCAATCCTGCCATAAGTACAAACAAGATAATCCAAAGCCTATTCCGCTCTTTATTCTTAAAGGGCGTCATGCTCATAAGTCTCTTGATTTTGACAAGGATTCTCTATTTCCTCAGCGTACAGTTTTTCACTGCGCTCGTTCCATACTTTTATTTCGTTTTCTAATTCTGTTTTGCTATGGTTCTCCAGATATGATTTGTCTGAAAGATACACTTCAAGACAATTTGCAATGGCTTTTGCACCACGCCAATCGCCGAATGAATATGCTTTGCTAAAATAGTGCATTGCCGTTTCCGGATTTTTCTTGCACCCTAATCCATCCGCATACATACAGCCCATACGATAGGAATACTCTTCCGGATTGAGTTCAGCTGCTTTAACAGTCCACTTAAATAGCTGCTCAGTCCATTCGCTTTCCTCATAATTATCGATCATTGAGAGTTCCCAGTAATAATCGCTAAGCTTACCGGCCGCTTCAGCGTTGACTTCTGCTATGGATTCATAGTATTCAACACCCACATCAGGATCTCCGCCTTTCGCCGAATCCATATAGTAATCTCCAAGCCAAATTCTGGCAGGCTCACGCCAACGACTGTCTATTTCAGCGCATATTTCATAGAATCGTTCGGCATCGTAGTGGTCATATTTCTGTCGCGGTCCTCCAAAGGCTTGGTCAGGAGTTTCAGCATTCTCACACATATAGCCCAGGAGATAGTATCCGAGTCCGTCATTCCCTTCGAATGCGGCTTTCTCTGCCAGATCAAAACATTTGTCGAGGTCAATATCTACTCCGATGCCATCATGATACATTAGAGCCTGCAATCCTTGCTTTTCGGCAGACTCATCAGCACTATTTACCAGCTTTACAATGTCGTCAAAGTCACGTCCATTATTTTCACAATCATAGAGAAGATTGTGGAATTTATCTGATAGAGTCATAATGCGTTTATTGGAAAATCTAAAACGATGATTGCTGGAAACAATGGATATTATCGATCTCACTTTATACGAGTATTCTCGCAATCCTTAATATCGATAAGTTGTTCAGCAGGATTGTAAGAACCATCGAATATGTTGTCTTTAATTTCAAGTCCGTCAACTCCGCGGGCGCTTATAGCCGGACTGCCTGACATTGTAAAGTCGTTGCCGTAGATTTTTATACCGCGATGTACAGGACTTTCATATTTCTTTGTCTCCGGTAGTATGTTGATTACTGGTGCGCCGCAGCCAATAAATTTATTATACCTTATTGTAACGTCTTTAACAGGACCTGACTCATACCAGCTATTGGCGTCATCAGCTATCAGGACAGCGCTCATGTGCATGTGGAAGAAGGTGTTGTGCTCAATCACTACCTTGCCGCGTGTTGTCACGAGTATACCTCGGGTAGGAATACGGGAGAAATAGCAGTTGCTTATTTCTACATCCGGTGTATAGGTTAGATTTTCCACCGCAACATTGTTGGCTGGAGTGATAGTTGTGTCAAGAGGTTTATCGGTCGTGATTTCTATGGTACGGTCATCAATCATTTTTGCCGATTTTACCTTGGCGGTAGCGATGGGCAGAAGAGTTGCCTGATTTGCAAATTCTATAGTATTACCGGCAAAAAATTGTTGGAAACCGTAGGTCTGCGGGTGCATGTAGCGAACTCTTATGCGTCGGTCGTCGATACGATCGACTACTTTTAGATATGTGCCGTGCACGTTGATGGGATCGTCGTGCGCACCGGTGAATCTACAGTCGTGTATCTTCAACGCTCCTCCGCAGCTTGAAAATTGTAGGAAATCAGCAAATCCCACATTGGTGCGTCCGCTTTTTGGGGCCGGTTCAAAACGCACCTTATCCATAGTGATATTACGGGTGCACTGACTTACCACACCGAAATTACCGGCAAAGTGGATGTTAACATTTTCAAAAGTCACGTTGGTGCTGTTGGCAATCAGGCCGCACACTTCGTCGCGGATAGCATCACGCATCTGGTAGGTCCATCCCACTTTTTGATCCGGCAGTTTATCGTAGTTGAGCCATAATTTACCGGGGCTCACCTCCACAGCTTGTTTGAGTCCGTTCATAGGGCTCCAGCTTCGCCAAGTCTCATCCGTAGTCGGATCAAAAGTTTGAGCTATACCTCCTGAGAATTCCCATCCTTTGCCGTACCACACCAGGCGGCCGCTGTCGTCAATGCGGTACTGCGATGTGGGGTGTACGCTCATCAGCAGGCTGTTGCCGTCTTTGGCGAGCAAGGTCATTTCAGTTTGTGTGGGGTGGGCATTGTCTATTGTTATATTCTTCAGAGTTACGTTTTCGCACGAGTCGATTACAAATGATGTAAGCTCTCCGTCGAGCATTAGTGTCGAGCCGTTGCCTTCAATTGTTACGTTCTTAGCATGGCGCAGCAAAAGGGCAATATGTTTGGTGGGGTCGGCATCCTCGGTCTCTGAAGTGGTGTTGGACACATAGTAAAGGCGTTGTATGGCATTATCTCGGTCAAATCGATAAATGCCGTGCTGCATACTTATTGTGCCGCCCCCGCTGCGGCTCACCTCCTCTATGGCTTGACACATCATTTCGGTACAGTCTTTTTGGTTGTCAGCACTTACAGCCACATCCTTTGCGGATGTCTGAAAAGAGGCTGCGCCTAATATTATCATTAACGGCAGATATTTCATGGTGGGCAGATATTTTAATGGTGGGTAAATATTTTTTTGTTGCAAGGGCAAAAGTAGGCATTTCAGACCAACTATGCAAATAATATATCAATAATAAAAAGATAAATTTAAAATTTAAGGGATATTTTTGCGAAATTATGTGTTATATAATGTAAGAGAAAAATTTTTGTAATTCAACTATTATTTTTAAGCTATGCTTGTACGCCACATATTGATATCGCTCTGCCTCGCTACGATTTGTTTCGCAGTGAGAGCTCGCGTGTATGATATGCGAGCCAAAGTGGACGGTTTTTCATTATACGCGGCAGGCGACACTGTCGCAGGTGAGACCTCTCAGGCTGCTGAGTTCATCAATCGTCTGCGCACAAGCGAGGATATAGGTAATCCCGAGCGCAGAGACTATTATAATTACGATAAATATGAGCGTATAACTATTGCGCTTAATGATCTCGACCCAAATTCAAATAATTTTTTTATAAAGAGGTACCCCATTATAAAGGAATATATTGATACATCGGTATTTGGCCGACCTGTGCTTAACTTCTCCGTCAAAGAAAAAGCATCTACCGTAAACTATCGTCGTGATCCAAAGACGCACCGAGTGACGATTTCAGGCTTTAAAAACGCAGGAATGGACGATGCGAGCAGTTCTGACAACATACAGATTTTTCTTGAAGAGGCACTGCGCGAGGTGAATATCTATGATGATAACATCGTATTGCTGAAAAATCACTTTGTGAGTCCGTTGTCGTCGCATGCTCCGGATTTTTACCGCTTTATTCTTAGCGATACTGTGGTGATTGGTAGCGATTCATGCGCGGTGGTTTCGTTTTATCCTCTTGATGCTGCGTCATTGGGTTTCGCAGGGAATTTTTATGTTGCTATTAATGACTCGGCTATGACAGTGCGCAAAGTGGAAATGAGTATCCCCCATGAAATTAATCTCAACTTTGTGGAACAGTTTTTCCTGACACAGGTCTACGAAACAACTCCTGAGGGTACACGAATAAAAAAGAGTGATGACTTGTCTCTCGAAATCGCGCCTTATCATGGACTGCCCTCCCTCTACGCCCGTCGCAATACTTCTTATGGCTCATATTCGTTTGAAGAGCCGGAAGATACTACGATTTTTGACGGACTTCAAAGCGAGTTCGTAGTTGACAGCGTGGATCACCGTTCCGACCAATATTGGCGGCGCGCTCGTATCACTCCTATGTCGCGTCAGGAGGGTAGGGTGGACGAGATGATTGGCCGATTCGGTAGGTCTCTGTGGTTTGATATAGCTGTAGATGTAGTGGGCTCTTATATGAGGGGATATGTGCCCATTGGCAGGAAGTTTGAATATGGACCGGTGAATACCACAGTAAGTTTTAACCCTATCGAAGGTACGCGTTTTCGCTTGGGAGGATACACCACTGCGGCCCTTAACAGGAGATGGTTTGCACGAGGATATGTGGCCTACGGCACTGCCGACCACAAATGGAAGTATCAGGGCGAAGTAGAGTACTCTTTCCGTGACAAGAATGTACACTCACGCGAGTTTCCGATACATTCTTTGCGGTTGTCGCAACTTTATGACATAGATTACATTGGTCAGCACTATCAGTTTACAAATCCGGACAACGTATTTTTATCGCTCAAGCGTTTCGACGACCGCAATGCGATATATCATCGTGAGACGGAGTTGGCGTACAATCTTGAGTTGTACAACAACTTTTCTATTACGGCGAGTTTGTGTAACGACCGACGGATCCCTACTCGTTGGGTGCCTTTTGTCGATGGCTATGGCAAATATTTCAACCATTTTACTGAGAACTCGATCAAGTTGACTTTTAGGTACGCTCCTGGCGAAAAATTCTACCAGTCGCGCACATCGCGTGATCCGGTAAATCTTGACGCGCCTGTGTTTATCTTGTCACACACTTTTGCGCCGAGAGCTTTATCAAAGTATCCGATTAGTAAAACAGAGTTCAGTTTTCGCAAACGTTTCTGGTTTTCTCAGTTTGGGTATCTCGACGCTATAGTCGAGGCTGCCAAGGTGTGGAGTCAATCTTGTTTCTTTGATTTGATAATCCCCAATGCCAATCTCAGCTATACGATTCAGCCCGAAAGCTTTGCATTGCTCAACCCGATGGAGTTTATCAACGATTCGCAGGTTTCGTGGTTTTTGACATATAGTCCGAATGGCTGGCTTTTCAACAAAATCCCTGTGGTGAAGAAGGCTAAGTTGAGAGAAATCGTTTCTTTCAGCGGATTTTATGGTGGACTGAGCCATCGCAATATCCCCGATCTTAATCCATCATTGTTGGCATTTCCTCCACTGTCAAAAGTAACTCGCATGACCAAGGGACCATATATAGAGGCATCTGTTGGCATCGATAATATACTTCGGTGCCTACGAGTTGACTATGTTTGGCGTCTAAGCTATCGCCATCCTGGATATAAAATTAATCATAGCGGAGTGCGTTTTGCTTTACACTTGAATTTCTGATATGAGGAGACTAAACCGTAAAAAAAAAATTGACAGTTTTACATTTATTAACTGTCAATTTTCCCTCATAAAATAAATATTTCCATAAATTTGTGCAAAAGTTATTAAAATTTACATTTTACCATGAATTTCAAGTTCATTTTGTTATTTCTGATTGGTCTCTTGCCGGCATATATATCTGCTCTGGCACAGGGAAATCCCACCATTTCAGGTACGGTGATTGACTCTACGGGAGAACCAGTTATTGGAGCGAGTATAATCGAGGACAAGCAAAAATTTGGTACCACGACGGATATCGATGGCAATTTTGCTCTTAAAGTGACATCACTTCCTGCAACTATCAACATCACATCTGTAGGCTATCAGCCAAAGACCGTTGTGGTCAAGTCCACTGATCCAATTGAGATCACCCTTGATGATAATGCTGCCGCACTTGACGAAGTTGTAGTTATCGGTTATGGTCAGGTTCGCAAAGCCGACCTCGCAGGTTCGGTGTCTGTGCTTGACAGCAAGGCCTTCTCGGCTCAACCTGTCACCACTGTAGGTGAGGCATTGCAGGGCCGTGTTTCTGGTGTCAACGTTATTTCAGACGGTATCCCCGGTAGCTCTCCTAAGATTCGTATTCGCGGATCAAATTCAATTAATAAATCCAATGAGCCTCTTTATGTGGTTGACGGTCTCGTACGTGAGTCAGGTCTCGAAGGCCTAAACCCCGAGGATATCGCATCAATGCAGATTCTTAAGGATGCTTCATCGACCGCCATCTATGGTTCGCGCGGTGCCAACGGTGTCGTTATCATCACCACTCGCCGCGGCAAGAAAGGCGAGAGCCAGATTACATTTGACGCTTCTTACGGTTTCTCGAAGGCAACTCATCTCCCTGACATAATGGGCACACAGCAATATGCACAGGCTCTTATCGATTATTTCCCAGGCGGTGCTGGACTCGAAAATCAGCTCGAGCCCTATATAACTGGCGAAAATCCGGGTATTGACTGGCTTGATGAGATTTATCGTACTGGTAATACTCAGAACTATAAGCTAGTATTTACCAAAGGTACTGAAGGTATTCAGGCTTACGTATCAGCCAACTACATGAAGAATGAAGGTATTCTCGACTATTCATCATACGAGCGTTTTGCCGGACGTGCAAATGTCAGAGCAAGTATTACCGACTGGTTGGAAGCAACTGTTGACGTGGATTTAAGCCACGGTATCGGCCACGGTATCGGAGGATTCAGCATGGGTACAGGGCCTGTATGGTTTGCATACACCTATTCTCCCACAATGGATATGTATGTAGGCGACACCAAAGTATATAACAAAGACCCCTACAACTCAATCGGTTATAATCCCTACGGGGAGCTCACAACTCCCAACGAACGTCGCCGCGATATCGTCAACGGACGTTTGGATTTGAAATTTAATATCTGCAAAGGCCTTACCTTCACTACAAGCAACGGTGTTGACTATTTCAACAGCTACAACTACTCAATGACCCCAAGTACCCGTTTCGAAGGCGTGACTACAGCTATGTCTAACGCAAACACTAACCGTTGGCTCCTCCAGACCACCAACAACTTGACCTACATCGGCGAATGGGATAAACACGCTCTTACCGCTACTGCCGTATGGGAGGCTACAAGCGCCACTACACGCGGCATGAGTATTTCAGGCTCAGACCTTCTTACAGAATCAGTGGGGTGGTGGAACGTAGACGTTGCCGAGACAAAGGGTGCCGGTAACAGTTACTCAAAATGGTCTCTGATGTCTGGAGTTGCCCGTGTAATTTATAGCTTTGACAATCGCTATATGCTGACCGGTACGTTCCGTGCCGACGGTTCTTCACGTCTCCAGAACAATAAGTGGTCATATTTCCCCTCTATTGCTTTGGCCTGGACAATCTCCAATGAGAAGTTCATGGAATCATTGACTCCGACTATTAGCAATCTTAAATTCCGCACAAGTTTCGGTATCATCGGTAATCAGGATATATCCCCTTACCAGACCCTCGGTCTTCTTTCAAAAGTAAATGTCTACTATGGTGTGACTACTCCATCTGTTGGTTATTGGTCGGATAAGGTAACAACCCCCAACCTTAAGTGGGAACGTACCAAGCAGTTTGACCTTGGTCTTGATGTAGGCTTCCTCGGCGGACGTTTCGACTTTACAGTTGACTGGTACTACAAACGTACATCCGACGCTCTTCTTCAGACCACACCTCCTTACTATCTTGGTGGCAAGCAGTACTACGTTAACGCAGGTGAGGTGAGCAACACAGGTGTAGATCTCGGTATCAATGCCAATATTATCCAGACAAAGGACTGGAATTGGTCAAGCAGCATACAGGCTTCTTATATGAAGAACAAAATCGAGAAGCTTACAGCTCTGGAGCCTATCATTTATTCAGGTAGCACCGCTTCTATCCTCAACGACGCTCTTATCGTGAAGGAAGGGGAGCCTATCGGTACATTCTTTGGCTACCAGTGGGCTGGTATCAACGAAGACGGTCAGGATACATACTATAATAAGGATGGCGAGATCGTGACCAACCCGGCTGCTGACGACCGTGTGATTCTTGGCAAAGCTTCTCCTGATTTCACATTAGGATGGAACAATACTGTAAATTACAAAAATTGGAGCTTGAACGTATTCTTTAACGGATCGTTTGGCGCACAGCGTCTCAATGCTCTGCGTTACGCTATGAATACGCTGACCGGTAACTCTCGCTTCGTGACCGACGCTTCTTGGCTCAGCGAAGTGGGTAAGACTATGGCTGATCCCTCACGTTATCAAAACAACTACTGTCCGGGCGAATCTTCCAAGTGGATTGAGAACGCCGACTATTGGCGTCTTGAAAATGTGTCGCTCGCATATGAATTCAAGCGTAGCGTGACAGGATTCGCTGATATCCGTCTCTCTGTTTCAGCTCAAAATCTATTTACTCTCACCGGCTACAAGGGTGTTAATCCTGCAGCAATGTCATTTGGCAGCGTTGAATGGCAAAAGGGTGTCGACATGGGTACAGCTCCTGCCCCGCGCACATTCACTTTTGGAGCACGCTTTATTTTCTGATAATAACATAGAAAAATCACAATGAAACTAATATATCCAATCCTTGCTGCCGGCACCATAGCTTTAGGTGCGTCCCTCTCTTCCTGCAGCGACTTCCTTACCGAAGATCCCAGCGGCCAGCTTGCACCCGAGGCTTTCTTCAAGACCGAGAATGACCTTGAAATGGCGATTAATGCTCTTTATTACAACGTGGCTGCCGCTTGGCGTCACTCCAATCCTACAATCCCGGCATGCCAAGGAGATGACATGACATCTACTGTGGGTTCAAATAAATCAGCCTATCTTTCGGCTGATGCATATCAGGTGCCGTCCGACTATAAGGGTATCAACGACCTCTGGCTCTTCCAGTACAATGTGATCCAGGCTGCCAACCCCATCATTGATAATGCAGAAAATGCTTCCACTACACAAGAAAATATAAATATAGCTCTCGGTAATGCCTATTTTTGGCGTGCGTGTGCTTATTTCCAGCTTGTCCGCACTTTCGGCCCGCTCCCTATAAATCTTCACAATGCTTCTGACAACAACTCAACTCCTCTTTCTCCCGAGGCTGACATTTACAAGTTGATTGTCGAAGATCTTGAGAAGGCTGAGGCATGCAATCTTCCGGCTTCGTATGCCGGACGTAATCTCGGCTATAAGGGTAACACTAACCTTTGGATTACTCAACAGGCTGTAAAGTCGCTTATGACCGCTGTCTATATGAATATGGCAGGTTATCCCCTCAACCTTGGAACGGAATACTATAAGAAAGCAGCCGACAAAGCTAAAGAAGTAATTGATGGTGTTAATTCAGGCAAGTACAATCATGCCCTTGATCCGGAGTGGAAAGATGTCTACAGCTATGGTAACAATTTCTCTTCAGAGCAGATTGTGACCATTTCCTATATTGCCGTCCCTGGTAATATGAGTAATAACTCATCTCAGTTCTCGTTGTGCCACCGCTTTGCGCAGTTCAACGGCGGTTGGGGTGACTTCCTTGGAGAGCGTTATTATTGGAGCAAGTATCCCGAAGGTCCCCGTAAGGATGCTGTGTATGATCCTTTACTAAATACATATCTCAAGGATAATGACGGAAATTATATATGTGTAAGTTGGTGGGCTACTACTGATGAAAAGCCTTATAAGATAGGTGACAAAAATAATATTGTCAGTGTTTACCACCCCATGTTCTCTCCCTTCAGTGTGAATGCGGATGAATCAGGTAACCCTATCGCTGCTCCTTACGACTATCGTCTGCCTCAAATCACACTTATGTCTATTGATCAGACTCATCGCGTTATACGCTATGCCGAACTGCTCTGCTGGTTTGCAGAGTCAGCAGCTCGTGCAGGTGTATACCAGTCAGAAGCTCTTGCCGCATTAAAGAAGGTGCAGGACCGCGCTTATGGTAATGTATATACACCTGACAACAGCGACTTGGCTGAAGCTGCATATCGTGAACACGGTTATGAAGTGACCGGTTATCCTTTGGCTCTCGTTACTCGCCGTTCCGACGAGTTCCGTATGAATCGACTCAAAGATGCCTGGGACTATCGTCACGGCCCGCAGGATGCAGTTCTCGTGCCAAAAGGTACGATCACTCACTCCTACAAGGAAGAGCGTGTTGTCGATCCCGTAACTCATCGTCCGAAATATGTGAAGACAGCATATACCTATGTGCTTGATTATGATGTAGTACTCCCAGAAAATATGGATGTGGCATCAACATGGGATGGCATCAACTCTATCTATCAGGTGTATCCCCCTACAGAGACTGAAAAGAATCCTAATATCAAACGCTAAAATTGCTGTTCATGGTCGCAGATTTCCTACGACCATGAACTCAGTATAAAAATTGCATATAATATCTACCAATAATTATTTCATTTACCTCTAACAAATTTTTCTATGATGAAAAAACTTTTACTCGCAATTGGTGCCGCAGCTTTGGCTGCTTCCGCATCAGCTACGGTGTACAATCAAGGTGAGGCTTTTGCCTACACGATTGATCCGTCGTTCTCATTCGACCTTGCAGGTGATACAGACGGCTATGGTCAGTATCCTGCAGACGCTCTAAGAGGTCAGGCCGATATGGAGCTTGGCTTCGGCATGGCATCGGCGTGGTTCAATAATAAGCAATTTGCAACCCCTGCTGAGGCTAATGCATATTGCCCGGTAGTTGCTGATCCCTACAACGAAGGCGGTTATGCAATCCGTATGCAGACTACTGCCTGGGACGGCTTTGGCAACTTCAACTTCGCACTTCCCGAAGTAGGAGAACCTTGCCGTGTGCGCGTTATCTACCGTGTAGATGATTCAGTTGAGAACACCTGGTATGTGAAGGATGACGGCAAAAAGACCTTTAAGGTAAAGCTTATGGATGACGCAGATCAGGATACAGCTGACTATCCCCAGGTTGAGGAGGACAATGCAGACTTTTGGGATAATCCCGGATGGCGTGTTGTTGACTTCATCAGCGATCTTTCCACTGATGAACACTATCTAAGCCTTCTTTGGGACGCCGCCGGTCTTTCTTGCCAGAGAAACGTGCCTTTCTACGTAGAGGAAGTATCAGTAGTGCCCTTGAGTAAACTTAACGACTACGTAGCTCCAGAAGAGGGTAAGGGAATTACAATTACGACAACATTGCCTGATTTCGTAACATTTGGCGGTGCCGTTTCCGGTAACTATGACGTTTACGCCCAAGGTGAAGCTTTCGCATATGATATCGATCCTACCTTCACATTTGCTCTTGCAGGTGATACAGAGGGTTATGGTCAGTATCCTGCTGACGCTTTAAAAGGTCAGGCCGACATGGAGTATGGCTTCGGTTATGCATCGGCATGGTTTAATGCAAAACAATTTGCAACCCCTGCTGAGGCTGACGCTTATTGCCCTGTAGTTGAGGATCCATTTAATGAAGGTGCTTATGCAATCCGTATGCAGACTACCGCATGGGATGGCTTTGGCAACTTCAACTTCGCACTTCCCGAAGTAGGTGAGCCTTGCCGCGTACGCGTGATCTACCGTGTAGACAATTCGGTTGAGAACACATGGTATGTAAAGGATGACGGCAAAAAGACTTTCAAGGTAAAGCTTATGGATGACGCAGACCAGGATACCTACGACTATCTCCAGGTTGAGGAAGACAATGCAGACTTCTGGGATAATCCCGGCTGGCGTGTAGCAGAATTCATTAGTGATCTTGCAGGAGATAACTACTATTTGAGCCTTCTTTGGGATGCAGCCGGTCTCTCTTGCCAGAGAAATGTGCCTTTCTATGTAGAAGAAGTATCTGTAGTGCCTGTAAGCTTGCTTAACGACTATGTAGCTCCTGAAGACAATAAGGCTCTCACTGTAGTTACCGAAATGCCCGCCCTCGTTAAGATTGATCGCAAAGCAGGTATCTCTGATGTTGTAGCTGACGAAAACGCATCAAATGCGGCTCCCGTATACTATAACCTCCAGGGTGTACAGGTTAACAATCCTGCTGCCGGCATCTATATCGTACGCTGCGGCAACAAGGTGACCAAGCAGTACATCCGTTAATCACGATTTGGAATCACACTTTTCCAAATAAGTTACATAATAAAGGTGTGTCACGAACCGTTATGGTTTATGACACACTTTTCTTTTTAGGTATTGGGTATATCTAAATACTAATCTTTCTAACTAATCTCTTTTAAATCATGACAAGAAAACATTCGATATTTCTGTCAGGGATTATGACTTTGACGGCAATTGCACCTTTAGCTGTGAATGCCGCCGAGCAATATCCCATCAACTTCCCTGCTGATACCATAATCGCAGATCGAGGACGTTATATAACCTCTCTGGTGCTTACTTCGCCTAC
>CAZJKZ010000008.1:0-30523 GCA_964546885.1 uncultured Bacteroides sp.
TATGCCTGATAAATTCAAAACCCTCGATTACTTTTTCCCATAGCGATTCTATTGTGATTGTATAAATTCCGGGGGACAAGTATTTATGTTGGCAAGTAACCGTGCCATTCTTCTCTAAATCGCCATATATCCCACAGGTCCTGTCATCCCAGTTGACGGTAAGATGACAATAAGGGGCAATGTCTAATGAAAATTCACACACAAGGTCTGCGGGGCTGATTTCAATTATCATGAGCAGACCGTCCATTACCATAGTACGTCTTTGAAGAGCCATACATTGCTGGAACATTTTTTTGATGAAAGGATCGTCATATTTAAAATACGGTGTCTCCAACTCTTTTACATATAGATCAAACTGTTTCTGTATGCTTACTGAGCGACCATATAGTTCGCCCAAAGCCCAGATAACTTCTGGCTCTACCCACATAGTCTCATAATACCTTTCAAGATATTCTCTTGCCAGCTCATGATTCTGTTCTGTCCCTCTACCGTAATAATACATAAGTCCGATATACTTCGCGGTATAATCATTTTCCAAACTTTTTAACGTATTGAACGCAGACTCGTATTCTTTCGATTCATAATAGTATTTCCCCAAGGCAAAGGCATATCGGCGTTCTCCTTCAGAAGCTTTCTTAATATACTCCTCCCGGACCGCTGGAATATAGAGCAAATTTGATAGAGAACAACCCATAGTAGCCTTACATCTCATTATAATTTCTACCAACTCGTGTTCCGTCAAATCAATCCGGCGATCTTTTATTTCTTTGCCCAACTCAACAGTTAGAATTTGCGCTAAACCATTGTTACAGTTTTCATATCCTAATTCAACCCATCTTGTAAGGCGGTCAACGGCGTATTTGAATTCTAATTTACTTGCATTACCTAAGAGTCCAGCTAAATTCATGACATTGAAGGAGACAAAGTCATCATTATCTTTCTTCTCGGTTACCAATCGAAGAGCTGTCTCAAGATAATCCATTCCCTCAATAATATATGAACGTATCGAACCGTCGGTAATCGACGATTCGTTTCGGAATTGCCGTAAGATTTCCATAGCTTTTTTAGAAAAATCCCAAGCAGAGCTATCCTTACTAACAGTGTGACTCATAATGATTCTGTCTCAATAATTTCATTTTTTGATGCATAATTCCCTGTTAGAATATTGACATAATGTGTGGAACACGTCTCATAGTACCTTCTGACAATATCCCAGACTGTCAGCGTCCCTTCATCATTCATATTCAGCTTCATTAAATAGGTCTGCTATTTTTTCTCTGAAAGACTTTTCCATAAGATTTACTTTTTGGTTGCTGCAAAATTACTCTCAAGATGTCTCAATTATCGGTACAGGCTAATTTTATTATAAAATTTTTACCTGACGTACTGACCTTCCCTGGAAGTAGGAGTCTGTCTATTGTTTGCATAACCGGAATTTAGCCGGCTTACTAGGTATAATCGTTAAAATCTTCAAAAATTTCGTACCTTTGCATTCGGATAGGGGAAGGTCTATCCCGACGTTTTGGAAAATAAGGAGCGGTATGCTCTTTTGTAAGTCGAGAACGCAGGAAATGTTATGATGCAACTTGGCAATATGTGGCTGATTATGTTTCCACGAACAGCGTTTGAGCAAATGACACATCGGGAATACAGCTATCCGCAGGGATTGAATCGCACGGTAGAACTGGCATTTCATGTCCCTATGCCGCGGGGTCAGCGTACTTGTTATATCGCAGACTCGGAGGGAAACTTGATAGAGATACATTCCTTTACGGAAGGACAATGAAGACTATAGTATCAGACATTCTGTTGATTGCAGGATGTGGTCAATAATCTTAAATTATTATTTCTATGATTGAGACTGAGAGATTGATACTTCGGGCATGGCGAGAGACGGATGCCGAAGCGCTTTATAAGTACGCAAACGATCCGGACATTGGTCCGATCGCCGGGTGGTCTCCTCATACTTCGGTTGAAAACAGCCTTGAAATTATCCGTACCGTTTTTGCCGCCCCCGAGACTTATGCCATTGTATTGAAAGAAACCGATGAACCTGTCGGTTGTTGCGGAATTATGTTTGCCAACAGTCTGCATACTGCCGATATGAAGCAACAAGAGGCGGAAATCGGTTATTGGATTGGCAAACCTTATTGGGGACAAGGTCTTGTGCCCGAGGCAGTCAAAGCCGTTCTCGCAAGGTGTTTCAATGAATTAGGCCTCGCAGCCGTGTGGTGCGGATATTACGAGGGAAACCTAAAATCGAAACGAGTCTGCGAAAAGTGTGGATTTATATTTCATCATACCAACCACGATGTTGTTTCACCACTCGGAGATAAGCGCACCGAGCATTTTTACAAAATGACTAAAGACGACTATTATGCCATACATATCGATTGAAAGTGGAAAACTAACCGCTGAGCAAAAGAAAGAGCTGATTGAACGGCTCACAGCGACAGCTTCCGAGATAACTCATATCCCGGAACAATTCTTTACGGTGACTATCAAGGAACTTCCCGATGAGAATTTCGGCATCGGCGGCAAATCCATTGATGAGATAAAACGCAATTACAAATCATAAGCCTGCTGCTTCCCGATGAAAAACATTCTTGACATATGTAGCCGTAATGAATTTCGGCAATGGCTATCGGAGCATAGCGCCACCGAAAAGGAGTGCTGGTTAGCAGTAAAGAGGGGGAAGACTCCACCCACAGATGCCTTGTGGTATCTTGATGCAGTTGAAGAGGCTCTATGCTTCGGTTGGATTGATTCTACATTGAAGAATGTTGATGGTGTCTCTCTTCAGCGATTCGGACCCCGATCAAAATCCGGAAGATGGACAGAGCTGAATAAAGAGCGTTGTCGCCGGCTTGAGAAACTTGGAATGATGACCGATAATGGACGAAAGGTATGTCCGGACCTTGATGCAGAATTTGTCATTGATCCGGAAATCGTTGAGGCCTTTAGCATTAATCAGACTGCATGGCAAAATTTTAAATCCTTTCCTAACCTATATCAACGAGTGCGAATTGACAATATACAAAGAGTAAAAGCCTGTCCCGAATTATTCCTTAGCCGTCTCAAAAAACTCATTGAAGCAAGCGAAAGCGGCGAGATGATTGGCGAATGGCATGATAATGGCCGGTTACTTGATTATTGACTTCATCCAGGAATATCCGAAGATAATCGCAAGCGAATGATGAACGGGTTTTCCCATATTCAGCGCGTAGTTCTCCTTTTTGATCTTCCGCTACAATACGTTGACAAATAGCCCATCGCTCATGGATTATGGTAATATTGAGAAAGTATGCTGCTTCTGTCCGATATTTTCGACCGATATTTCTAATATCCTATATCTTGCATTGGCTGCGTTGATGTCCAGTCGAACCGCTAAAAAAGCTGCGACTTTGGGAGCAGTCGTTTGTCTTCGGTGGTTGGTAGCAGTCCTAACATATCAGTTAATCATCTTTTTTCAGATTTTGTACGAGCTCCAGGATAATTTGTGAGACAATGTCTCACGTTTTGTAAATTCAATAAATAGTTTACGCATGTAAGTAAGATTTCAATAACCCCTTACCAGACTCACTCTGTGTCAGGCAAGGGGTTATTTATGATTTAAATAAAAGAACCTAAATTTTAAGCCATAATTCGGCAGCCGAATTACGTAACAGATACGCCGAGAGCCTCCAGTAGACTTCTATCCTTGGTTGAGGCCTCGGCTTTCCTCCATTCTTTATCCACCCTCACGATTCTCTGGCGGCAAAGAATCCGTATTGCCTCACGAGTGGAGATCTTAGATGAGAGGTCATTGTCTGCAATACGTTTCCTGAGCATGTAAAAAATATGCAAGGCTATGAAGTTGATGAACATCCACGCCTCCAGCCGGTCATTGTCCTGCATATAGGAGGTGAGGGCATCGAGGTCCGTCTTCAGCACATCGATCTCCTGCTCCACCTCACATCTGCTCTTGTAGTGGTCGTAGCCTCTCCTGGCTGAAATGCCTTCCGACACCATCACGGCCAATGTCCCGAATTGAGGGGCCTTTACCCTGTACGTCTCCATGGTGTATTTCTCCTGTTTGTCATCATCGACACGGCGTAAATAGTCCGTCTCCTCCTCGGCGGCGTGCTTTGCGTCATAGTAGAGGTATACGGTATGGCCGTCAATTGTCTGCGTGCAGTATTTGATGAGTCTGCCCGCATAGAAGAAATGTCCCTCGGATGAATGGTTGCTGAATCTGGCGTAGTCTATCCCGGCTGTGCTTCGTCTGAGAGCTATTATGTATTTCATCCTCCGCTTGTCGAGTTCCTCTATATTGCGTCTGGAGAAAAAACCTTTGTCCCCGATTATTGTCATTGACTTGTCGCCAAACTCGTCAACGCTTGTCAGAAAGGCGGTTATATCCTTGACATTGCCCGGAAGAAGCCGATAATACACAGGCAGCATCCGGGCGGTTGAAAATGCCATCATTATGTTTACTGTCTCCGCGAAACCGCCCAGTTTGGTCTTGCTCATCCTTGGAAAATCCATTTTTGCGGATGAGGAAAGGATGTCGGTGCCGTCAAAAAGCACATTGCCCCCTGCACCGGCATACTTCCTCATGAATGCCAGGATTCCGTCACGGTTCTTGCCCAGATCCTTCATGAAGCCAGTGAGGGTTCTGGCCGCCAGACCTTCCATTCCCAGGCTCTGCGATAGGTAACTGTCTGAAAAATCCTCCTGGATGTACTTGAGCGGAGACTGGTACCGGAGGCGGCAGTAGGCCATCGCCACGACCCGGTTCCACATCCCGGGCATCGTTTGTCTGAGGTTCTCGACCAGCTCGCCGCAATGTTGTGTGATGAACGTGGACAGGCCGTATTCCTTTACCTGCCCTACCTTCGGCTCCGGAATGGCAATCTGGCCGGTCTCAGCCTTTCGTGACACCCTGTCGTTCTCCACCGACACCTGACGGCGGTGTGGAGGGACAAGTCCACTTTCCTCGGTAATCATGCCAAGGTACTTTCCTGTCTTCTTGCGAGTCCTCTTGGTCTGCTTGTCATAGAAACTCGAGCACTCATACAGATAATACTTGCCGCGGATGCACCTCAGCTCGGTGCCGGGCTTCTTTTGGGCGAGAGCCCATTGGGGATGGTTTGCTACTTTCTTCATAATACGTGGTACGTAATGCAAAGTTACAACAAAAATTTCATTCTGTCAAATTTTACAGGCTAAAAATAAGCGACTTTGTAAATTTTCATTACCAGGCCGCCTGTATGTTACGTGGAACTATTGCCGAATTATGGTTTAAGGTTTCCCCGCCTCTTATAGTGCGCAATAGCCCCTTGCCGATTCACTCTGAGTAAGGCAAGGGGCTTATGAACTCATTTATGATTTAAATAAAAGAACCTAAATTTTAAGGCGAAAAATATGTATTTTTAGTCTAAAGCGTACATTGTTGCATCTGCTATTAGAGGGATTATTGCAGAGTCAACCCCGGCTTTTTTAAGAGCTTCGGTATCGTCTTGCAGCGCCTGTACGAACCATTCCTTATCGCCTTGCGTGGCCTTAATTGCGAGAGTGTAATTGTTTACGGCATCGCGCATATTACCTGTAGCGAGGGCCACATGCCCCATATTAAGGTAATCATTGGGAGAGGGATCGTCGTTTAGAATCTTTGTGAAGTAGCGTTGTGCACCCTCAAAGTCACCGTTGAGAAACAGAGTCCAAGCCAGCGGACGCCATGCTTTTGTGGATTTCTCATCAAGAAACTCTACTTTGTAGAATTCTTTAATAGCCTCAGAATATTTTCCGTTTTCAAGCAGAGATTGTCCGAGAAGCATTGATGTACCCAGGTCATCCGGCTTTAACTGGGCAAGCTGCAGGTAGAAAGTAAGTGCCATTTCATGCTGCCCGAGAAGTCTGTAGCAGGTGGCAAGCCGTTTCACAGTCCAAGCGCTTGTAGAGTCGAGCAACTCTGATTTTTGGTAGAAATCTATGGCTTTTTCGTAATTATGCATTCGTTCGTAGCAATATCCCATCTTCTGATAGCGTGACGCATCTCCCGGTGTAAGACTCTCAAGATGTTCGTACACATGCAAGGCATCTTCCATGTATTTCAGTTTGAAATAGAATTCAGCTATTACTTGGAGAACCTCAGCGTCGTTGAAGTCATTGGCGAGAGCTTTTACCGATATTAGGTTGATGCTTTGGTCAAACGGGTCAAAAAATTCATTACGCTTACTAAAAAGCTTGAAGAATCGATATATATTCTGAAGATATGAATTTACAGCCAAACGTCGGTCTACAGAACCCTGATTTGCCCCAATATCGCTCATCGCCTCATAAATGTTCGCACTTTGAGCATTCATCTGCGACACCATCATCTCTTTCTGCTGTTTTGGCATGCTGCTAAGAGCGAAAACAAAAGAATACTTGTCGCTGTCGCACAAGAAGCGTGCATTCTCCATCATGTCGGCCACAATGTCCAGGCTACTCATAGTGTCGGCTACCGAGGTATGATGGCTGTCAAAGGGCAAAAACCAATTAGAGACTGTCTGGAAAAAAGGAAATTGTTTGAGATGCGAGAACGTGCTCATCATCACATCGCCTCCTTCCATCTGTATTTCCATAAGCTCTTTCAGCTGGTCGGTCACTCCGTTTTTGTCAAGCAATTCTTGCCATTCCGGATTTTCTTGCATGGATGTGACGTCTTCAGGATTAATACCCGATTTCTTCATCTTCTCCAACATATCGGGGCGAAGTCGTTCCATTTTGGGAATAAGTTCATCACGCATTTTTCGATTTATGCGTTCTGTATCGCGTGCGCGTATCAGCTCGAGATATGCCACTCTTAAGTCTTCGCTCCAAGAAGGCAAATCTTTTGCTGCGGCAAGCATATCTGATATATTGCGGCTAAGCGGTCTTGTGCGATATTTCCAAAGAGCAAGAATCATACCCACAAGTGCAGCTGACGTCACTTTTATATTTGGCAGTGAGAGGTAGGTTTGTATGAGAATTTCGAGCTTGCGTTTATCGTAAATCTGAAGCATACCCAAAGTGACTGCGGAAATCATCAGCTGCTTCGTATCTTGGCTCAGGCTATCGTCGGCTAACGCCTCTTTTATTGCATTAGCGTCATCATGGGTCAAGGCTTGTGACGTCCAAATCCTTGTAAATATTTCAGATTGTATCTGTTCAGCTTTATTGCGGTTTGCTTTTTCTGCACTGTTAGCTGGATCATTGACAAACGAAAATAGAGATAGCTTATCCATAGCGGCCTTATATTCATCTATAAGGCGGGGGATGGATTGTAGGTCGTGTTTAAGCTTGCGGTAGCGTATGGCACTGTAGTAAAGGGTGGGGGTGTCAACTCCTTCTATGTACTCTGTAAGAGTGTCAAGTAGTCCGTAAACTTCAGATACAAGATTGCCGTACATTTCGTCTCTGCCAGGGTCAGCCATACCATTGGTAAGGTACCTTAGCATGTAGGCATAGTTTTGTTCAGTCTGTTTTATTTTGTCATCTACCTCCCACGCCATACGCATAGAGGCCATTGATTTTATTTCGTTTATAGCGTCGCGCAATCTTCCTTTTTCTATAAATGCTGACACTCGCGTCCTGAAATTCTTTATCTCTTGGTTGGTCATTGATTTGCTGTTGATTATTTTAGTAATTAATATCCTTATTTATAACAATCCTATCAGCAAAAATAATGCCAATAATTCTTAATTGTTAGGAAAATATATCATAGGGATATTCCTGAAAATCCCATGAAGGCCATTGCCAAGAGTCCGGCTACTATAAGGGCGATAGGCACTCCGCGCATTGGCTTGGGTACATTGCTGAGTTCCAGCTGCTGGCGAATCCCTGCCATAATCAGGAGAGCAAGAGTGAAGCCTACGGCTGTGGCAAAGGCGTAGACCACAGCTTGCAATAGGGGCATTTCCTTTTGAGCAACAATAATTGCCACTCCAAGCACAGCGCAGTTGGTGGTGATAAGAGGTAAAAACACGCCCAAGGCTGCATATAGCGCAGGCGAAACCTTTTTCATTACGATTTCAAGCATCTGCACCAAAATGGCTATAACCAATATGAACGCTATAGTTTGGAGGTAAGCTAATCCCAATGGGACAAGCACGAAATTCTGTACAAGCCATGTGGCGAAGGTGGCTATAACCATCACAAAAGTCACTGCCATACCCATACCCGCTGCAGAGTCAATCTTGCGCGACACGCCAATAAACGGACAGATGCCTAAGAACTGGGCAAATACAATATTGTTGACAAATATTGCTGTGATAAGGATTGATAGATATACGAGCATAAATTATGATTTTTGTGTTATGGAGTTGTAGACAGCGATCATGAGTCCGAGGGCAATGAATGCTCCGGGAGCAAGAATAAATACGAGTGATCCGAAATTTTCAGGATAGATACGCGCTCCGAAAAGAGTGCCTGCGCCAAGAAACTCGCGAATACAGCCTAAGAGAGTCAACGCGAAGGTAAAACCAAGACCAATGCCGATGCCGTCCATCATCGATGGTATCACCCTATGCTTAGATGCAAACATCTCCGCACGTCCCAGCAGAATACAGTTCACCACTATAAGTGGTATGAATATGCCGAGCATGGCATTGAGTGCCGGCAGATATGCCTGCATAAGCATCTGCAAAATTGTCACGAATGATGCAATCACCACGATATATACGGGTATGCGCACATCAGATGGCACAAGGCTCTTGATTGCGGATATCGACATATTAGAGCAAATGAGCACAAACATCGTAGCGAGACCCATTGAAAGCCCCGTGATGGCGCTTGATGTGGTGCCAAGGGTAGGGCACATACCTAATACAAGCACAAAAGTGGGATTTTGCTTGACAATACCGTTAAATATAATTTGTAGATACTCTTTCATCTTTTTTATACTTATTTGTTTTGCTCGATTGCTAATCTTGCTCGGTTGACCGCGTCAAGGAATGCTCGGGAGGTGATTGTAGCGGCCGTGATGCCGTCAATTTGTCCGCCGTCTTTACTCACTTTTAGCGGAGTATCGCTGCCAATGATTGATCTTGATCCGGTTGGATCGCGAAACCAATCATTAGCCTTCGCTCCTAACCCCGGTGTCTCGGCATGTTGAAGCACTTGATAGCCTGTTATTACTCCCGAATTGTCAAATCCGACCATTACACGTATTTCTCCTGAAAATCCGTCCATTGTCCATGACTCTACGGCGTATCCGCTGACATCGCCGTCTTTGGTGGCTGTGTACACCGTAACCGGTCGTGTATCAGCTGTCACAGTGATTTCTTTGGCGGTGGAGAGCGGGTCGTTGTCCAGCTGTGGAAGCACTTGCTGTAGAGCTTCAGTCTTTGCTTTAAGTTCGGCTTCGGCAATCGGTTCTTCGGTAAGCTGATGCACACCGGCAAGGATTGCTCCCATTGAAGCGGTAATGATAGTAAGCGACAGCACCATATTTTTCATCGTGGATTTCATGCCGCAACCTCCTTCCTTACGTTTATGCCATAACGACGAGGCTTTACATATAAGTTGATTAACGGTGTGAAGCCGTTCATAATGAGTATCGCAAACGATACACCTTCCGGATAGGCGCCCCATCGACGAATCACAACGGTAAGTACTCCGATGAAAAATCCGTACACAAGTTGTCCTCTATGGGTCATGGGCGACGTAACATAATCGGTTGCCATAAAAATAGATCCCAACAATAGACCGCCGGAAAGTACGTCCAGACCCGGAGGTATGCCAAGACATAGGTCGAACACAACCACCGTAGCGATTATAGCAACAGTAATGTGCCAAGATATAACGCGCACTGCCAATAAATACACAAATCCTATTATGAGAGCGATGGATGACACTTCTCCCATTGATCCTCCTCGGTTTCCTATAAATAGATCCATGTATCCATAGCTCATATCGGGAAGCGTGCCTTCTTTTAGTGCGCTGAGTATTGTTGCGCCGGTGTGTGCGTCAGCTACAAACAGGTTGCCCGGCAGAGGCCATATGGTCATAGCCACAGGAAATGATATGAGCATGAACACGCGGCCTACGAGTGCAGGATTGAATATGTTGCAGCCCAACCCTCCAAATACCATCTTGCCTATGCCTATTGCCACAACTGCGCCTATCACTACTGTCCAAAGCGGTATTATGGCTGGAAGGTTAAGACCTAAAAGCAAGCCTGTGAGGGCGGCTGCCACAAGTGATGGGCGGTACTTAGGCCCCATGAGGAATTTTACTATTAGCCATTCGGCTCCAACACACGCTATTATGGCTGTGGCGAGTGTAAGGATTGCTGGCGCGCCGAAAAAGTAAAATGCGCAAAGTGTGGTTGGGATAAGTGCGATTATCACATGCCACATACACATTTGTGCCGTGCGTTTTCGCCTTATATGAGGCGAATTGTGCTCAATGTAAGTTTTTACTGGCTGAAACACGTTGGTAATATGGATTTATGTAATTATTTTCTTTTCAATTTTTTTGCAAGGCGTATGTAGTCGAGTATCGGGCGTTTTGATGGACACGAGTAGTTGCACGAGCCGCACTCTATACAGTCAAGGGCTCCGTTGTCCACTGCATCATTTATGCGCAGTAGTCGGCCGAAAGTGGATATAAGATATGGCTGGAGTCCCATGGGACAGGCATTGACGCATTCAGCGCATCGTATGCAAGGATCCGGGTCGAATTTTAGATAGTCGGAAAGTATCGTTACTCCTGATGTGCTTTTTTCAATCGGCGCGTCGATCGACGGAGATGATTTGCCCATCATAGGACCGCCAATCACTACGTCGGCAGTGTCGAGTGTCTCGCATTCGATTGGCAGCTCGTTCAGCTTCATGCCTATTGGCACAAGGTAGTTGCCATATCCGGCCACAGTTATCACCTTTTCAATCAGTGGTGTGCGCAATGCTAATGCCTTGTACACAGCGTAAGCCGTAGCCACATTTTGCACAATTACACCTACGTTTATCGGAAGGCCACCCGAAGGTACCTCTAATCCTGTGATGGCATTTATCAATTGCTTTTCGCCTCCTTGGGGATATTTGGTGCGAAGGGTCTGTACTGAGATTTCTTTACTATTGCCTATAGCTGATTCCAGTGCTCGCAGTGCTTGTGGTTTATTGTCCTCAATGCCTATCACAGCGCGAGGCACGCGGGAGGCATGCATCAAAATCTTGATCCCCTCTATTATTTGATGTGCGAAGTGGCGTATGAGAGCGTCGTCGCATGTGAGAAAAGGCTCGCATTCGGCGGCATTTATTATTAGCAAGTTGGCTTCGCATCCCTTGGGTGGAGTCAGCTTCATCGCACATGGGAAAGTAGCGCCTCCCAGACCCACAATGCCTGCATCGGCGATAGTGGCGATAACATCCTCCGGTGTAAGTGTCTGCCAGTCGAAAGTCGAGTCTTCAACGGTACGAGCTTTCTCATCGGCTTGATGATCTTCTTCTGAGGCGGTAATGACAATAGCCATCCCTCTGAATCCGGTGAGATTTTCTATATTGCATATATCAGTGACCGTTCCGCTGATTGACGCATGCACAGGAGCTGACACGCGACCGTGTGCCTCGGCAATTTTTTGTCCGCGGACCACCTTGTCGCCTTTCTTTACGATTGCGTCAGCCGGGGCTCCTATATGTTGCTTTAAAAATTCGTATACCTTCATTGGTAGAGGCACAGTGATAATTGTCTCAGCCGAGGTATATTTGTTTTCTGGCACATGGATGCCACCCCTCTTAAACGTAAGTGCTTTCATCCTTCTGTCGTATTATCATGTTAGCGCTGTGTATTGCATGGGTAGGGCATACCGGCACACATTTGCCGCACGTCTTACATTTGTCTGGGTCGATATAGGCATGATTGTCAGTTATACTGATAGCGTCAAACGGGCAGGTGCGCACGCATAGACCGCATGCTATGCAGCCTACCTTACATTGCTTACGCGTGATTGCTCCTTTCAGACAGTTGCTGCATGCCACCCATACTCTGCGTTTCTTTACTCCCACAGGACGTAGTGATATAATGTTGCGCGGGCATTTCAATACACATTGTCCGCACCCGGTGCAGTTGTCGGTGTTGACCACGGCTATTCCCTTTTCTTCGTCAATTGTTAGAGCTGAGAATTGGCATGCTTCCACGCAGTCGCCGCAGCCAAGGCATGAATTTTCACAGTCATAGTCGCCTGCAGTCATGTTCATTATCGCACATGACTTTGGTCCTACGTATTGTGCGTTCAGTGGTGTCTTTGTTTCCTTTGTGCCAGCGCAGTGTATTACCGCTACATTTGGCATCACCTCTTTGGCCACACAACCAAGGTGGTCAGCTATCTTCTTCATCCCCCCTTGGCCGGCGCTTGGGCAGTAGAAGCCGTCAAGATTTCCGGCTTTGACGCACTGCACGGCAAAATCGTGGCATCCGTTCATGCCGCATCCTCCGCAGTTAGCGCCTGGAAGCAAAGCTTCGATGTCGGCTATGCGTGGATCCTCCTCAATATGGAACTTCTTGGCCACGCGATTAAGCGTTACGGCTCCTATCGCTCCTATGCTGCCTAATATTGTTAAAGATGTCAGAATTGACATTGTTATTATGTGTTTTTTTAAATGATTGGCTTTTAGTTTATTGAATGATTTTAAATTCGGCTTGGTTTCTAATCCGAACTCGCATTATATACAAAATCAGATACCAAATTACCACAGATCCAATAGATATGATTGCAGAAACACTGTCGCTCAATCCTATGCAGTAAGCACATATTATCAATCCTATAAGCAAAATTATAGGAATAGCGAAAAACAGCAGCATGCCTTTTCGTTGTATCTTCTCATTTATCCCTATAGTCACACTTGTGCCTATCAGGTTGTGAGTGGGATGGGGAAAAGGCACCTCAATCTCTTCATTTTTTCGGCAAAGTGTGTTAATTGCGCAACCGCTGCATTCTGATGCGTCCGGAGCTATACTCACAGTCACTTTGTCTGTTGAAATTTTCGTAATGATACCGCTATGATTTATCATCCTATTCGTACCTATCAAATCTTCTATTTCGTTTTGCAAAGGTAATCATTATTTCTGATTAAAGAAAAATTTCCGTAATAAAAATATATGTAAAATTTTATTTTCCACATATTCCACATTCAATCAGAGCAAAAAAAGATGAAAAAATTTGGAGATTATATAATATAAGTCGTATCTTTGCGAATATTTATGAAGAATTTGCCAACTGAAATATTTTTTTCTGACTTAGAAAGAGGAGCATGGCTGAGTAAAATTCAGGAGATTCATGAATTTTATTCAACCCGAGAAGGAATAGGTAATGTGATAAGGATTTGCTTTAATAAAAACGTTCTTCCGTCCGAGCTTGAACCCTTACATCTTGTTACGCTTGCCTGTATTATACAATTTTTAATTTCTCGTGGATACAGTGTGCGCCTTTCCCGTTCTAATGAAAATGTTTTTGATTATATTTTCAATGATCTTGGTTTTCAAGAGTATTGGAGCGGGAACAAAAACCATATAAATGCTCGTAAATCTGAAAATATTTTTAATCTTTGGAGGATTCTTGAGTCAGAGAAAGAAATGTATGCTTTACATATAGAGCAATATTTGAAGAATAGATATTTTAAAGGAAAAGATACAAGTATTATAAGTCTTAGTCTAACAGAGGCTTTTTATAATGTGTTCGATCATGCTCATGCTGACGGTAATGCTTTTTTGATACTGAAATATGATATGGACTCACATCGCCTTAATGTAGCAATAGCTGATTTTGGTGTTGGTATTCCCACATCAGTTCGATGTTTTGATTCTTCTTTTAGTTCAGACAAAGATGCTCTTGAAGCTTCAATTGCTGATAATTTTACAGTCAGATCAACATCTCATAATAAAGGTATGGGTTTAGGAATTATCCTTGCATGTGCTGATGTTGCGAGAATATTTAGTAACCATGCTTTGGCGAAAAAAAGATCAGATGTTATACGTTATTTTGACACAAAAATTTATTTCCCAGGTACGTTGATATATTTTGAAGTAGATATCTCTACTTTTGAGGACGAAGAAATAATCGATACATTTAATTGGTAAACTTTCAATAAGTTATATACTATCAATAAGTTATATTATATGTGTACTGTAATTTTAAAAAATATTTTGACAGATTCTCCCGATTTGCCTTTTGCAGGTGATATCTTCTACAAGAGGATTATGGAGTCTGACACACAATCACAGAAGGTTATAGTAAATATGGAGGGAGTTGCTTCTCTCCCATCAGTATTCTTGAATGTTTCTATCGGACGGATTATTGATACCCATGGCATCCAGTGGATAAAGGATCACCTGACATTCACACATATTACAAAATCTCAGGCAATGCGTCTTTCCGATTATCTTTCGCGTTATAAACCTATGGTATAACGTACTACTCTGATTTGGTAGAATACAGTAAGAATAATTCTTAAATCACTAATCACAAATTTGTAGCAGATGAAAAAGTTTTTCCGTAAACTTATTTTTGTCGTAGTTGCTGTCGCAGCTTCCGCATTTCCGGCCTCGGCTCTCGGTCTGGGCGTTTTCGACCATCTTGGAGCCGGTGTTAGCGTAGGTACCAATGGTATCGGTGTTGAAGCCACCACGACACTCACTCGTTTTCTTAACGTTCGCGCAGGAGTTTCGTTTCTTCCCGGTATTTCATTCAATACCGATGTAGACGGTACTTACCACGATGCTACCTACGGCGATCATGATTTCACCATGGACATTGATGCCAGTTTGAAGCGCACTCAGGGTAGCCTCATTTTCAATGTATATCCTATCCCGGTTGGATCATTCTTCGTGGCTGCTGGTGCATACTTCGGTGGCTCCACTGTTGTTGATCTAAAAGGTCACAGCAGCGAACTCGCCAATCTCGCTTCTGGAAGTGCCAACCTCGAAATCGGTGATTATCTTCTCCCTGTTGACAAGAACGGTAATGTATCAGGTCAGTTGAAAACTAATGCTTTCCGTCCTTATCTGGGGCTTGGATGGGGACGTGCTGTGCCTAATCATCGTGTCAACTTCAATATCGAACTTGGAGTGCAGTTTATGGGGAAATTAAAAATTTACACTGACGGACAGGAATTGTCAAAGCTCCTTACAGATAATGATGACGATTGGCAAAAGGTAATGGATAAATTAGTAGTTTATCCGGTTCTCAAATTCACTATTAACGGACGAATTTTCTAATCTGATTTACTCATATCGGAGAGCCAATCTACTGCTATTCAGCTTAGATTGGCTCTCTTTTTTCTAAGATAGGAAATAATTGGTGGTAACATCCACCAGTCAGTGTAGCTGGTCGATTGAGCAGGTGAAGCGGCAAGATGGATAGTTGGAGCATCCTACAAATTCGCCGTTATATCCTTTCCTGATGATGAGGTCTCCTCCGCATCGCGGACATATGCCATGACTGATTTCTGCAGATATATTACGTGCTGTAGTTTTTGCGTAGCGCGTATGTTGCTTACGCATACTGTTGTCTCTAATGTTGGCAGTCAATAAAGTGTCGGCTATGTCTTGCAGGTCATTACGGTCTATGATACGAGGTCTCCGAGTCAATTCGTCAAGCATGCCGTTGATTGGAGTAACCATTTTGTACTCGTCAAGCACAACTTCCTTTCCCGGTCGCCACCATCTTTTAGGCTTGCGCTCAGCAGGTATTAGAGTGCGAGCGATATGGCGGTCAGGTAGAATAGTGCGACTTCTGATGATTTCATCGGTCAGTATGTCAAGTCGCCAAGCATTTGTAAACACTACCATTGTTGAAAAAAGGCTTTTATCCAGTTCAGGCAATAGATGTGTAATGGCTTTTAAATGACTCGCGTTTTGAAGAAGAGGATTATAAAACGACTTCGATTCAGATTTTAGATATTGCTGCCAATATTGAGCATGTTCGCCTCCGGATATACGTCCGCTATGGTTTTTGGTTTCGATTATGAAAATGCCGCGTGTAGATACCACCACATGGTCAATTTGTGAGGTTCGTCCGTTACCGGTGGCTACCAGTAAATCGTTTATTATGATATAATCGCGGCGATTTAGGCGGTTAAGCTCCTTTGCCACAATGCGTTCTCCGATGCGCCCATAGCGAACTAAGCGTTGGCGTCGCCACCATACAGCAATTGATATAATCGTTGCTGCAATAATCAGACCTATTATTATACCAGCCACAATCTTTACATCCATAGGCTAAATGAAATATATTACCTTATAAAAACGTACAAAGTTATAAATAAGATAGGACAACATCAAAGTAAAAGATGAAAATATTTTATAAGATTCATTTTTGAATGTTTTGTTGCACCACTGACATAGTCTTTTTATCGGTTTTCTCAGAACATTAGAAGTATTTCAAGTGTATATAAACTATATGTACCTTACACCATTTATAAATAATAATCGATGAACAAACAGATAATCGACGGCTGTACTGCGGCTGCACATGTAGCATACGCCATGAGCGAAGTTGCCACAATCTATCCTATCACTCCTATTGCCTCGATGGGTGATACTGCACGCAAGTGGGGCATGAAAGGACGCCTCAATTTATTCGGACAACAGCTTGAGGTCAAGGAAATGGAGAGCGAACTTGGAGCGGCGGGTGCCGTACACGGTGCGTTAGCCGGCGGCGCATTGGCAACTACTTTTACTTCCTCGCAAGGCTTGATGCTTATGATTCCTAATATGTATAAAATCGCAGGCGAATTGTTGCCAGGCGTCTTTCATGTTGGATGCAGGTCGCTTGCCACTCATGCGCTGTCGATTTTCGGTGATCATCAAGATGTAATGGAGTGTCGTGCCACGGGTTTTACTATGCTCGTTTCGGCTTCTGTGCAAGAGACAATGGATCTTGCGGTAGTAGCTCATTTGGCTGCTATAAAGGGGTCTCTGCCTGTACTCCACTTCTTTGATGGTTGGCGTACAAGTTCGGAAATGGACACGATAGACGTAATAGACTATGACAGCATTGCCTCACTCATGCCTTGGGATGCGGTAGAGGTTTTTCGCCGTCGCGCTATGAATCCGGAGCATCCTGATACACGCGGAACTGCCCAAAATGCAGATGTATATTTCCAAAATAGTGAAGCTACCAATCGCTTCTATGATGCTTTCCCTGCTATTGTTCAGGAGGCAATGGACTCGCTCGCCGGGCTGACTGGGCGCCAATATCATTTAGTGGATTATGTGGGTGCTCCTGATGCCGACCACGTGATTGTGGTAATGGCATCTGGTGCAGAAGTCGCTGCTGAGACATGCGAATGGCTCAACCGTGAGAAAGGCTACAAGACCGGAGTGATAAAGATACGTCTTTATCGTCCGTTCCCATCCGAACAATTGCTCAAAGCTTTACCTTCAACAGTTAAGTCAATAGCCGTACTTGATCGCACAAAGGAACCTGGCTCAATCCATGAGCCTTTGTGTCAGGACGTGATTACTGCCCTCTATGAAGGCGGACGCACCGACATCAAGGTGATTGGCGGACGCTATGGATTGTCAAGCAAGGAATTTGATCCATCGATGGTCAAAGCCGTTTTTGACGAACTTGCAGCCGAGCATCCTAAACGAGTGTTTACTGTCGGAATAAATGATGATGTGACTCACTTGTCGCTTGCGCCGGGTGAAAGTATCGACACAGTTGCTTCATCTGATTGCTTTCAGGCAATTCTCTATGCTATCGGCAACGATGGCACCGTAGGTGGCACAAAGCAGGCTGCTTCAGTACTTGCCGGCGACCCCAATCTATATGCCCAGGCTTATTTCAGCTATTCGGCAAAGAAGTCGGGCGGATACACAATCTCACAGTTGCGAGTAGGTCATTCGCCCGTCACATCAGCTTATTCAATCGTCAATGCCGACTATGTGGGCTGTCATAAGGCTTCCTATGTCCATCGTTTTGATATGCTCGACAAGATTCGGGAGGGCGGAACATTTGTACTCAACTCACCTTGGAGCGCAGAACAGATGCTGACACGCTTACCTCAAAAGATGAGACAACAGATAGCCGATAAGAAGCTAAAATTTTATAACATTGATGCCGATGCAATAGCCGCTAAGGTTGGGCTCGCACCGCGCATTAATATGCCTATGGAGACGGTAATGCTTTCATTGGCGGGAATCATGCCATTCGAAAAAGCTTACGAAGCCCTACAGCAGACTATTAAGACCACTTATATGCATGAAGGCGGAGAAGTGGTCGACCGCAATCTTAAGGCCATATCAATGGCAATTCCGGCTCTCCACGAAATAGATTATCAATCAATAGAAGGGTGGGCAACTACTCCTGATCAACCATCTCGTCGTCCGGCTCCCATATATCCCAATGCCGCTTTAAAGAGCTTTGTAGAGAATATACACAATCCATGTATGCACGGTCAGGGCAATTCCATACCGGTGTCTGCACTGTCGCCTGATGGTGTCATACCCAACGGTTCCACTGCTTACGAGCATCGCAGAATAGCCACTAAAGTGCCAGTCTGGGATGCAGAAAGATGTGTCGAGTGTACAGAATGTTCGCTTGTGTGTCCTCACGCAGCTATCCGCCCGTTCATTCTTTCAGAAGTGGAGGCAGCAGAATTGCCTGATACAATTGCCACTAAGGGGGCTCGTGGGTCAAAGACACTTGCAGGTTATCGCTTCAGAATACAGAATTATCCGGAAGACTGCTTAGGGTGCTCGTCATGCTCGCTTATTTGCCCCGGACAGGCTCTGAAAATGACTCCTCTCAGCGATGTAATAGATTGCGAGCTTGACAATCTCGAATGGCTCAAAACACATGTCGAGCCCAAGCCTTGTCTCTTGCCTGCAGCTTCTGTCAATGGGTCACAGTTGCGTACCCCGGGTCTGCAATTCTCAGGCGCGTGTGCAGGATGTGGTGAGACTCCTTATGTCAAGTTGCTCACTCAGCTCTTTGGTTCTCGTCTGCTCATCGCAAATGCCACAGGCTGCAGTTCAATCTGGGGTGCCGACTATCCTTCTTCAGCCTACTGCGCTACCGAACGCACCGGACAAGGACCGGCTTGGGCAAATTCGTTGTTTGAGGACAATGCTGAGTTCGGTTACGGTATTCTTCTTGCCATGCGCCATCGTCGCCGTAGATTGGAAAAATGTGTAAGAGACCTTATAGAATCAACTTCAACTCCGGGTTATCTTAAAGCCCCGCTTGAGGCATGGTTCAACAGTCGCGACGAGGCAGAGGGATCGGCTGCCACTGCCGAACAGCTGCTTTCGATGCTCATACCGGCTGCGGAACATTATCCTACTCTTAAATCTTTGCTTGATCAAAGCGATATGCTTGCATCAAAAAGTGTCTGGGCTATTGGTGGTGACGGATGGGCATATGATATCGGTTTTGCCGGTCTTGATCATGTGCTTGCGTCCGGCGAACCCATAAAGGTGTTGGTAATGGACACTGAGTGCTACTCCAATACCGGAGGACAGCTTTCCAAGGCTACACCTCGAGCCGCCGTAGCCAAGTATGCGCCTGATGGTAAAGCCACACCTAAGAAGAATTTAGGTCGTATGATGATGACTTATGGAAACGTATATGTGGCATCGGTTGCTTTAGGAGCCAACTATCAGCAGACCATTGATGCTCTCGTTGAAGCAGAACGTTATCCCGGTCCTGCCATTGTAATAGCCTACTGCCCGTGTATCAACCATGGTATTCGTCCCGGACTCGGTCACTCAATTATAGAAGAGCGTCGTGCGGTGGAGGCGGGCTACTGGCCGCTTTATCGCTACAATCCGCTCAACGCTGAATCGCCGCTTACTATTGATAGTGTGATACCCGGACCTGACAACAGCGGAAACAACGGTTCCTCTACGCTTACCGATTCGCCGTCCTATCCCGGTTCCCCCGAACCTCTCGATGATGTATACGGATATATTATGGGTGACGATAGATATATGGATCTTCAGATGGTAGCACCCAAAAGAGCAGATATTTTGAGGCCTCGCTTGCAGGAGGACTGCAACCTTGAAAATTCCGCTCTCAAAAAGCTGAGTAAATCATGATAGGCGATAGGTGGCAGTTTGTCGGCTCTGGATGTTGTCGCTTGCCTTTCCTGTCATAATCAAATTCTCAGTCCTTTTGAGTAAACTGCCGTTGTAAATCAAGATATGTATGATATAAAAAAGACCCTGTTTAGGGTCTTTTTTATTTGTCGCAACATTTGTATATCTTATTTTAGTTGTCAAGCTCTTTATATTTGGAGTTCTGGCTCTTGAATTCCGGGACGAGAGCCTTCATCATTCTCACCACTTCCATGTCTTCGTCAAAACTATGATTTACAAGATCGTCTATTTCTTTACTTGCTGCATCAAAGTCGTAGACTCTCACCTTTGCAATTTTTATCTTAGGATGGAAGGTCGGCAAGGTTGTCTCCTGCTCGTTGAGTACCTCTTCGTATAGCTTTTCGCCGTCACGCAGACCTGTGAATTTGATTTCGCATTGCGTACCGCTAAGGTCAATCATTCTCTTTGCAAGGTCAACGATCTTCACAGGTTTTCCCATGTCGAATACAAAGATCTCGCCGCCTTTACCCATTGTGCCCGCTTCGAGCACGAGTTTGCAGGCTTCCGGTATGAGCATAAAAAAGCGGATGATTTCAGGGTGTGTCACAGTGATGGGCCCACCTTTCTTTATTTGTTCCTTGAACAAAGGTATAACCGATCCGTTGCTGCCTAACACGTTGCCAAAGCGAGTGGTCACAAATTGTGTTTTACCTTTTATTTTTCCTGTCTTTTCTGCTTCGTCAAGGCTCTGCACATATATTTCGCATATACGTTTACTGCATCCCATCACGTTGGTGGGGTTTACGGCTTTATCGGTCGAAACCATCACAAATTTGTCCACTCCATATTCTACGCTCAAATCTGCTATTATTCTTGTGCCGTCCACATTGTTTCGAATAGCCTCGCCTGGATTATCCTCCATCATAGGCACATGCTTGTAGGCAGCGGCGTGGAATACGTAGTGGGGTCTATACATTGCGAATATTTCCCTCATTCTCTCTTTGTTGGTGATATCCGCCACGATTGTTGGAGCTTCCACATCAGCGAAATCGCGTTTCATCATAAGACGCATATCGTGCATAGGCGTTTCAGCCTGGTCTATCATGATGAGTTTCTCAGGATTATGAGAAGCCACCTGACGAGCGATCTCGCTGCCTATCGATCCGGCTGCTCCGGTCACGAGTATGCGCCTGCCATTTAGCAATTTGCCAATGGCATTCATATCGACATCTATTTGCTCGCGTGGCAGCAGGTCCTCAATACTTACCTCACGCATAGTCTGGTGCTGAATATCGCTTTTGCCATCCCATGGCTGCTCGCGGGGCACCATATAGATTTTGATGCCTGCTTTTATTATAGAGTCTATTATCTCAGGTGATTCACGAAGTGTGTCGCTGCGGAGAGGAGAAACGAACATTGCCTTCACTCCCTCTTGCCTCATTACATTCACCAAATTGCTGTCAAAGGGCCATGTACGCACACCCATCAGACGCATTCCGGTAAGATTGGTCATAACAGTGACAAATCCGGCAAGGGTGTATTGTGCGGGATCCTGATTTCGGAGGCTCTTGGCTATACTTATGCCTCCTTCTTTTACGCCGAAAATGAAAACTCTTTCGGCATCGGAAACACGATAAAGACTGTCGTAGAGATGTTTAACAACTACTCTAAAAGTCCACATTAGGAGCATTGTAATCAGAGCGCTTAGCACGATATCACGGCTTCTCAGTTCAACCATCCACCAATGGTCGCCCACGATATATTTGCATGCGAGAGAGAGTCCAAGTCCAGTGGCGACCGCTGCGCCTATGTGTCCTAAGTCGATAAACGAAGAGTATCTCAGCACTCTACTATAGGTATGGAATAGTTTAAAACTTATTACATAGAACACCGTGTAGATGGCAGCGGTGCCACATAGTGGCCAGAATACGCTCGTAGTAGTCGTGACGCCGGCGTAGAAGATGTACGTTAGTATCAGGGAAAAGAATACAAATGCGCAATCCACCAATAATATGCACCAATAGGGAAGAGCCTTCTTAGAGAAATAGAAGAAGAATAGCCTATGAAATATGTTTCCGTTTGCCATAGCTGACAATTGTTAATATTAATAATATCCGGCAAAACCGGTTGTTTTTATTATATTTTTCTTTATCTAACTAAAAATATCAGAATGAGTACCTGCTCAATATTATCTTAAGCACTCTATATTTATCTCTTGAATTCAATGTAAGAGTATATTCTATACATAATAGTCTATTTATTTTTTTAATGTAATATAAGGATTTAGTCCCTTGCGAAAAGATCGCGGGTGTAAACTTTTTCTTTTACGTCTGCCAAATCGGGTGACGTACGGTTAGCCAGAATAGCCTGTGACTCTCGTTTGAACTTATCAAGGTCATTAATAATCTTAGAACCAAAGAATGTAGAACCGTCTTCAAGGGTAGGCTCGTATATTATTACGTTTGCACCCTTTGCTTTGATGCGTTTCATTACTCCCTGAATTGACGATTGTCGGAAATTATCACTGTTTGACTTCATTGTCAAGCGATATACGCCAATGGTAGGAGATATAGAAAGTTGGGATGTTTGAGAGTAGTGATTGTTCGTGGTGTAATCGTACCAACCTGCCATTTTTAGCACTTGGTCGGCAATAAAATCCTTGCGAGTTCGGTTGCTCTCTACAATGGCTGTCATCATGTTTTGAGGCACATCAGAGTAGTTGGCAAGAAGCTGCTTCGTGTCTTTTGGAAGGCAATAGCCTCCGTATCCGAAGGATGGATTATTGTAGTGTGAACCGATACGAGGATCAAGTCCAACGCCTTCGATGATGGCCTGCGAGTCGAGGCCTTTTACTTCGGCGTATGTGTCAAGTTCGTTGAAATAGCTGACGCGTAAAGCTAGATATGTATTGGCAAAGAGCTTTACAGCCTCTGCCTCCTTAATGCCCATGTAGAGAGTAGGGATATCCTGCTTGATTGCGCCTTGCTGCAACAAATGGGCAAATGTGTGGGCGGCTTTATCAAGCATCTCTATATCCGTCACTGTACTTATTGCTGCGTTTTCTTCCGCAAACTCAGGTTTGTCAATGATTTTAGGAACGCCGGCTATTATTCGAGAAGGATATAGGTTGTCGTACAGTGCTTTGCTTTCGCGCAGAAACTCAGGGAAGAAAAGAAGATTAAATCTCTTCACGCCCTTGGCTGCATATTTCACATACAGATTGCGGCAATAGCCCACCGGTATTGTGGATTTCACCACCATTACTGCTTCGGGATTGACACTAAGCACAAGATCGATAACGTCCTCTATGCAGTGAGTGTCAAAATAGTTTCTGACGGGGTCATAGTTAGTTGGGGCGGCAATCACCACAAAGTCTGCGTCAGCGTAGGCTGATGCCCCGTCGAGGGTAGCAGTTAAGTTGAGATCTTTTTCGGCAAGATATTTCTCGATATATTCGTCTTGAATAGGCGATATACGCTTATTGATAAGATCCACTTTCTGACGTACAACATCTACAGCTGTTACGCTGTTGTGCTGCGCTAAAAGTGTGGCGATGCTAAGACCTACGTATCCTGTGCCTGCTACTGCTATTTTCATCGATTGAAGTCAATAGTTTTAATCCTGCTGATTTTATTTTATGGGGTATAAATCAGCAAGTTATGATTATATCTGTAAGACTCATAATTTGAGGTCTACTATACGTTACAAAGTTAACAAAAAAATTTGGATATTTATGTATCTTTATACTCTTTTTTCGCTTCTCACTGTGATTTTTTTGGATCGGTGAAGAAAAAGAAGTGTTTTTTTACGCTTTTGATAAATGGAGTGATACCGGTGAAGTAGCCTTGTGCGTTGTATTTTGAATAACTTACGCAAAGGCGTTTTCGGGCTCGAGAGATTGCCACGTAAAACTTGCGGGCGTCTTCGAGCCGATCGATTAGGGCTTGCTTACGGTCCTTTTCTTTAGAATTAGGGTTTGATAATATCTTATTTACAGCAAAAAATGGATATGTGCCGTCTACTGCTCCGAGTACTACGACATTGTCAAATTCAAGACCTTTGCCTTTATAAATCGTCATGATAAACACTCGGTCGCGCAAAAGTTCGCCGGAGTTTACGAGATCTCCTTCATTTATTGTGGAAGTGATATCGTAGATATGGGCGCAAATCTGTCCGTACAAACTCTCGTCACTGTCTGTGTCAATCCACTCCGCATTCACATATTTTAGGAAAATATCGAATTTCGGACCAAGATCTTCGATTATTTTGAGTGAAAGAAGTTTGCGATACATATCGCCCAATTCGTCGGCTATTGTGTGATGGGTAATGGAGACAGGCAAAAACATATATTCTCGCACTCTGTTTAATAATGGTCGCAGTACATCCATTCGTGTGCGTATGCCTTTGACTTTGGACCCGTTTAAAAACTCTTCTTGACGAGGTAGTATTAGTAAAATCCTTCCCACACAATAGTCCACAAGTTCTTTTGTGGCAGATATATCCTCATCGGCAAGGTGCGAGTTTTTGCCGGACAATTTCAATTCATTCAGGAGGAATTCGAGTTTGTACATCCGTAATCCGGGTTCCACGCATTTGATTAAGTGCAACGAGTCGTAGACTTCATAGACCACGTTTGTGCCGAGGGTGCGTTTTGCGTTATTTTGCAATATCAGGTAATCGTAAGTGACGTTGTGACCGAGCAGTGGGCAATCGCCAATATAATCGATAAACAATTTCAGACCTTCATCACGGCTGTAATGGGGATTATCGGCATATTCCTTAATCAGGGGATTCTCTATATCTCCAAGTTTTGCAGGAATCTCACGATCAGTGTGTAGCAGGATGTTAAAATCAGAGCCCATTACTCTTTCTCCATTTTTAACTTTAAATGCTGCAATCTGCACTATATCATCGTGGAGAACATCAAGTCCTGTTGTCTCTGTGTCAAAAAACACAAATTCTTTCGTTTGGTAGGCTTCAATGAAGTTGCGCAGATAAGTTTTTTCCGAAATTAGGTCGGAAGGTGTCATCATTAGAGGTTTGAGCTTAGACACCAAATTACGTGCCTCCACGAGGGTGTTTACAGCCTTAACTCCATAAATCAGTCTCGCCCATGCCATAAAATTAAAATCGTTGGCAAGTACGCTGTAAATCGACACAAGAGTCTTGTAGGATTTGCTTTTGAACAAATCCACCCCTGATATTTTAAAATTTGATATTCCGTTGATCGTCAACGTTTCGCTTATTCTATCGGCCTCATCATTTTTCGAAACCAGAATGGCAAGTCGCCCGTCTGCATCGAGACCGAGATAATACTTTACCATATTCAGCACGCGTCTTCTCTCGTCGTCCACATTCATTGACTCCGTTAGTATTAAGTCGAGACGGTCTTTGGGCTTTTTATCAGGAGAATTTGGAAGTAATTCAGGGTCAACTTTTAATTCAGACTTAGCAAAATCATTGCAGACATCCAATAGATATTGAGGAGAGCGATAATTATTGCCGAGATATAGCAGATTGCCTGCGCATCTTTTTTTCAGTAAATATAGCAGACTCAATTTAGCCCCCATAAAAGAGAAAATTGCCTGTTGCTCGTCGCCAAGATACATCACCGTGGCATCAGGGGCGGTCAGCTGATCAACTATTGCGAGCTGCAGCTCATTGAGATCCTGCACTTCGTCGATTTGAATCCAGGGGTATCTGCGGTGTGAATTATCTTTTATCAGGTTGTCGTAAGCGTAGATCAGAATGTCGGCGAAATCGATTATGCTGCGTGCGTCTTTGTATTCGTTATACATCAACGCATATCTCAAAGCGAGATGTTCTGACGGTAATAGTTCGAAGTTGAAATTGTATTTTTTTGCAAGCGCGAGCCATCGCGGAAAATCATCCTGAGCGAAAAGCACACTATTCGGATGCCCCAAACGATACTGCCTAAGGTAGCTCGAAAGATCAGATACGTATTTTACCGCTGCTTTGTTGAGATTGCCCAGACCGTTACGGAGACGAAAATATTTTGCATTATAAGAGCAGAACAGGTCGGCCATATCTTCTTCATCGATAACGCTCGTGTTTTCCGCCACAAGCTTATTGCTGAAGATATACTTGGAGCAAAGCCTATGTATATTACCCACAAATACATCGGAAGCCTCAACACCCACACGCTCCATTATGCGCTGTCGCATTCCGCGAGATGCTCGGTTGGTAAATGTGAGACAAAGCATATCTCCAAATTCTACTCCGTTTTCCCTCGCCACAGCTATCCGTTCTGCAAGAATGTCAGTCTTGCCGCATCCCGGAGGGGCAAGTACCATGAAATGTCCGTTGCTGGCGTGAATGGCTTTTAACTGATTGTTATCAAATGTCTTCAATGCAAATGTGTAAAATGGTATAGATAAAATATGCAAAAAAGATTACTTGCTCTTTAAAAATGATCTTAGTACTGCGGCGAACTGCACCGGATTGTCCAAAAAGCTGTAATGTCCGCAACCGGGAAATGACACCAGACCCGAACCGGGAATGAGTTGTTCCATAATTTTGGCGTCGCCTATTGGTGTGGCAGTATCGTTTTCGCCCCATATAAGGAGTGTAGGAGCGGAAATTAGTGGCATCAGATGTTTTAGATCCTCGTTTACTACCTTAGAGAGAATAGCGCGCATCATCGGAGTCGAATTGTTGTAATCCGATGATCCTCGCTTTGATCTCTGTCGCTGAATGTATTCTTCTGCACGTTTGCGTCCCATAAGGAGGGGAGCAAGGCGCTTCATCAGCTTGAAAGAATACACCTTGAAATAATATTTTAAACTTCGCTTTGGTTTCACCCCTGCTGCATCTACAAGTATTACTTTATTTACAGGGTAACGGGATGCATATATTATCGCCACTCTTCCTCCAAACGAATGCCCTAACAAGGATGGACATTCGATACCTAAAGCTGTGATAAAGTCGCGAAGCATATCGGCATAGTTATATGCTCCCCATATCTCGTGCGGCTCTTCTGACTCCCCGAACCCAGGGAAATCTATATTATACACCGTATTGGTCTCTATCGCCACACGTTCGATGGATGCGAGAGTGGTGGTGTTGCAACCCCAACCATGCATCAGTATCATAGCAGGTCCTTCACCTGCCTTTGTGTAGTGTACACGCAGCCCTTTAATCTGTATGAATGCCATATTTAGTAGTCATAAGAAAGTTCGAAATTATCAACGCACATGACCGATCCATTACCGCCCGTGAAATAGTCGCCGTATTTGCTTGCCGATGCTGTGCATAGGATATACTTTGGTACACGCGACGTAGATCTGTAGCTCAACTCTATTTCAAATGGTATGTACTCATCGATATCATATCCGTATTGTAGCTGTCCATAAGCTATTACGCACGGATTCTCCGGATCAAAAAGTTGCTGATTTTTCGGATTTGTACGTATTTCATATGGTTCTTCCGAGTCAATCAGGGCTATCCAGACTGTGCACGTGTCGGGTCGGCCTTTGAGATATTCAAATCCTGTAGAAGTATTGCTGATTTCAGTAGACTTGTATTTCAAGAATCCTGTTAGTTTGGTCGGACGTTCTGAAAATTCGCGCCCCATGCTTAGCACGCCGTTTGTTCCGTCGGTGCGTACATAGCTGCCGGCGAAAATATTTCCGGCTGCGAGTTTGCCAAGCATACCAATGCCAACAAATTTTGTCTGTAGCATGGCAGCTTGTCCTTGACCATCCACTGTGTCATCGGTAGGCACTGTATTGCTTGGACCGAGCGTGGTAGCGCCTCGGTTGCCCGTACCCCAGAAGGGTGTGCCGTCCTCCGGCCACGGGCACCATACTTTGCCGTTGAGCCACCATTGGTCAAAATTGCTGTCGGGCATTTGTGCTAATTTGCCCGTGGTAAATTCAAGAGTCTCTCCTGCTTCTGAGTCTGAAATGGCACGTGCTTCGTAGTGTGTCTCAGGCGTAAGACCTGTTATGCGGGCATAGAAATTACCTCCATCCGATGTTAGCCATGCTTCCGGTACTGTTATCCATTCAGTATTGCCTTTTATACGATATTGTATGGTGTTTCGGTGTCCGATTTCAGCTTCGCCATATACCCAAGCCACACATGTCCAGCCGTCGGCACTAAGCGTAGTCACTGTCGAATTGGAATGCTCTACACTGATGGTCCACATCTCTTTATGTCCGTAGTTTTCCACCTGTACTTCCACCGGATGTGAGAAATCCACCGTTGTCCCAGCAAGATTTGGTGTGACAACAGCGCTCGTAGGAGCGATTTTGAATGATTCTACCACAATAGCATCTAAAGGTGTGCGTTTTGACACGTAAGCTTTTACCGTATGGTTGTCAGTGTCAATTTCCGACGCACCAATTTGTGATGCTACCGAGAAGTACCTATCAATAGGCTGTACGGCTTGAAGGGTCCACTGATAATCTTGGTACAAAGACAAGGTGACGCTGTAAGGTTCCGACAAATTGATTGGTTCATCAAGATTGCCTTCAGACACAAAAGCCTTTGGGGTAAGCTGGTAGTCGGAAATCGTCACATTATATATATCAGCGGTTTCTCCGAAATAGAAAGTTACTATGTTCTGCACGCTGTCAATTTGTGCGCTGCGAGTCTGTCCCTTCGCACTGATGGCAGTGAAATTGGCATGAATAGTGGGGTAGGGGATGTCGTTTTTTATACATCCCGCAAGCATCATGCCGGTGGCCAGTATGTAGAGTAGATGTTTCATATATCAGATTACTACTAAAAGTCCGAAATTGATATTGAAAATATTGAATTTGAAATTGGCGCCACTCGATGTTCGCGACCCTTCGTTTACACCATTAGTCTCCTGCTTGTCATGACTGTATTTGATGCCGAACACACCAAACGAAAGGTTGAAGGCTATCTGATTCTGGAGAAACACGCACACACCAGGACTGAATGTAAGACCGAGCATGGTGGATTTTGTGTTGGTGTCAAAAAGTTCATCGTTGTAGTAACGTTTAAATCGCGATGTGCCTGTGCCTATATCAAAAGCCACTTCGTTGAATACCGCAAAGCGTTTGGCGTCGCTTAATCCAACATAGTTACGGTAGAACACACCAAACTGGCTGCTATTGGCATGGTAGCTTACGTCATGAAGATAAAAATTCATATCATCATCGATGTCAACTGAAAGGCTCCCAAGATTAGCTTTACCGTTTGTGTACACAATGCGAACACCAAGGCTCTGGTTATTATCAAAAAAATATGATACTGACGGGCGGATCGCAAAAGTTTCGCCCTTAAAGTTGAAATTCTTTATTGCTGAAAGTACTTGAATATTTTCGGTGTCAAGACTGCCGTATGACGCGCTTAGTCCGTAAGCCCATTGACGTTTGGGGATATAAAGATAGTTGAAAATTCCGCGGTCGAATCTTCCGTAGTTTTTTGCCGGGATAATCATTGGTATGGTGTCTTTACCAACAATCACTAAATCTTCAGGTTTGGGTGCGACTTTTACCACTGAATCTTTCCTTACGATATGCTTAATCTCATTTTGCGGTATCGCCTCATAAGCAAAGGTTGCTAAGGTAGCTACCGAAAATATCAACAGACTCATCAGCCTATATGAATATAATCTCTGTTTCATACTCTACAAATAAAAAGCTACACCAAAGGTGATTGAGAAAAGATTTACTTTGAAGTTGGCATATTTGGATTTCAGGTCGGCTACATATATACGGTCAGTCGTGGCTTTAGTATGTCGGTAGCTAAATCCGAGTACGCCTACATTTACCTCTAATGCGGAATAATTGTTAAGAAACATGATGAATCCGGGTGACACACCAATGTCAAAAGAGAAATTCTTTTGATATGTGCCTGTAAAATCCTCTCCTGTGCCGTTGGTAAGTTTAGATTGTCCGCCGGCAAAAGCGAGCTGCACCTCATTGAACATACCAAAACGCGTGTTGTTGCCAAAGCTTATATAGTTGCGGAAGGCGGCAGTGCCTGAATAGGTCTGTGACACAGAAAATAGTTCGTCGATATCCCAGTTTGTCTCAGAGTCAATTTTTACCAAGCCCTTATCGAGTTTGGTTTGTTGGCGCGAGTATCCTAAGCGTCCCCCTAAAGCTATATCGTCTTTTACAGCGTAAAAAAGCATTGGGCTCACCTTAAAAGAATATGACGATCCTTTCAAATTCTCAATTATCAAGAATTGATAATTATTCTCGTCAGACTGCGAATAATTGACGCTCACGCCAGTAATCCATTGCCCTTTGGGGACGAAAGATATTGTCTCGATGTCGCGAGAGAATGGATTTTGTGCGTTGGTTGGCACCCATGCAAATAAGCACAATAGTATTGCCAACAGAATATGTTTGGCTGGATTATACATTTCCTTTTATTTTAATTGTCATGATTATCAGAGCTGTCAGGATTGTCTGGGTTATTGGGGCTGTCAGGATTGTCTGGGTTATTGGGGCTGTCAGGATTGTCTGGGTTATTGGGG
>CAZJKZ010000008.1:30623-62471 GCA_964546885.1 uncultured Bacteroides sp.
CTGTCAGGATTATCTGGGTTATTGGGGCTGTCAGGAATACTGTAGTCTTCTAAAGTCTCATCGCTTTCACGATTCTCCTCACTCTCGTTGCTCTCATCGTCTTCGTCGCTCTCAATCAGCTTGCCGTCTTTTAAAATGCGCTTGCGAGGGGGCACAAATGATGATGGTGGTATGTCGCTCATTAGTTCTTCCATCATCTGCGGCACAATGAATATGTCGGCTGGCGAGAGAGGCCTTATGTCGGCATACCACTTAAATTGAGGTAGATAGAAAAGCGATTTTTTTGCCAAGTATAGAGGCGTTACAGTTCCGCTGGTCTGTGGCCACATTTTCATCATTTCTATTTCGCGGCCATTGAAATTGGCTGTTAAGAATGCGCTCTCCACATTCACAATCTTGTTATATGTAGAATCGCTTTCTTGAGGTAGCATAATTGCCTGTACATTACCGTTGACATCTAGTTTTTTCAGTTCGCCATTTTCGAAGTATGCTACCATTTCCTTACCGGTAAGTTGATTGAAAAAGTTTTCTTCAACTCTTTCGGCTGTGAAAGCAAAGTCCGGTAGGGTGGCTCGTTCGACCGTAGAATCATTGAGTTTTACTTGAATGATATTACCGAATATCTGGCGTTCATCGCTCCATACTATAGGATGATAGTGCATGTAGAGCGTCGAATCCTTTTCCTCGAAACGCATTGAGTCGCATATGCCCTGCATATCAGAACGATAAAAACGCACACGCGGATGTGCCACCATCACATGCGTAGTGTCTATTGTTGTGTAAGCTTCAATACCGGCCAAAGAGTCCTCCGGCACCGATATAGAATCCATTATCGCAAAAGAGTATAGGTAGCGAGCGTGCATGTAGAGTGTATCGCCTTGTGAATATTCTCGAGCCAAGGCATGACCTGTAGCAAACGCGCTATCTGTGATTTCGTTGTAATATCCATAGTCGCCGTTTAGAATCACATTATGGGCTGTGTCTACTATCTCCATATTTCCGAATGCCTCGCCTATGCCGATTGCTCTGTCGTAAAATAGAGTGTCACCTTCGAGAGTGGTGCCGGTGGATGCCACTACTTTAGAACGTTTGTAAAGTTCTGCGAGTTCTGTATCAGTGTTGTAAGTGCCTTGATCTGTGGTAATAGTGGCTTGTTTGTTGATAATCCGTGAAGGCGACACAAGGTCGGCAGCATGGGTATTGGTATTGTAGAATAAGGTATCGGTGTATATTTTCAGTGTGTCGTCGCTCTGCAAAGAGGTGAGTACGACATTTTCATAGAAATTAGCCTCTTTCGTTGACGGTATATACACGCCTTGCATCGAGGTTAGTTCGTTCTTCGGGTCGGTGAGTTTGCCCGACTCTGTGTAGTAGCCATATTCGTTGAGGAGATCGTAGATAAATACAGGCGTAGTCAGTTCCACATCGCGGTTAATCATTCTCACCTGAGAATCATCATCACCGTAGAGATATGCAATATGTTTGTCGCCACGGTAATTTAACTCGTCGGCGAATACAAACAAAGTATCACCTTGCTCCATACGGACTTTTCCAAAAGCATCGAGCGATTCTGTTTCAGGATAGAAGTGTGCGCTGTCGCAAAACATAAGCATTGCCCCGTGCGAAAATTCCACATCGCCTGTCACTATCATAAAAGTATCCGACTCATTTCGCTTCAGTACATTGGCTTTTTCAAGAAAAACACGTTTTTCGTCGTTGCGAGAGGCTTTGGGTATTTGAGGCTCAATTTTCGGAAGTGACTGCTCTCCGTTTCCAGGAGTAGGCTTTAGTGCACTTGCCGGTAATATGAGTGGGAGAGATATTAGCAAAAGCACGGCGGCAATTATGCGTCGTGCTTTAAGTATAGGTGATTTAGGTTTTGTAGGCCTCATTTTATCCATCCTTTGTGTTCGAAGTCGCATCCTCGCCAGCCTTCCTCAATTCTTACATAGGTGTCTCTTATCTTTTTATTGAGCCATTCGTCCAAAATCCTTTGCCTTTGGGCGTTTTCATACATATCCTTTATAAGCTGGTAGTCATCAGCAAAGTTTGCTTGATGGGCCTCGTGACGGGCTTCAAGTTTTACGATTGCCACCTGTTCGCGCTCGTTCTTAGGGTCTTTCATTATGAAAGCTTCTGATATTTCACCCGGCTGCATAGTAGCCACCACTCTGGCTATCTCCTGCGGCAGCTGCGACATCTCGAAGTGAGTGGTGCCTGTGTCTTGATTGACCATTACGCCTTTGCTGTTTCGGGTGTCCTTGTCCTGCGATATGTATTTAGTGGCTTCTTCAAAAGGCACTCGTCCTGAGAGGATCATCTCTGTTCTGATAGAGTCAAGGCGCTCCTTTGCATCTGCCAAATCCTGCTCCGACACTTTGGGGCGTAGCAGCAGGTGGCGTGTGTTTATGCGGTCGCCACGTTTTTCTATGAGTTGTATTATGTGGTAGCCATATTCTGTTTCCACAATTTTTGAAACCTTTTTCGGATCGTTCAAGTTAAAAGCCACGGCTGCATATTCCGGCACAAGTTGGCTACGACCCATAAATCCAAGTTCGCCACCGTACATGCCTTCCGGAGCTTCGCTATAAAGAATAGCAAGAGTTGAAAATTCAGATTCTCCATTATTCACTCTTTCAGCATAGTCGCGAAGTCGAGCTTTCACATTGTCGATTTCCTGCTGGGGTATAGCCGGCTTTAAGGTAATGATTTTTACCTCTACCTGAAGCGGCACATATGGAATGGAGTCGGTGGGGAGGTTGTTGAAGTATTTTCTAACATCCGAAGGAGTGGCCTTTATATCCTCAGTGAGATTTCGTTGTACTTGATCCACACGATAATTGTCGGTTATGAGCGATGTGTACATTTCCCTAAGCTCAGGTATCGACTTACGGAAATATTGCTCAACTTTTTCTTTTGAGCCGAGGTTGGTGATAAAGTAGTTTATCTGCGATTCTACGCGTGAAGACACCTGGCTTGGTTGTACCTCCACAGTGTCGATATCCGCTTGATGCAGGAAAAGGCGTTGTATGGCAATCTGCTCAGGTATAACGCAATAGGGGTCGCCATTGATTTGCCTACGATCTTGTTGGGCTTCCTGATAAGCTTGTTCGATTTCTGATTTATAGATAGGAGTATCGCCTATCATCCAAGCCACTTCTTCTGCAATATTATTTTGTGCAAAGCCGCATAGAGCTATAATGCTGCCAAGTGCTGCTAATGTAATCTTTAAGATTTTCACTGTCGTCTTTGTTATTGTTTAGATTTAAGGTGCAAAATTACTAAAAAATCCCATAAATCACGCTCATATAAATATAAATAATGTTATAAGTATCTGTTCATTCCATTTTTGAGGCGTGTATAGATCTCAGAAGAGTCCGTATAAGCGTCTTTTTTATCGTGGAGAGGAAGAAAGATTTTGATTTTCTGTGAAAAAGTCGTAAGTTTGCACACCTTAAAACTAATATACGATTCTTATCTGATAAATTCACAAATAGACACGTTAACGATATGAACAAATTTGTACTTTTTACAGCTATTGCTTCGCTTTTTCCGGCAATAGCCGCAGCCGACTCTCCAGGAGGCATCTCGCAGTCCACCTTGCAGTCTCTGCGTGAGGGATATAAGCCTTCTTCCCAGGAAAAGGCCTTACGCAACGCTATGGGCTCTACCTCAATTGACGAGTTGGCTGTGGACCAAGATAATCTTGCCAATTTTGACACCAATTTCTCTCATAAGGTACCTTCAAAGGGTATTACCAATCAGAAGAGTTCCGGTCGTTGCTGGTTGTTCACTGGATTAAATGTGCTGCGCAGTCAGATGATGCGTGAACACGGTATTGACGAAATTGAGTTCTCACAAAACTATAATTTCTTCTACGACCAACTCGAAAAAGCCAATCTCTTCTTGCAGCTTGTGATTGACACGCGCAATCTGCCGATGGATGATAAACGTGTAGAGTGGCTTTTCAAGAATCCACTTAGCGATGGCGGACAGTTTACTGGCGTGTCCGACATAGTCACAAAATACGGTGTTGTGCCTAAAAATGTAATGCCTGAAAGTTTCAGCTCAGAAAACACGACAAGACTGCGCAGCCTTTTAAGTCTGAAGCTTAGAGAATTCGGTCTCGAGCTACGCTCAGATTCAAATGCGAGCAACGCCACTCTTGAAAAGCGTAAAACACAGATGTTGTCTACGGTCTACCAGATGCTTGCCCGTACTCTTGGTGTGCCACCAAAAGAATTTAGATGGACTGCACCTGACGGCAATACCGAAACCTATACTCCACAACAGTTTTATGCAAAGTGGCTTGGCAATGACCTAAAACATGATTATGTGATGTTGATGAACGATCCGACACGTCCATACCATCGTACCTATACTATCGACTACGATCGTCATGTGTATGACGGCGACAACTGGACATATATAAATCTTCCGATTGAGGAAATCAAGGAGGTGGCTATAGCGTCAATTAAGGATAGCACCGCTATGTACTTCTCTTGCGACGTCGGCAAATTTCTTGATCGCAATAGGGGGGTATTGGATACGGAGTATTATGACTATGAATCTCTAATGGGCACTGATTTCGGCATGGATAAAGCTGATCGTATCCGTACATTCTCAAGCGCTTCGAGTCATGCCATGACCCTTATGGCTGTAGATATGGATGATAACGGCAAACCGGTGAAATGGATGGTTGAGAATAGTTGGGGACCTACGTCAGGCTACAACGGTCATCTGATAATGACGGATAAATGGTTCGATGAATACATGTTCCGTTTGGTCGCTGACAAAAAGTATGTGCCGGAAGAGACTATGAAATTACTAAATACTATCCCTGAGGTCCTTCCCCCGTGGGATCCAATGTTTGCTTCCGAAGAATAACAGTCTAAACTCATGACAAACAGGCGTGTCTTTCCAATCGGGACACGCCTGTTTGCTTTAGTTTTTTCAGTAAGGATGTGTTTATTTCTTTGGCTTAAGCACTTTTTTGTTGATTTTCACATTGTATTTTTTGTGAAGCTCTTTGAGCCATTCCTTTTCGAGAGCACTCTGATAATCCGTTATTACCGTTGCACGCACATCGTTCAATTCTTCCGGTTGGTCAATCACCTTGAAATCATAAGGGAAGTAAGAGGACCATGTCTTGTTAGCATTTTCGGGTTTTGGTCCGTTAAAGGCAAGGTAATCGATTATAGGATTGTCGCCTTTTGCCACAATCACTCGTTCTACTTTCACGTTCTTTCCAAATTCTTTTTTGAGTGCGGCTGTGAAGGCGTGGTGGCTGAGATTCTTTATGTCGTTGTTGGCAAGGAATGTTTTCACAGAATTTAGGATAGAATCGTTGGTTGCGAATACCACATATCCTTTAAATCGTGGTTTATCCCAATTGTTGTAAGCGTCACGATGGGCATTATAGTAATCGGCGAGTCCTATTGAATCGTTGGATGCTCGTTCCCACACTTCACGATTAGAAATGTCAAACAGTAAGATACCGTCGCGATACTCGTTTACAAGATTTTTGTATTCAGTATTTGTATTGTACAGGTCCTCCATGCCTTTCTCGATCATGGCGTGGTTAAAAGAGCTCTCCACCATATGCTCTACATTGGCTTTGAATTCATCCACGGGCATTTCCGAAGCTTGTGCGCTTATGTTTTTTAGTGCTTCGCCGAGTGTCACTTTTTTGCCGTTGGCTACATAAGCTATGGCATTGCTTTCTTTTATCTTTGTTATTGTCGCATCGTCTACCTTATTTCCATTGGCAGCCAAAATCTGATTCAGGCTTTCCATGTAATTTTTATCAATAGATGATCCTGAAGCTTTTGCTATTTCTGCAATTTTTGCGAGAACTGGTTGATTAATGCGTCCATCGCGTTCCATCATCGTTTTTATAGTGGGTCGCATCTCATCGAGAGTTTTGCCTCCACGTTGGGCATGCTTGTTTACGATGTGATAACCGTAGGATGTGGCAAAGGGTTTGGATATCTGTCCGGGTGCAAGAGCGAACGACACGCTGTCGAACTCTGCCACCATACGACCCGGTCCGAACCAGTCGAGCATACCGCCTTGACGGGCAGATCCGGGATCCTGAGATTCCTTGCGAGCCACTTCTGCAAAATCAGCACCGCTAACGACTACTTCATAGATAGAATCTATACGCTCCTTGACTTCGGCTTTGGCTGCGTCGTCCATGCCTTGGGTAAGAAGGAGAATATGGCTTACCTGTACTTCGCCTTTAGGTGTGCGCTCTTCTTCAGGGCGGATTATATGGTAGCCAACTCCGGAATTTACTACTTCTGATATTTGGCCGATGGGCGTGTCATAAGTCGCTTTTTCAAATGGCCAGGGATAAAGACCCGTGCCTGACATCCACGCCATGCGTCCGCCATTCTCGGCCGAACGCTTGTCCACCGAGTTGTCTTTGGCGGCTTGCTCAAATGTCACTTTCCCGGACAATATGGCTGCTCTTATCGAATCAATTTTTTGCTTAGAGTCAGGCTGGCGCGCGTCAAGCATAATATGGCTCACAAAGCGGTCTTTCTGAGTGTGGGCGTAGGCTTCTTCTATCAGCTGCTCTTCAAATATCGTGTCACGCAAGTACGGACGAGCCAAGTCAGAGCGGAATTTCTCGAACTCTGAAATGAATGAGGCTGTTGTATCGATATGTGCATGCAAAGCATCTGCCACTTTGAGCTTGTAGTTGACAAACATATCCACATATTCATCAAATGTCACTGGCTCAAGTTGCTGGGTGTTGTTCTTATTGTATAAGTATTCAAATTCGCTGAGATATACATCTCTGCCGTCTACGGTAAGTGCCACCGGGTCAGAAGGTTTGGCGGCAAACGCACATAGAGCTGAACCACCGATGACGAGTGTAAGAAACAGGTCTTTCATTTCTTTTAATTTAATCATACTTGTAATTAACGGCAATACCCCTGAATTATTGCTTTGCCAATTTACTTTATCTCGCCTATTTTCCTTGATCCATACAAAAAATGGGAGCTGCCGATCATTGATGGGCAGCTCCTTATAAAAAGGTGAGTATAAAGTAGGAGGATCCTTTATCTCGCAGATGCGCTGTAGTTTGGAGCCTCACTTGTGATTGCTACATCGTGAGGATGGCTTTCGTTCATACCGGCATTGGTGATGCGTGTAAACTTGGCTTTGTGCAATGCGTCAATATCCTTGGCACCGCAGTAGCCCATACCGGCACGCAGACCGCCAAGCATTTGGTAAACTACCTCATAGAGCGATCCTTTATAGGGCACTCGAGCTGCTATGCCCTCAGGCACGAGCTTTTTGGCGTCGCTCTCTCCCGATTGGAAATAGCGGTCCTTCGAACCCTTCTCCATTGCTTCGAGCGAACCCATGCCTCGGTAGGATTTATATTTACGTCCGTTGAAAATTATTGTTTCTCCGGGCGACTCTTCTACGCCTGCAAGCATGCCGCCAAGCATTACGCTGTATCCGCCTGCGGCTAATGCCTTAACTATATCGCCTGAATAGCGTATACCGCCGTCCGCAATCAAGGGAATTCCGGTGCCTTCGAGGGCTTTTGCCACGTCGTACACAGCTGAAAGCTGGGGCACGCCTACACCTGCGATAATACGTGTTGTGCATATTGAGCCCGGGCCAATACCCACCTTAACGCCGTCTGCTCCGGCTTCTGCCAGATATTTGGCTGCTTCGCCTGTTGCAATATTACCTACTACAACATCAATATTGGGATATTTGGCTTTTACGGCTTTCAATACGTTCACCACACCTTTGCTATGGCCGTGGGCTGTGTCGATTACCAGAGCGTCAACTCCCGCTGCTACCAAGGCGTCGGTTCTCTCCATAAAATCGTTGGTTACGCCAATGCCGGCTGCAACACGCAGACGGCCTAATGCATCTTTGCATGCATTGGGTTTATCCTTAGCTTTGGTAATGTCCTTGTATGTTACGAGGCCTACAAGTTTTCCCTTGCTGTCGATTACGGGGAGCTTTTCTATTTTGTGACGCTGGAGTATGTCGGCTGCTTCCTCAAGATTAGTCGACTGATAGGTGGTGACGAGATTCTCAGAAGTCATTACTTCGTCTACTTTGCGGTGTAAGTCGCGCTCAAAGCGAAGGTCGCGGTTGGTGACGATACCTACGAGATATCCTTCTTCATCTACCACGGGAATACCTCCGATGTGGTATTCTTCCATCATTTTCAGAGCGTCGGCCACAGTGGAGCCGCGTAGGATAGTCACGGGGTCATATATCATGCCGTTTTCAGCGCGTTTTACGGCGTGTACCTGACGTGCCTGTTCGGCTATTGGCATATTTTTGTGGATTACACCGATGCCACCCTCACGGGCAATAGCTATTGCAAGCTGCCATTCGGTCACGGTGTCCATGGCGGCTGATACGATAGGGACATTCAGTGTGATGTTGCGTGAGAAGCGTGTTTTCAGGCTCACTTCGCGGGGAAGCACCTCAGAATAGTCTGGGATTAGGAGGACGTCATCAAAGGTCACTCCATCCATCTTTACTCGGTCGGCAATAAATGACATTGTAAAAATCGTTTTAAATTTATTGCATGCAAAGTTACAAATTTTTTCTCATATTTTCAAAATATTTTTTGCCACTATTTTCTTCTTCTCTCAAATTCAAACCAATCATTCCACAATTCAATAATGCCTTTGTCATTTTTATTGTCATTTATATACATATTTGAGATATTTTGTCTACCTTTGTAGCCAAAATACATATTTTAACTATAAAAGGTATGCTGAAGAAATTTTTTGTAGCAATGCTTGGATCGATGGCCGGTTTCTGGTTATCGGTGCTTTTATTGATTTTTGGCTCGATATTTATAACTGGTGTTTTGATCGGTAAAGCATTGATAGGTAGTGGTAAACCTGATATAAAGGGAGAAAAGATACTGCTTGTAGATTTATCGGGTGCTATACCGGAGCGTGAAGGAGGTAGCTCTATGTCCGATTTTATGTCGTATATGAGCGATCCCACTGACGACTTGGCTTCTATTCTTAAAGCTGTGCGTTGCGCTGCCGACGACAAGAAGATTAAAGGTGTGTTTATCGACTGCAAAGGTTCCTCCCTCGGTGTTGCTTCAAGAAGCGAAATACTTGAGGCGTTGAAATATTTCAAGGAGTCAGGAAAATTTGTTTACGCTTATGCCGACAATTATGATCAAGGCGACTACTATGTGGCTTCTATTGCCGATAGTGTTTTCCTAAATCCGGTAGGCATTGTTAATGTGCATGGATTGTGTTCTACCACAATATTTTATAAAGACGTACTTGACAAGCTCGGCATAGATGTGAATGTGGTGAGGGTAGGGTCGTTCAAAAGCGCGGTCGAACCTTACATGCGTATGTCGATGAGCGAGGAAAGCCGACTGCAGACATCAGTTTATGTAAACAGTATATGGGGAGATATTTCAAAAGAAATCTCCAATAACCGCCACCTCGATGGTGAGCATGTGGTGGATAGTTGGGCTGATAGCATTATTGCATTCACCTATGCTCCTGATCAATTTGTGGCACATCGTGTGGTGTCGTCGCTCAAATATAGATCTCAGGTTGACGATATCTTGCGCAAAAAAATGGGCGTCGATAGCGACGAAGATATTCCCTTTGTTTCTGTAGCAGATTATTCTTTGTCGAAAGCAGTTGATGTCGTTTCGGCAAATGACGTTCATATTGCTGTGCTTTATGCGGTAGGCGAAATAGTAGAATCAGGCGATGAAGGTATTGTCGGAGACAAGATGGTGCCTGAAATCCAGCGACTCGCCAAGGACGATAAAGTAAAGGGTATGATTCTTCGAGTTAATTCCGGCGGAGGTAGCGCATTTGCGTCAGAGCAAATATGGAAGGCTCTTGAAGATTTCAAGACCACAGGCAAGCCTTTCTATGTGTCGATGGGCGATTATGCCGCTTCAGGAGGTTATTATATTTCATGCGGAGCCGACAAGATTTACTCTGATGCTTCCACACTTACAGGTTCAATAGGTATATTCGGCATCATTCCTAATGCTCAGAAGTTGGTTAAGGATAAATTAGGATTCGGCATTGAGAATGTTTCTACCAGTAAGAATGCTAATTTCCCGTCATTGATGGAGACACCCACGCCTCAGCAGCTTGCTTCTATGCAGGAATATGTAAATCGAGGCTATGAAACCTTCACTTCGCGTGTTGCTGTAGGACGCGATATGAGTGTCGATTCGGTTAAAATAATTGGCGGTGGTCGCGTGTGGGACGGTGCATCTGCATTGCAGCTCGGTCTCGTTGACAAAATCGGCGGATTGTATGATTGCATAATCGACATGGCCGAAGCTTTGGACTTGAATGAATCAGATGTGATATCATATCCGAATATCGAGCTCAATATGCTTGAAAAGATACTTAAAGAGTCAAAAGGCAAGTTTAATGTTGATCTTGATGCTATAGATTTGGAGCAGGCAAAGAAATATCTCGACGGATTGTCGAAAGTTCGTAATATGTCGCCGTTGCAGGCGCGTATGGAACAGGTTGTGCTTCAATGATTTTAGTTATCGTGTAGAGTTTATTTTGATACAGATATTATGTCGAAAGCGAGCAAGATATTCTCAAAACTGGTGCTTTATCCGTTGTCACGCCTATACGGGGCTGTGGTTTACACACGCAATAAATTTTTTGATTGGGGTGTGTTGTCGCAGTGTACTTTTGATGTGCCCGTCGTAGTGGTGGGAAATATTTCGGTGGGAGGTACTGGTAAAACGCCGCATGTAGAATATATTGTGGATGTACTACGGCATAAATATAATATAGGTGTGGTGAGCCGAGGTTATAAGCGTCAGACCAAGGGATTTGTTATGGCTACCTCCAAATCCACCCCCAATCAGATAGGCGACGAGCCGTATCAGATATATCGTAAGTTCGGAAGGGACGTGTCTGTGGCTGTATGCGAAAACCGCGTGGAGGGCATTAATGAATTGTTGCAGATTAATCCTGAGATTAACCTCATAGTGCTTGACGACGCCTTCCAACATCGCTATGTTAAGCCTACTGTTTCGGTAGTTATAACCGAGTTCAGTCGCCCCGTTTTCAGTGACAATCTTCTTCCCTACGGTCGCCTGCGTGAGTCAAAGGACGCTCTTGCAAGGGCTGATATTGTGGTGGTGAGCAAATGCCCTGATGAACCTAAGGGTGTGGACATGATGCTTTATGACCGCAATCTCGACCTTTTCCCATACCAGCGGGTATTTTTCTCAAAATTTGAATACGGAAGCCTTGTACCCGTCTTTCCGTCAATGGCTCCCGCGCTAGCCCCTTCCCTACATTTCCTTACCGATAAGGATATGGTGCTTATTGTGGCCGGTATCGGTAATCCCAGGCCGTTTGTGAAGAAAATTCGCAGATATAAAGCAAGGGTGTGGATTAATATTTTTCCGGACCACCATAATTTCAACAAACGTGATTTTGCGGTGATAGAGAAGCGGTTTGGTGCAATGAGAGGCCGCTCTAAGTTTATCGTGACTACAGAAAAAGACGCCGTGCGTATGGTGGCTAATCCGGATTTTCCGGAAGCACTGAAGCCATATATATATTATTTGCCAATTAAGGTAAATATTCTTAAAAACGAAGCCGAAGCTTTCGTCGATTTTCTTGAAAGGAAAATCAATGGCTTGCCTTAAATTTTTTTAAATTTGAATAGATTATAAATTATCTCAATATTATGTTGGAGAAAATCAAACAGACGGCTGACTATATAAAATCCCAGGTTAGCGAAATTCCGTCTACCGCAATAATTCTTGGCACAGGACTCGGTGCCCTTGTCGACCACATCATGGATAAGCAGTATCTGCCATATTCGCAGATTCCGAATTTTCCTGTCTCGACAGTTGAAGGTCATAGCGGCAACCTTATTTTCGGTACGCTCGGTAAGAAGCGCGTGATTGCTATGCAGGGACGTTTCCACTATTATGAAGGTTATGATATGAAGCAGGTGACATTTCCTATAAGGGTGATGAAAGCGCTTGGGGTGGACACACTCTTTGTGTCAAACGCAGCAGGCGGTATGAACAAAGAATTTCGCGTAGGTGATATTATGATAATCACGGATCATATCAATCTGTTCCCTGAGAATCCGCTTCGTGGAAAAAATTACAATGAGTTGGGTCCTCGATTTCCAGCTATGACCGAGGCTTATGACCACAGTTTGATAAAAATGGCTGACCAGATAGCCGACGAGAAGGGTATTCGGGTGATGCATGGAGTGTATGTCGGTACAGCCGGACCTACATTTGAGACACCTGCCGAATATGAATATTTCCGTATTATTGGAGGTGATGCAGTGGGTATGTCCACAGTGCCTGAAGTAATTGTGGCAGCTCATGCCGGCATCAGAGTGTTCGGAGTGTCGGTGATTACCGACCTTGGAGGCAAAGACGTGACAGATGTGCCCACACATGAGGAGGTGCAGAAGGCGGCGCAGGAAGCCCAGCCTCGTATGATGGAGATTATGCGCGCTCTTGTTGATAGATTCTGATTATTCTCTCTTTAATACAGCCGTAGAACAATAATTTTTTTTGAACATGGAAAATAAAGAAACTGAAATATCTCAACTTGGCGAATTTGGACTTATACATAGGCTCACGGATAATATTACTCCTGTCAACGTTTCCACCATTAAAGGGGTAGGCGATGATGCAGCTGTGCTTGAATTTAAGGATAAGAATGTGCTTGTCACCACTGACCTTTTGCTCGAGGGTGTGCATTTCGACCTTACCTACGTGCCTCTTAAGCATCTCGGCTATAAATCGGCTATTGTAAATTTCTCGGATATATATGCAATGAACGGCACGCCGCGACAAATCACTGTGTCGCTTGGTATCTCCAAACGCTTTACGGTAGAGCATATGGAGCAGCTATATGATGGTATACGTCTCGCTTGTGAAATTTATGGAGTGGATATAGTAGGCGGTGACACTTCTGCATCTAAGCAGGGTTTAGTGATATCTATTACATGTATAGGCGATGTTGAGCCCGGACGCGAAGTGCTGAGATCAGGTGCGAAACCTACCGACCTCATTTGTGTGTCGGGCGATCTTGGAGCTGCGTACATGGGTTTGCAGCTATTAGAACGTGAGAAAGTGGCATCTGCCGGACAACCTGATTTCGAGCCTGATTTCGCAGGTAAAGAGTATTTGGTGGAGCGTCAGCTAAAGCCGGAAGCACGCAAAGATATAATTGCCGAACTTGCTAAGGAAGGTATTGTGCCTACATCTATGATGGATGTTTCCGACGGCCTATCATCTGAGTTGCTACATATCTGCAAGATGAGCGATTGCGGATGCCGCATCTATGAGGATCGTATTCCCATCGACTATCAGACAGCAGTGATGGCTGAGGAATTGAATATGAATCTCGTTACGGCGGCCCTCAACGGCGGAGAAGACTACGAACTCCTCTTCACTGTGCCTCTCACCTGCCACGAGAAAATTGAAAAGATGAAAGGTGTGAGAGAAATCGGTTACATCACGAAGCCAGAGTTAGGAGCCGCCATGGTGACGCGCGACGGACAAGAATTCCCTCTAATGGCGCAAGGCTGGAATTCTTTATCGTAGAAATATTGTTGAAATTGCTGAAATCACTGAATTTATTCGTACCTTTGCATCGAAAATTCATAAGTACATTTAATTCGTATGATTAATCGCGTTCTTATCAGAGTGAAAGTTGTGCAAATGCTTTATTCTTATTTGCTCACTCGTAACGAATTTAAGATCGACGAGGCCCCGGAGTCGGCTTCGCGTGATCGCCGTTATGCTTATTCGGCTTACATTGATTTGTTGCTTCTGATTTTAGCTCTTAGCGGCTATTCCGTAAAACCCGGTATGAAGTCTCCTCTAAAGGCTGTTGACCCTAAATTGTCGGCTAATAATGTGGCTAAGGCGTTGGCTAATAATGATGCCATTCGCACTGCCATCTTGCGTGACAATGGGAATATCGCATCTCTTTATAACATCCTGCCGTCGCTTCACAACAAGATTGTTAATTCTAGCGTATTCGCTGATTATATAAAAAAAGGAAATCGCACTGAGCTTGCCGACGATGTGATACTTTGGGTTGCCGTTATAGAAACTATAATTGCCCGAGACCCTGCAGTGGAGGCGGCTATGCGCTCCAACCCCAATTTCACTGTTGTTGGCTTTCAGTCGGCTATACAGGCAGTATGCGACACTCTTCGCTCTTACAACGATTCCCACCAGCTTTTGCTTAAGGCTAAAGCCGATCTCGACACGTCGCTCAACCAGGCTTATGACCTTTATGTGTCGCTTCTGAATCTCATTTTAGAGCTTACCGATACACTCAAAGAGCGTCAGGAGAATGCCAAGAACAAATATATCACCACTTCCGATGATCTTAACCCAAATACCCGGTTGGTTGACAACGCATTGGTTGCGTATCTTCGCTCTTCCGAGGATTTTGCTGACCATGTAAAAGATATTAAGGTTAAACTTATCTCTCCAACGTCAAATCTGCTTAAGATTCTTCTTGACAAAATCCTCGCTTCAGATATTTATGATAAGTATTTAAAGGCGGATGTAACGGATTTTGCCTCCGACGTGGAGTTCTGGCGTGAAGTGATGCGCACTATCATTCTTCCATCTGACGCTCTCGCGGAGGAGATGGAAGATAGATCCGTGTTCTGGAACGATGATATAAACATCATGGGTACATTCGTGATAAAGACTCTTCGCAAGATACAGCAGTCAGAAGGCAAACACATCAATCTCCTACCTAAATATAAGGATAGAGAGGATGAAATTTTCGGTAGGGATCTTTTCATGGCGGCAGTCAAGAATTATGAGAACTATCGTAAGTACATCGATATGTTTGTCAATAGCAAACATTGGGATCCAGAGCGTATAGCCTTTATGGACATTGTGATAATGGTGACAGCTATCGCCGAAATTATCAAATATCCTGCTATCCCGCTGCCTGTTAGTATCAACGAGTATGTTGAATTGGCTAATAATTACAGCACGGAAAAGAGTGGGGGCTTCGTCAACGGTATCCTTTTCTCTGTTTCCAATTACTTAAAGGAGCAAGGCATCATACACAAATAATTCCAACCGCCCCTCAAATATATAGATAAATAATAATCAAAATTTTGATAATATGCTTAACACAATTCTTCTTCAGGCGGCCGCACAAGGCGCCGACTACAGCGGCCTTATCATGATAGTGGTGCTTATCGCTATCTTCTACTTCTTTATGATTCGTCCGCAAAATAAGCGTCAGAAAAAAATCCGTGAAGAGCGCGAGCGTCTCGACAAGGGTTCTAAGGTTATCACCGCCGGTGGTATCTATGGCCGTGTAAAAGAAAAACGCGACACAACATTCGTAATTGAGATAGCCGACGGTGTGAAAATCACAGTTGACAAAAACAGTGTATATGCTGCTGCCGACTCTGACGCTGCTGCTCAAGATATGCAGGCTAAGGCTAATAACTAATTAGAACTCGTATAAATTGTGGACCTCAGTTTCGACAAGATACGACAACGCATGAATTCACCGGAAGGGAGAAATGCCATGCATTTTCTCCTTTTTCTGGTGATATCGACTGTGCTCTGGGTGGTGATGGCTCTTAATGAGGAGTCGCAGCGCGACCTGCGATGTGTTGTGTCTCTGTCGAATGTGCCCGATTCTGTGGTGCAGATTTCTCCTCTCCCTCCCTATGTGGGGGTGAGTGTGAAGGCAAAAGGTACGTCGCTGTTGAAGTATATTTTTTCTGACGACCTTAATATGAAAATCAACTACCGCAACTATATCTCAGGCAATCATTTCTTGCTCAACGATGTGGCTTTAAAGGCGTTTTTCAGATCTAGATTCGGTCAGGATGTGCAGATTCTATCCGTAAATCCTGATTCATTAAGCCTTTATTTTACCTCCTTGCCGGGAGTTAAGGTTCCGGTAAATGTTGATGCTCATGTCGAGCCGGGCCCGAAGTTCGCGATTATAGGAAAAGTGAGATCGCTCACCGATTCTGTGACGCTATATTCTGTGGATGGACAGGCTCATAAAGTCAAGTCTGTGTCAACGGCTCCAATTGTGCTTAATGATTTGCGTTCGTCGCAGGTACTCACCGTGCCGGTGCGGACTCCGGCCAATATGAGGGCTGTGCCTGATAGTGTTGGTGTAAGTATTGATGTCGAGCCGTTAGTGGCAAAGACGCGTTTGGTGGACATCACTCCCGTAAATGCGCCTTATGGCACACGTGTAATCACTGACCCCGGTCAGGTGGAAGTCTACTATATGGTGCCTATGAGTACCTATAAGAAGGCTGATTCAAATCCACGGTTTAAGGTAATTGCCGACTATCGCACCACTTCTCCTGAGAGCGACAAAATTGCTATTTCGCTTTCTCAGGTGCCTGATGATTTCATGAATGTCTTTCTTGAAGTGGACAGCGTTTCGTTCATTCTTGAGCAATGAGAGAAAAAACAATAATTGCAGTTACCGGAGGCATAGGCTGCGGTAAATCGGTGATAAGCCGAATATTGGAGAAGATGGGTTTTGCGGTGTACGATTGCGATTCGCATGCCAAAGAGATAATGGACGGAAATGTGGCCATAAAGTGTGCAATCCAAACTAAAGTATGTACCAATGCTATTGATGCCGATGGCAATCTCGACCGTAAGGCTATTGCGGCTGTCGTATTTTCAGATCCGCAAAAATTAGCCGCCCTCAACCGAATAGTCCACGCTGCAGTTTTAGAGGATTTTCTTGTCTGGGTAAATACTGCCTCCTCTCAGCTGGTGTTTGTGGAGACCGCCATACTCTATCAATCTGGCTTAGACAAAATCGTGCATCAGGTGTGGGAAGTGGAGGCTCCGGAAGAGCTTCGTATCCGTCGTGTTTGCTCTCGTAATTCTGTTTCTCCTGCCGAAGTGAGAGCGCGTATCGATTCTCAAAAAATAATTGTGAAAGATCCTCATCCCTATGTAAAAACCATAAACAATGATTCACGGCATTCCCTTTTACTGCAAATCGACCGACTCCTACATCGTCCTTTATGTCAGAAATAGGTGAATAAAAGCGCATTATTGTAGCCATAAGAAAAAGGTGCCGAGATTCTTCCCAAAGGTTCTCAAGTGCTTTTTATGTTTTCATAGCCAGAGACGAAGCACGTCCTGATTGAAATTTTCAATCAGGACGAACTTATTCTTTGCCATTTAAATCCAGGTAAGACAAACGGGGCGGGGAAGGTGTATTGAATTGCCTGAAGGAGTGAGTTTGCCTGAATTCGGGTCACGACGGTAAATTTCGATGGTGTCATTGTCTCGGCATGCTACAAGTACATAACGGCCGTCGGGCGAAATAATAAAATTTCGAGGATGCGGACCCGTAAGCTGGTAGCCGGTGTGAGTGAGTGTGCCGTCAGATGGATTGACACTGAATATTGCTAATCCGTCGCCTTTCAGACGGTTGGATGCGTAGAGGTGACGACCGTCAGGCGACATACGTATGTCGCCGCTACCTTGTGCGCCAAGCGAGTCAGCAACGATGTATTGTATTGGGGTAAGGTCTGTTCCGTCATATGACAGGACGCTCACTTCGCCTGAGATTTCATTGATTAGATATGCACGATTGCCGTCGTTGTTCCACACGATATGTCTGGGACCCGAACCCGGCTTCAGTTCAACATCGCTCAATTGTGGATGTCGTATCAAAGAGTCGCCACCAACTGTAAAGCGGTGGATGCAATCTGTGCCAAGATCCGTGGCTAACATCTGAGTTGAGTCGGGTGTGAAGGATATGCAATGTAGATGTGGCTGATCCTGTCTATCAACCACTGGTCCTTTTCCTTCAAAAGATGTTACTATCGGATTCAGTAGCTTGCCCTCTTTGTCGAGCGGGAACACTGTTAGGTTGCCTCCAAGATAATTGGCAGTAACTACAAAACGTCCGTCCGGACTTACTTTGATATAACATGGTGCGTTACCTAAAGTGAGCGAAAAGCCTAGCAAAGACAATTGTCCGTTCTCTCGGTCAAAAGATATGGCATAGGCGGCTCCGCCTCGTCCTTCTTCCTCTGAAACAGAATAGATGATGCCTTCGGGCGACACCGTCTGAAACGAAGGATTGGCCACACCTCTCAGTTCGCTGACAGAATCTACAGCGCCAGTGACAGGGTCGAATGAGTACATTCGGATGCCGGGTGAATCGGCATCCGAATAACTCCCTGTAAGGAGATATAATGGCTCCTTATCGTCTTTCTCCGTATGTGAGTTGTTGTTGCATCCGGCGAGTGCGATGGACGAAGCGATAGTTAAAAATGTAATAAGGTGTTTCATAAATCTTATATATCACATGGCATAACCATTAGATAGCGGTGTGACAACTGAATCATTCGGTGCATCACCACATCATCCTTCACAAACGGGACTGTGCGACGGTATTCTGCCATAATATCCTCTAGGAACGGCGATGACTTTAGCGGACGGCGGAAATCGAGGGCCTGAGCTGCATTGAGAAGTTCGATTGCAAGGATTAGTTCAAGGTTATCAAGTATCTTGTGGAGCTTGGTAGCCGCGTTTCCTCCCATGCTCACATGGTCTTCTTGCTCATTGCTTGATACGATTGAGTCTGATGATGCGGCAAAGCAATACATCTTATTCTGGCTCACCATAGAAGCCGCAGCATATTGGGGGATCATAAATCCGGAATTCAATCCCGGTTCTGCTACTAGAAATTCTGGCAGTCCGCGTTTTCCCAGTATCAATTGAGCTGTGCGACGTTCGCTGATGTTGCCAAGTTCAGCTATTCCGATTGCGAGGTAGTCAAATGGTATTGCTATCGGCTGACCGTGGAAATTACCACCTGAGATGATAGTGTCTAGTTCGGGGAAAACTGTTGGATTGTCAGTCACAGAATTTATTTCAGTCAGTATCACTGAAGCCACATAGTTGATAGCGTCTTTTGACGCACCGTGCACCTGTGGAATGCAGCGGAAAGAGTAGGGGTCTTGGGTGGCTTTGCCAGGCATTGCTATCAGCTCGCTGCCTTCAAGCACTTTACGCACATTGGTAGCTGTCTCTATCTGTCCTGGGTGAGGGCGCATTTGCTGAATGCAGTCGGCGAATGCGTCTATACGTCCGCAATATGCGTCGAGCGATAGCGCACCTATGATATCGGCCTTTTTGGACAGCTTAAACGCTCGTAGGAGTGCGTAAACGCCGTTGGCACTCATAAATTGTGTACCGTTTAGCAGTGCGAGTCCTTCCTTGCTTTGTAGTTTTAGCGGTTTCCATCCCATTTCCTCAAGTACTTCAGAGGCCGGACGTATCTGCCCGTCCTGGCGTACTTGTCCGTAGCCTATCAATGGCAGGAAGAGATTGGCAAGGGGAGCAAGATCACCGGATGCGCCGAGCGAACCTCGGTCATATACAACCGGCAAGATATCCGCATTATAAAAGTCAAGGATACGCTGTACAGTGGATACCTGCACTCCGCTATAGCCCAGCCCTAGTGCGTAAGCCTTTAGCATAAGCATAAGGCGCACTATTGTGGGATGGACTTCTGTGCCTATGCTGCAAGAGTGACTTTTCACGAGATTCTCCTGAAGTGTGGAAAGTTCGTCAGGAGAGATATTACGGTCGCAGAGCGATCCGAATCCGGTAGTGATACCGTAAAGAGGCACGTCTGAGTCTTTCACCTTGTTGTCAAGATAGTCGCGGCAATGCTGTATGCGAGCTTTTACTTCGTCAGATAGAGTGAGCCGTGTTTTCTCATTGAGCAGTCGCTCGATGAGTTCGTATGAGAGCTGTTCGTCTCCTAAGTTGTATGTGTTCATGGTTAGGTGCATAATCTGTATTAGTGTGAAGCTTACATGCCTAAAGCTTTTTTAAGCAGTTCGGATGCTTTCTCTTCTGCATCGTTTGCTTTTTCGATAAGAAGCGACACGTTTGCTTCCGTCTGGTCTACAAAAGTTTTGTCTTTGATAGACGTAAGATTGATGCGCACGTTGGCTGATGCTCCGAGTATTGCGGTGCGTGCGCATAGAGTGGCTACGTAAGCGTCTGTTATGGCATTTTGGTTTCCGCTTTGTGCCAACAAAAGCAGGGTAGGGAGGATGTCTCCTATTGTCTTAGCCACGGTTAGTGGGACAGTGGCAGCCCCTTTCATTGCCGTTTGTATGGCTTCAGAGCGTATAGATTTTTCTTCATCAGTTTCTTTGGGAAGCTTGTAAGCGTTAAACACAGCGTCGTAGGCCTGAGAGTCGAGATCTACCGCTTCCAGCATCTTGGGAGTGATGCTTTGAAGTTTTTCAATAGCGTCCTCCATAATGGGTTGCACGTCGGCATATTTCTTTTTCCCGACAGTAAGTCGTCCCACCATTTCTCCTAATGCTGCCGAGAGAGCTCCGCAGAGGGCTGATATGCTACCGCCGCCCGGCACAGGTTCGCCTGATTGTGTGGCAGCTGTGAAATTTTCTATAGTGAGTTCAGTAAGTTTCATAATGGGGGTGTTTCTTTTGATTATTGGTTTACAGATGCTACCTTTCCTCCTTTGATTGTGATATGCACACTGTTCATGCCTGTGTAATAAGGCAAAACATTGATATTGTCGCTGTCAAGAATTACTACATCGCCTTTTTTTCCAACCTCGATTGATCCAATGTCTTGGGCTTTGCCTAAAGCGGCCGCTCCGTTGAGCGTTAGAGCTGTTACGGCTTCCTCAACGCTTAGACCCATATAAATGCAGGCAAGGGCGAATGTAAGTGGGATGGATCCGCTAAGACAGCTTCCAGGGTTTAAGTCGGTGGCAAGAGCTACGGCGCAGCCTGCGTCTATCATCTTTCGTCCAGGAGCGTAAGGCTCGCGAAGAGTAAATGCCGTGAGAGGGAGTAGGGTTGCCACAGTGTCGCTGGCAGCTAAGTCGGTTATACCCTGCTCGGAAATGTGCAAGAGGTGATCCGCTGACAAGGCTCCAAGTTCGGCTGCCAATTCTGCGCCCCCCGTCGTAACTATCTCATCTGCGTGAATTTTTACTCCGAAGCCTTTCTCTTTTGCGGCTTTCAAGAGGCGGCGTGATTGCTCGACGGTGAAAACTCCTTTTTCGCAGAAAATATCACAGTTCTCGGAGAGATCGCTGTCTTTGATGATCGGCAGCATCTCATCTATCATCCATAGGATATATTTATCAGGTTCGCCTTTAAATTCTGTTGGCAAAGCATGGCCTCCTAAATATGTGGGAACGATATCAACAATTTTTTTGGGCGAGTCATTGAGTTTTTTGATAACTTCGAGTTGTGTTAGCTCGGTGTCTTTGTCAAGACCATATCCGCTTTTGGCCTCCACGGTGGTAACACCCATTTGGCTCATACGACGGATATATTTTGATGCTTTTTGCATTAATTCTTCGACGGTAGCCTCTCTTGTCGCTTTTACAGTGCTGATGATGCCTCCGCCACGCTCCATTATCGACATATAGCTGTCGCCTCGCATGCGCCACATAAACTCTTCAGGTCGATAGCCTCCGAATATCAGATGGGTGTGCGAGTCTACAAATCCCGGTAGTGCCACATTTCCTTGGGCGTCAATATCGCAATTAGATAGCGGATAATTGCGCACCGGTCCCACATAATTTATTGAGCCGTCGGATATTTCTATCTCTCCATTGGGAATATGCTGAAGAACACCCATGTCGGTGCCTTTTAGAGCGTGTGTGCCGACAGGGGTGTAGATATTGCAGTTTATAATTCTCATATTGCAGAAATCAGATGAGTCGCGATTCAAGCACTTGGTCAGGGGTGAAGCCTTCAAGCCCGAGATAGTAGGATGCTGTGTCGACAAGCGCTTCCATAGGTACGAGTCCTATAATCTCGCTCCCGATCACGTTCACTCCATATCGGCGTGCCTCCATTCTCACCATCTCCATTGCTTGGTAAAGGTGGGTACGAGTGAAATCGGTCATATTGATTGACACTTGTGTTATGCCGCGATCCTTAAGTTCTACACCCATAGCTTTGCAGTATCGTAGTCCGCCGCCAATGAAGCGGATTTTCTTAGCTATTTCGTGGGCGGTCTCAACTAATGGAGTGTCAAGATTGATATTATAGGCGATCAATGGCATACGCGCTCCCACGGCAACTGTGCCTGCGGTAGGGTGGCGTTTCTCGGGACCGAAGTCGGGATGCCACTGCGGATCATGGATTTTTTCCTCCATGCCCTCGAATTCGCCTTTGCGTATTGCGGCAAGGTTCTCGCGATGGGGGGCAGAGGCCGACTTTTCGTATAGAAACACCGGGATGTCAAAACGGTTGGCTATTTCTTCGCCTACTTCTTCTGACAGGGCTATAGCGTCGGCCATTGTGCAGTTGCGGATAGGAATGAACGGCACAACATCCACTGCCCCCATTCTCGGATGCTGACCCTTGTGCTTTGTGAGGTCTATAAGGTCTTTGGCAATACCTATCGATTCGAGAAGGGCGGCTTTCAGCGCATCGGGTTCCCCTATCACGGTCACTACCATTCGGTTATGGTCTTCGTCGTTGCTGTAGTCGAGAAGTTTTACGTCCTTTTTTCCACGGAAAGGTTCTACGATTTTGTCGATTTTAGCCTGGTCGCGCCCTTCGCTGAAGTTGGGCACACATTCCATTATCTGATTCATTTCGGATATGATTTTATTCAATAATATATCGGCTTAATATTTGCCTTATATCATTAATAATTAATAATTTGATTTTTTTTAATAACCTTATTTCACGAGGCTGTCGATAAGCTCGTCATCGGCGAGGCGTGGCATCGTGATTTGATAGAAGTCGCTGTGGGTGTGGTTAAATTCATTAGCTGTGGCCATAGCATTGGGATTGCGAGCCCAAGAGCGTCGTGCCACACCGCCCATCACGTCCCACAGCATAGCCGAACGCAGGATATTGTCCACTCTTTCCGATCCGTCGCACACCATGCCGAATCCTCCATTTATGGCTTTGCCAATGCCTACGCCGCCGCCGTTGTGAAGAGCCACGAGGCTCATGCCGCGTGCGCAGTTGCCTGCAAAGCATTGTACTGCCATGTCGGCCATCACATTGCTGCCGTCTTTTATATTTGCAGTTTCGCGGAACGGGGAGTCGGTGCCGCTCACATCGTGGTGGTCACGGCCCAGCATTATCGGTCCAACTTCGCCTCTTCTCACCATTTCGTTGAATTTTAGAGCTATGCGCATGCGCCCTATAGCGTCTTGATAGAGGATGCGTGCTTGTGTGCCCACCACAAGTTTATTCTTTTCTGCGTCGCGAATCCATATCCAGTTGTCGCGGTCCTGATATCTGCGTGTGGGGTCAATGCAGTCCATGGCCGCTTTGTCTGTTTTTATGAGGTCTTCGTGCTTGCCTGACAGACACACCCATCTAAACGGACCGTAACCGAAGTCAAAGAGTTGTGGTCCCATAATGTCCTCTACATATGAAGGCCATATAAACCCGTCTTTCTCGTCCACACCGTTTTTTGATATTTCTTTTACGCCTGCGTCGTATATAGCTTTCATGAAAGAATTGCCATAATCGAAGAAATATGTGCCGCGGGCCACGAGTTTCTTTATGGCTTGGTAGTGGCGGCGCAGCGATTCGTCTACCTTTTCCTCAAAGGCTTTGCGGTCGTTGGCCAACAGTCGAGTGCGCTCTTCGAATGTCACACCGGCAGGACAATAGCCGCCTTCATATACGGCGTGGCACGATGTTTGGTCGCTCATTAGGTCGATTTTTTTGTCCTTTTCAATAGCGTATTCAAGGAGGTCAACGATATTGCCGTGATAAGCTATTGAGCGGGCTTTCTTTTCTGCCATTGCTTCCTCTGCCAATCTAAAGGCCTCGTCAAGACTGTCAGTCACGTACTCTACCCATCCCTGATCGTGGCGTGTCTTTATTCTTGAAGCATCCACTTCAGCGATTATGGCAGTGGCATTAGCTATCTCGGCAGCTTTGGGCTGAGCTCCGCTCATTCCTCCAAGACCCGATGACACGAACAAGTGGCCTGAGAGATCTTTGTCCTCTGGTATGCCGAGTTTGAGACGTCCGGCATTAAGGAGGGTATTGAATGTGCCGTGTACTATGCCTTGCGGACCTATGTACATCCATCCCCCGGCGGTCATTTGGCCGTAATTTGCCACTCCCATTTGTGCCGCAACTTCCCAGTCCTTAATGTTGTCAAACAGCCCCACCATCATAGAGTTGGTGATTATCACTCTCGGGGCGTCGGGCTTTGACTTGAAAACGCCTAATGGGTGTCCGGACTCCACAACAAGTGTCTGGTCCTGGGTGAGATTCTCAAGGTATTGTTTTATAAGTCGATATTGCATCCAGTTTTGGCACACTTGTCCTGTTTCGCCATATGTCACGAGTTCGTAAGGGTATAAAGCCACATCAAAGCTAAGGTTGTTGTCAATCATCACTTGGAATGCCTTGCCTTCTATGCACTTTCCTTTATACTCGTCAATAGGCTTGGCTTTGAGATCGCCTTGCGGGCGGAATCTGTATCCGTATATTTTGCCTCTTGTGCGCAATTCTTCTAAAAATTCCGGGGCTATCTCAGCATGCAGATGCTTGGGTATGTATCTTAGGGCATTACGAAGTGCAGTTTTGGTTTGTTCCGGTGTGAGAGAATATCCTCTATCTGGAGCGCGCCGTATCCCTTCCACAAAAGTAGGATATTTCGGCAATTTGTCTAATTTTAATTCCATGTACAGTATAAGGTTATGTTTAAGAGGTTGTGCTTCGTTGGTCAGTACGTGTAGGGTTCTTTCTTGATTGCAAAGTTAAAAAAATATATTGATTTTTTCAAAATAAAACACTTTTCATAATTGTTTTTGGTAGATTCTCTCGTATTCCGAAATTCACGTTATAATGGAATATTGTAGCAGATTAACACACTTTAAGCATTTTTGTGCACAATCTCTCTCGTAAAAGCAGTTTTTTTTGTAACTTTGTAATATAAAATAAAAAAGTATCTTTTTTGTCTTTTTGAATATAATCTTAGAAAATTCACCTTCAGTTCAAAGTTGTTTTATGCTAACTTTAAAAAAAACACTTCCAGTGCTCGCAGTGGCTACCCTTTGTATGGTAGGGATGCCCGTGTTTGCGGGTACGATACACTCAATGCAAGGAGTGAACATGCCTGAATATATGGCACGTTTCTCACATGGCTCTCGAGCTTTTGACTCTAATCGTGATGATGTGATAAAATCAGCGAATCTTGACTTGATGAGATTAACATCGCCTTCATTTACTGATAATACTGAGGATGTTGAAATGGCAGTTCAGCCTATTTTGTCCAATGGTCCGGTAGATTCATTTCTTGATCTTGACGGCCCTGACGGCGAAATGTGGTATTATACATCTCAACTTTTCACCACTTCGATAAAACATCCCTATTATACAGAGTATATCCTTCAGGCTTATCAATTTGAAATATATGATGCTGCTCTTAATCATGTGGGTACGATATATGATAAGATGGAGTACGCCGACGATGAGGTGGGAGTGCCCGGTCCGGATGCGGGTATCGCTCTTCTCCCGGTAATAACCAAGAATTTCTTTAACTCTACTGATGACTACGAAGTGGTCGTAGGCATAACGGTCAACTCTTCCACTCCCGGAATAAACCATTTTTATTCACGTGTCTACTCAATTGGTGGTGAAAAGGTGGAGAAAACTATTTATGATAGTAATAATCCGGATGGTTATCTGAAATCTTGCGATGTCATCGTAAATGATATTCCGGCTCGTGTTACAGATGTACTTGATGCTTCTGCTAACGGGGTGGAGAATTTCTACTTTGGATTTGAATCAGGTGATGCTGTCGATTATTATGGCAAGTCTTTGGATAATGGCGATATACGATTCATTCATTCTTTTGGCGTTGACAGTAGCTATAAGATCCAGGGCGACTTCGAATACTCTCCAATGCTTCTGTCCTTTTTTCGCGACGGCAAGCCTTATATAGTATTCCCTACTTATCGTGAGGATTTCTTCGACTTTGTTACTACCGATGATAGTAATGGTATAGAAGATATGGTGATGCATCCGGGAAATTTCCTCGATATACGCGTTTATACTCTTGACAACGAAACAGCTGAGCTTATTCAGACAACCTCTATACCCGTCGAGATTGACTCTTCGGATGCCAATGTGCTTGCTACATATTATCAGGTTGGCGGTTTCAGATGGTCTGACGATGTCAGCTTCAATACGTTTACCGATGACGGTCGCGCATCATTCTATATCACGCGTTCAAATCACCTCAATTCAAGCGATTCCAACTCAGATTACTGCATCTATGTCTACGACCCCGATGGAAATAAAATAAAAACTGTGTTCGAATATGCTGATCGCTTTTTCAGTCTCTCTGATGTAGATGGTTGCAATCCTCAAGAGATTTTTACTACAGATACACCTAATGGTTACTATTATAACATAGTTGATATAGTTACTGGCGACAGAGTATCCATATCATCTTATCTTGATACAGGTTATGACGAGCCTGAGCTTATAACAGCGAATATGGATCGTGTGGATACGGGAAACGGCACGTATAAATATGCCTTCGAAATGCGAGTCCCTGTTCTCGATGAGGATGATAATACTATTATGCGTGTTGCGTGGCTTAATGCTGACGGTAGCTTGTATAAAATTGATAATATCAATCTCGGAAAAAATATTGATTATGCGCAGTGCTATATCACCAGCGAAGCATTGCAGCCCAATCTGTTCAAGGTTGACGATGCGCAGGAGTATATGGTGCTTCTTAAGTACATTCTGAGTGAAGGCAACGAGGAGCATCTTTTGATAGCTCAAGCTTGTACAGACGAAAACCCTTCAGGAGAAGAGCTTTTGCGCCTCACGCCGTCCGACAAAGGTGTTCTTAATAGTATCTCTCTCCTTCCTCTCAATGGAGAGACTGTGTTGAGTGTGCGATATAATTGCGATTGGGCTTATTATACTGATTTCTATAAACTGCCGTTAGAAAAGACAGAGGTCAACGGTATCGCTGCTCCCGTTTATAATGAATGTATGTCTTATGTGGGAGGAGTCATATATGCTCCGGGTCTTGCTATTGCAGTCTACGATGTGGCAGGCACAATGGTGGCTCAGGCTTATGCATCTTATGACACCAACGCTTTGTCTGCTGGTATTTATATGGTGGTTACTGACAAAGGTACTCAGAAAATATTGGTAAAATAGAATGAAAAACAAAAAAATAATTTTGGCTTTTGCGGCAATCTTTACCGCAAGTGCTGTTTCTGCCAAGACGGTTTCGCCTGCGGAGGCTCTTGACCGCTTGAATTCGTCAGTGAAGGCTTCTACAAAATTTAAGACCAAATCGGATTTGCGTCTTGTTCACACTGCCTTTACACAAGAAGGCGCACCTGCTGTGTATGTGTTCAATAATGACGCTTCGGATAACGGTTATCTTCTGCTTTCAGCTGACGACTCCGCTTTGCCATTGCTTGGATATTCTGATAAAGGTAGCTTTAGTGCTGATGAGATGCCTCCTCAGATGGAGTGGTGGCTCGAAGAGTATGGCCGGCAAATACAGTATGCCGCATCGCGTGCTGACGAGAGTGTAGATGCGCCTCTGCCTACGCCTAAACGTGAGGCGATTGAGCCGCTTATTAAATCGCAGTGGGATCAAGGGGCCCCTTACAATGGTAAAACTCCGACATATGGATTAGAGCATACTTGGACTGGTTGTGCGGCCACTTCGATGGCTCAGGTGATAAATTATTGGGAGTATCCTAAAAGAGGTAAAGGCGAAATACAATATACTTCTCAACTTCTACAAAAGCGTCTGACATTGAATTTTGCCAATCAGCGTTTCGATTACGACAAGATGCTTGATGTTTATGCTCCCAATTGTTATACTGATGAGGAGGGCGATGCCGTAGCCACACTTATGCGAGCTTGCGGATATGCAACGCGTATGAATTATAGCACAGATGCTTCAGCTACCCTTGCCATGTATATCGGGGACGCGTTAGTAAAGTATTTTGACTATGATCCGGGTATTAGATATGAATTGCGCCTTTACTATTCTGCTTCTGAGTGGGAGGAGATGATTTATGACAATTTGAAGAACGTCGGTCCTATTGTATATGGTGGCAATTCAATGCTTGGAGGCGGACACTCTTTCGTTTGCGATGGATACGATGGTAACGGCCTTTTCCATTTCAATTGGGGATGGAGTGGTATGTCCGACGGGTATTTCTCTCTTCAGGCAATAAATCCCGCTTCTCTCGGTACTGGTGGAGGTACAGGTGGAGGCTTTAACTTCGCGCAGGATGCGGTGCTTGGTATACGCCCTCCGACAGGCGAATCCGCCACAAAACAGCCTAAGTGCCTGACTCAGATGGGGTCGTTAATAGGATCGATTGAAGATAACGTGCTTAAGTTGACGCTTGACTACGAGCAAGAAGCTTCTTGGGTGAGCTATAATCCTACTACCGGTGACTATGCCTTCATGGCTAAGGTGACAAAGCAGGGTGAAGATGCTGCGGAGGAGTTTGTGCCTATAGGTGCCAACACAAAATATAATATTCCTTCGGGTTATGGTATCTCATCGGAGTTGCTTGCTGCCGAGATACCTTTGGATAAAGTATGCAAGACGGATGGAGCGTATAAGATTACCGTGGGAACAGTCTTGAACGGTACTTCTACTGCCGACTGGCTGGAAGCAGCACCGGCTTTCGGTTATTACAATTATGTTGTGCTTCGCCGTCAAGGCAACTCTTTCTCTGTTGAGAATTGTCCTGTGGCCGAGCTTACACTTGTGGATGCCACAATTAGTGATCCTCTGTACTATAATTGTCTCGTCACAACTTCAGTTACTCTAAGAAACGATACTGATATTGAACTTACCAAGGGTTTTGCCCCCCTTCTTGAATTTGATGATAATGGCACAGCATATGAGTTCTTTTTAGGTAAAAGTATGTATATCTCCGTTCCTCCTCATCAGGAAGTGACAAAAGAGTGGGTGACTGATCTTTCCGTACTCCAGCTTATTTCCGGAGTCTCCAGTGATTTCCCCCTTAATTTCACAATGTTCGACGAAAGTACGTATAAGCGATACAAAAAAGAAGTCTATAAGCCTGTTGTAATGAAGGCTAATCCCGGTACGCCTCGTGTTATTCTCAACAATTTCAAGATTGAAAATGCTGAAATGGTAAATGAAAGTCTCGGACTTGCAAATGCCAACGTATTTGTGGTTAATGATAAGATGGACATAAATATTGTTGGCGACATGAAGTTGAGATTTAACTCTGCGCCTTTTATGTACACGGCAGTTGCTTGTGTCACACAGCCTGATTTCACAACTTCAGATCCGCAAGAGTTCTCCATGATTACGTATGTTGGCGAAGACGTTATGATGAATAGAAGCAATAATTCTCATAATTTTTCAGCTAAGTTGCAGCTGCCGCAGGCAGAGCCGGGCGTGCATTACGCTATCGTTCTTGGATATATGGTAGGCGGAGTGCTTAAGACCTTTGAGACGGAATATATCTATTTAAGGTATGATCCTGAAGCAAATGGAATCGATAGTGTTGTGACAGATACTGCAATATCAGATAATAAGATTTACAATCTCCAAGGTGTTTGTTTAGGCACTGATTGGGAATCTGTCCCCAAGGGTATATATATTGTAAACGGTAAAAAGCGCGCTAAATATTGATATTCTTTTTATGGTAGCCGTCACTTTGTTGATAGGGCTACCATTTTTTTAACTAAATATTTTATTATCATTATGAGTTATTTCTACAAATCTACTCTTTGCCTGTTGTTGGCCGTATTGTCTTTGTTTTCAGCAAAGGCGGTAACAGTCACTTTAGACTATGCTGACGAGATGGCTCGCTCAGCATTAGTTCTTGTGTTTAACGTAACTCAGCGACAATCTGTAAAAGGAGATGTGATAGAAGTTGAGGATGGAGATGTAATCCGTTTTTCATTCAACACATTTGACTACAGTGTAGCTGTGGATGGGGTAGCCCTTACACCTGATCCTAAAGAAAAATATACAAATTGGACCTCTGAGCCGATTAAATCGGATTGTACTATTAAACTCTCTGCATCAGTACGCGAATATGGCACTACTTATGTTGAGGTTGCTGCTCTTGATCCCAAGGGCTTAATTATTCGCAATGGTCATCCTGACGGTCCGGAAGTTGATATGTCTGAAGTGGATATAGCTGAAGCAGACAATATGTATATATTGCGCATACCGGTTAGTCTTAAATTGCCCAAGGTTTTTGTTTATCCCGCTCCAGGCTATTGGATAAAGACCAGCTATATCGGCTCAGGCAAAGACTTGATAGAGACAATCATGTCTACCAACGATGGTAATGTCCTTTATGTCTTAGATTACAAGCTCGAAGTAGAAAATAAACTTGTCTACCGTGTCATGTGTGGTACAGTGGGTAGTTTTGTCGGATCAGCGTCTAATGCTATTCTATCTGATAAAGAAGGTGCGAAATTTAATGCAGTTGAAGGATATAACGTTTATGATGTAGATATTAATTATGTTTCTCCGTTAAAGCTTAGAGGTATGAATGTAAACATTGAGGATAATAGTGATTTCTCAGTTTACTTGAATGGCATGGCTGTGGCTCTAGATAAAGATTTCGGATGTTTCATCATGAATGTAAATTCAAATTCTGTAATATATGCTTTTATTGGACGAGCTCCGGCTGTACGTCGTAATATAACAGTTGAGAGACCTCAAGGTGATGAGCTCACCTCTATAGTATATGATAAGGTGATGGTAGTTGACCCTACAGAAACATCTTTCAAAGTGTTTAATACGGCGGAAATAAGCGTGACACCCGCTCCAGATAGCGACGTTTACCTCAATGATGAGCTATTGACCCCCATAGATGGGGTAGTAACATTCTCCGCTACAAAAGACTGTACTATAAAAATCGTAGAAAATGGCACAGAAGGATTAGCAGTGATTGATAATAACTCAGACACCACCTTTACAGTGGTGTCAGTAGATGGCAAAATAGTCCTTCAGAACGGTACAAAGCCGCAAATTGATGCACTCCCATCCGGGTTTTACATCATCAATGGCAAGAAAATATTGAAATAAAAAAGGTTTAGTGAGATTTTATGAAAGCTTTTCGATGGATTTTCAAAAGTACTTAGAATTTTTTTTGAATGCATTTCGCCTGAATTTAGAAGATTCATCGAAAAGCTACCCAAATAATTCCATGGCTCCTGCCACGCAGGAGCCTTTTTGATACACCAAAGCAATGCCAAATGACTGCTCACCGCGTAGCGGTTAAATATAGTAGCCGTGGGTGTTTAACCCACGGAAATCTTGATTGCATCACCCTCACCGACCAATTTATTGGTCGAATACGGTCTTGATATTCAACCGATAAATCGGTTGATGTGGCGATAATATTCACATCCGTGGATTATCCCCCACGGCTACATTATTTAGTGAATACGCCGCCATCTCCCTCCCCTCGGCTTTAATATCATAGCATTAATAATTATAGCGTTAATATTTATTATTGAATAATTCATTGATATATCACAGGAGCTATCAGAGCCTAACTTCTATCAATATTACTGAATCGGTCACTTCAATTGGCCAGATATCATACGGCAAATAAATCCCAATAAATCAGCTATAAAACATCTTTTAACAAATTTTCTTGCAAAAATATTTGGCAGATAAAGAAAAAGTGCGTAACTTTGCACTCGCTTTTCGGAGGAAATGCCAACGCAAAGAAAACAGCTTGAAAACAGCATCTCGGAAGAGGCTGAAAGTTAACGAAAGTTAAAGATTTGGTAGTCTCAAAAATT
>CAZJKZ010000009.1:0-18016 GCA_964546885.1 uncultured Bacteroides sp.
GGTTGAATTGGTAACGGTAATTAATATTATGCAGTCTTAATGCCCTCGTTGCATCCATGCAGTCTTTTAATTAGTATTTCATCTATTGTGTGAACAAAAATAAAAAGACATGAGATTAATGACACTCTTTATTGTAACTATGTTGTTGGCGTCATGCGCTGATGACATTGACGCCAGCGTACAACCGCCATCAACTGCCGTGACAATCAGACAATGAAATTTAGATATTGATTTAGACTCAACAATATGCAAAAGAGACATACCGACAGAAAGCAATATTTTTATGAACTTGCATATACAAGCGAGAAATATTTTATAGCCTATCTCAAGAACTTTCTTGATATGAGCCAGCCAATCTCCGTGCTTGAAATAGGATGCGGAGATGGTGGTAATCTTTTACCATTTGCCCAGAGAGGTAATGAAGTGGTCGGAATTGATCTATCCTCCAACAGAATAAAAGACGCTATTTCTTTCTTCATCAAAGAGAATGCTATGTCGAAATTTATCTGTGCGGATATATTAAAATTTGATGAATACAGAAATTACTTTGATCTTGTAATTTGTCATGATGTCATAGAGCATATAGAAAACAAAAAAGAAATGCTCAATAGGATTGAACTATTTATGAAGCCATCGGGTATTCTCTTTATTGGATTTCCTGCGTGGCAAATGCCTTTCGGGGGCCATCAGCAGATATGTCATAGCCGTTGGGTATCTAAACTTCCATATATACATCTGCTTCCTAATATATTGTATAAGATGTTGCTTTCTCTTGGAGGAGAAAAGAAAGACTGCATTAAAGAACTAATGTCCATAAAATCCACGAAAACCACTATAGAGCATTTTGAACGCTTAATTGCACAAACTTCTCTTGATATAATTGATCGATGTTTATATTTAATAAATCCTCATTATGATATAAAATTTGGACTTAAACCACGTATTCTATCAAGAGGACTCTCTAATATTCCATATTTTAGGAATTTCTTATCTACAAGTTGCTTCTATATTCTACAAAAACATACATAATATAAGTTTTATAAGCTGAGCCGATAGTCGTTGAGGACATGGACAACCACAAATACTATCTAAAAAATAATTTTGGCAATAATCTTTTTTATTATTACTTTTGTGGCGAATATATCTTAAATCCAATTATATGAAAGTTTTATTAGCGGCAGCTCTATCAATAGCGGCAGTTGTGTCTGTCGGAGCACAAAACAACGAAAGAAAAATCATCCGTATCGCCACTGACAACACTGACCTCGTACTGGAAGTCGGTCCAAACAACCGTCTGTACCAAACTTATCTCGGTCCGAAACTCCTACATGAGGACGATTTACAAAATTTGACGTGGAACAAATATGCAGGCACCGACGGCGCAGTGACTACCCGCGGCTGGGAAGCCTACTCCACTTCGGGCAACGAAGACTTTTTCGAACCGGCTCTCGGTATCACCCACGCCGACGGGAATATGACTACTTACCTCTACTATGTAAGCTCCTCGCAAAAAGGATATCCCGACCGCACCATCACTGAGATAAAGATGCGCGATGACAAATATCCGGTAGACGTTACTCTTCACTATGTGGCATTTCCTACCGAAAATGTAATTAAGACATGGACTGAGATCTCTCACCAAGAGGATAAACCTATAACATTGTCAAACTATGCATCAGCAATGCTTTACTTCAACGAGCCGGAATACTGGCTTACCGAATTTAGCAGCGACTGGGCAAGAGAAGCTCAGATGTTGAGCCAGCAACTGCAGCCCGGTAAAAAAGTGATTGATACGAAACTGGGCAGTCGAGCCGCTATGCACATGCACCCCTTCTTTGAGCTGGGACTTGACGGACCTGTAAAAGAGCATTCTGGGGAAGTACTGATGGGCACTCTCGGTTGGACGGGCAATTTCCGATTCACATTTGAGGTGGATAATGTAGGAAATCTGAGATTATTGCCCGGAATAAATCCGTATGCATCCCAATACGAGCTAAAAGCTAACGAGGTATTCACCACGCCTGAGTTTATCTTCACCGTCAGCTATGACGGCACTGTCCAAGGAAGTCGCAATCTTCACGATTGGGCACGCAAGTATCAGCTTAAAGACGGCGAAGGAGATCGTTTGACACTGCTAAACAACTGGGAAAACACCTCATTTAATTTCAATCAAGAAATACTCGCTAATCTTATGAAGGAAGCGAAGAACCTTGGCGTGGATATGTTCCTGCTCGATGACGGCTGGTTTGGCAATAAATATCCGCGAAAAAATGATCATGCGGGTCTTGGCGACTGGGAGGTGACTCATGAAAAACTGCCAGGCGGCATACCCGCTCTTATCGACGCTGCCAAAGACGCAGACGTAAAATTTGGCATTTGGATAGAGCCGGAAATGGTCAATCCTAAGAGTGAACTATACGAAAAGCATCCTGATTGGGTGATCAAACAACCCAATCGCGACACGTACTACTACCGCCACCAACTCGTACTCGACCTGAGCAATCCGGAAGTGCAGGATTATGTGTTCGGAGTGGTTGACAATATTTTGAAGGAGAATCCGGATGTGGCATATTTCAAATGGGATTGCAACAGTCCTATCACCAATATCTACTCGCCATACGCAAAGGACAAACAAGGACAACTATATGTCGACCACGTAAGAGGATTGTACAATGTACTGAAACGCGTGAAGGAGAAATATCCCGATGTGCCTATGATGCTATGCTCAGGAGGAGGCGGACGCTGCGACTACGAGGCACTGAAATACTTTACCGAATTCTGGTGCTCGGACAATACAGATCCTATCGAACGCATATATATTCAATGGGGCTTCTCGCAAATATTCCCTGCTAAAGCTATGGCTGCACATGTGACAAGCTGGAATAAAGGCACTTCTATAAAATTCCGCACCGATGTAGCTTCAATGTGCAAGCTTGGTTTTGACATAGGTCTACACGAACTCACCGCCGACGAACTGGCCTACTGCCAACAAGCAGTGGCGAACTGGAAACGTTTGCAGCCTGCAATAATGGACGGCGATCAATATCGCCTCGTATCGCCCTATGAGACGAACCATGCAGCAGTGGAATATGTGGACAAGTCAAAGAATATGGGTGTGGTGTTTGCCTACGACCTTTCGCCGCGATTCCAGGAAAAGCTACACGCTGTAAAGCTGCAGGGACTTGAACCCGACAAAAAATATCTTGTCAAAGAGATAAATCTTATGCCGGGAGCAAGACCAAAATTTGGGTATGACGGCAAAGTATTCACCGGCGACTACCTAATGAAAGTGGGCTTGGATATATTCACTCGTGGCCACAATAACAGTACAGTAATCGAACTAATCGGGCAATAGTAGACTAATTTTTCAAACGAGCATTACGGTGATCATACCCCACACTACGAGGAGAATATTGCTCACGGCATAAGTGACTGTATATCCTATGGTTGGCACCGTACTGCCTATTGTATTCTGCACGGCCCCGAGCGATGCTGTGCAGGTACGCGTTCCCGCACAACAGCCGAGAGTAATGGCAGGATTGAACTTAAAGACCTTCTGCCCCATCCACAAGCCTAAGAACAGAGGCAACATAGTACCGACAGCTCCGGCAACGAACAGCATCCAGCCAACGTCGCGAAGGCCACTGACAAACGACGGAGCGGCTTCGATGCCTACAACCGCAATAAAGACGTTAAGTCCGAGATTATTCATAAGCCAAAGCGCTGAAGCCGGTATCTGACCGAATGTGGGTCTACGCGACCTCAACCAACCGAAGACGATGCCGGCAAGAAGCGAACCACCGCTTGTTCCGAAACTGACCGGTACGCCTCCTATCCATATGGTGAGCGCTCCGAGAAATCCTCCGATGAATACAGCCAGTCCTAAAAACATCAGATCGCTCGATGTCGTGGGGCGATCGGCATGTCCTATCTCCTTCCCGGCTTCAGTTACGGCCTTACTATCCCCTACCAATATTATCGTATCGCCTTTCTTAATGCTGTCGGTGGGTTTGAGTACAATATCCTTTCCGTCGCGCTGAACGCGGCGCACTGATACTCCACGCATGAATGAAGCAGTCAACAGCTGACCGAACTCCAGCCCTATGACCTTGTCGGATTTTACGAGTACAGGAATACGCTCTACCGGATAACTGAGCAATGTACGGTTGTCAACCTCCACACCGAGGTATTGACCGACTTTTACCATCGACTTTCGAGGACCGCAGACCACTATCTGATCGCCAATATATAGCATTTCATCAGGCTCAGGAGATAAAACATTATGTGCATGCTGAATTCGACCAATAAACACATGGAGATTGTGCGATGCAAACATTGCCTCGGTATCAGCCACACTCATACCATTCCTGAACCTCTTGTCGGCCAGTTTATAAGACCGAAACGACACACCGCGATGAGCACTGAACTTAGCCGGGTCGTCAGACCATGATTTGCCGTCATGTTGCTTTTCAAACTCCTCGGCTGCTCGGCGCACTTTATCTACACCTCCAAGAATTTTAGGACCGAAATTTCCAAGAATAATTACAGTGCCAAGTGTGCCGAAAATATATGTTACGGCGTAGCATACCGGAATAATAGAAATCTGACTTTCTTTTTCGGCATCGGGAATAGGCAGCTTAGAAATCGCTTCGCTGCCCACTCCAATAAGCGACGAACACGTCTGAGAGCCGGAGAATAAACCTACTGTCTCACCCTTGGTATATCCGAATATATACGCAATACCTACCGTCACCAAGAAACAGCCCATACTCATCATCACCGCAAAAAGCACTTGCTTTAATCCCATACCTCGCAGTGATTTGAAAAATTCAGGTCCGACACTATATCCGATGGAGAAGAGAAACATCATAAAAAACACCGTCTTTAGCGGACCGGAAACAGAGAGATTGAACTGTCCGATAAGCACACCGACAAGAAGTACTGCGGTCACACTGCCCAGTGAGAACGACCCGAAGCGCAAGCGTCCCAGCAAAAAACCCAGTCCAACCGTAAGAAACACGGCCAGTGTTGGATAATTTCGTAATATGTCGCCAAATGCATCAATCATATTTTTACTTCTTATCGTCTTTTTTTCTTTTTATCGCCCAGTGGCATCAAGATATTCAGCGATAGCACAGCGGAAATCCCCGTAACTTGAATTATACTTGTCGATTGACTGTCGATTAAGCATCTGGGCATCCAGCAATTCAGTAATTGTAGAAGTGCCGGCCTCATAGTACAGCTTGTTCAAACGCAGGTTTTCAGCACTTTGGGCAATAGACTGCGACGCAATTTGCATTTTGCGATGAGCGGCAGTCACCTCGTCCCATTTATTTTGCATATTTATGCATAGCAATTCGCTCTTATCCTGAAGCTCGCTATTGGCTATTGCCAATTCTGATTTCTTACGTTTAATGGCATGAGATCCTCCCCACCATCCGCTAATCGGGATATTAACACCCACCTGCAAAGCCCCGAAATTGTGGCTCTGCTCAAGCATATCATGATAATACCACCCTGCTCCAACAACGACCTGCGGCATGTACTTACCGCGCTCAATCTTAAGCTCAAGATCTTTGGCTCTAACATTCTTATTCAGCAATTGATAGTCGATAGTGGTTTCAAGAGCGGTCCGGGGGTCTACTAAAATATCGAAGGGATAATCAGGTACGGCAGTTGGCACACTTGCGTCAATATCAATCGGCTTTTCGAAATTTGCTCCAATATATTGCGAAAGCACCATCCGACACAACTTTATGCCGTTGTCAAGATCCACCATATCGCTATAAAAGCCGTCGCGCTGAAGCTGCACTTTTAGCAAATCATTTCGCATAGCCACTCCCGCCTCTACAGCCACGGACACCTGACGCTCGAGGGTATCAAGCAAGCAGATAGCGGCTTGCAGGGTATGACGAGTGGATTTCAATGTGGCGAGTTTCCAGTAATATTTCTCTGTGGTAAGCTTCACTTCCTTTTCTGTTGAAGCTTTTTGGAGTTCGGCAACGGCCTCACCGATTTTTGCCAAAGCGTTGCCGTTGACAATCTGTCCGCCTAAAAAGACGGGCTGCAATGCTTGAATGCCGCCTGCAACGCCTTTCTTAATAAGGCCGAGTTCGACGATATCCAATATGTCGTACTGGAGCATGCAATGATTAGCCATTATGCCAAGACCGGTAGCTGAAACTTCCGGGAAATATTTTGTAAAGGCCTCTTTGCGAAGCTCGGATGCGGCTTCCAGAGAATAAGATGCCGAACGCAAAGCAGCGTTATTGCTCAACGCCATTTCCTTACACTGGTCGAGCGACAATATAGAATCAGTGGTGTTTTGAGCTTCCACAAGCAAGCCCATAAACAATAATATAATAAAGCTAAATTTTCTCATAATAGCAAGTGTTATAGTTTACACGAGGTGTGTTTCAAGCGGTTGAGTAAGTGGAGCATCAGCACCTTTGGTTCGGGATTTCATCTTCCAATAAGCCACAGGGATAGTGGTAAGGATGAAAATCATAGTAATCGGAGTACCCCAGAAGATAACTACACCCATAGGCTGCCACAATGCTGAATTTCCGATAACCATGGGCACTACACCCATCGTGGCTGCAGCCGATGTGAGGAATATCGGGCGCATTCTTCTCTTAGAGGCGTTGAATATAGCGTCTTTAAGCGACTGTCCCTGATTACGCAACTCCTCAGCGTAGTCGAGAAGCACAATTGCATTTCTTACAAGGATACCCATAAGGGACACTATACCGAGTACGCACGTGACAGACAGAACCGTGCCTTGAATCAACATACCGATTCCAGCTCCGGGCAGACAGAGAAGCAGCGACAAAACAAGGAGTGCGGCAACCCCGATCTGGGTATAGTGGAAAAGAAGAATGAAGAATATTATTGCCACTGCTATCACTAACGCTCCACCAATCTGAGGCAACGTGGTCATGGTGTTTTCCCAGTCACCGCCTCGTGAAATTGTCACACCATCAGGTACATCCACATCTTTTATTGCATCCATCACCGCCTCAGTGCGGTCAATCACATTCACATTGCGTTGTACCTCAGCAATGAGGGTGATAGTGGGAATACCGTTACGTTTAGATACCTGACCCTCGTGCCACCTTGGCTTTACAGAGGCAAATTGACGCAAGGGCGCTGATGAAATTCCAATAACCGAAATTGGCTCGTTGAGCAAGTCATCAACATTAGATCGGTCGGCTGTAGGAGCTTTAAGTACCACAGGAATACCATAATCGCCCTCCCATACCTTAGCAACTTCTACACCTGGGCTATAACGCATAGCCAGTGTAGCTTCCAAACTGAGATTGTTGATGCCGAGTCGTGAGGATTCTACGGGTTGAGGCACGACAGTAGCACTTGCAAGAGGCATATCCAGCGAGCTCCGTACATTTCTCAATCCCGGCACTTTGCGCATACGGGCCAAAATAGTATCGCTTATTATAGCAATTTGCTCTTGGTCGGTGCCACTCACTCTTATCTCTATCGGGAAATCAGCATTGGAATAGCTCAACTGTTTAAATCGCACGATAGCATCCGGGAAATAAGATTCATATTTCTCTGTGTATTCGTTAAGCACCTCTACTGTGGCATCATTGTTTTCTGTGTTGACGATGAACTGCGCAAAGTTTGGTCCGCCAACCTGTGGAGCGTAAGTTGCTTGAAAGCGCGGAGAAGAGCAGCCGTGGAATGAGGCTATCGACACTATGCGTTTGTCTGCTGATAGGATATTCTCAAGAGAGTCGGCCACCTGCGATGTGCGTTCAACCGACGTACCGGTTGGCAAGAATATTTCCACGGCAAATTGGTTGCGCTCGGCAATAGGCATCAACTGCATTGGGCGGGAAGCAAAAAGGGCAATACCACCAATGGTGATAAGGACTGACACAATGAGTGTGGCGGTAGGATGATTGAAACAGAAGGTTATCACCTTATCATATCCGTCCTGCATGAACGTAAAAAATGAGAATTTCTTCTTTCCACTGGCCACAGCTTCCTGCTCGAGTTTGTAGATAGGTTTCTTTATAAGCTTATATTGAAGGAAAGGCACGAGAAGCTCCGCCACAATGAGTGACACCATGAGAATAATCGTTAAAGCCCAAGGGAAATCACTCAAGAAGTCTCTGAACATACCCTTCATCGTTAGCAAGAATGGGAAGAATGTAATAGAGATTGCCAATGTAGCCGAGAATATTGCCTTGAAGAATTCTGATCCTGAGCGTAGAGCCGCAGTCTTATGGTCAACCCCTTCTGAAATCAGTTCCACATAGTCATCGATAATCACCACTGAATTGTCAACAATCATACCAAGACTGAGAATCAGACATGCAAGCGTGACCGTATTAAGTTCAATCCCAAAGGTATAGAATAGACCAAGAGATATGAATATGGCCACAGGGATTGTACCGGCGGCAATGAGAGCCACTCTCATTGGCAACAACAAGAGAATCACCACTACAACAGCCACAACCGCAATAAGAAGCTCAGTCAAGAAATTGTCAACCGAACTGTTGACTACAACCGGTTGGTCAGTGATTTTGAACATACTCACCTCTGATGGAATTTCCGACTTGAAATCTGCAAGTTGCTTGTTGACCTCCTTGCCCATCTCGACAATATTATAACCGGATTTCATCTGTAGGCTAAGCAGAAGGCTCTTCGTCCCGTTATTGGTAATATATGAAGATGGTGTCGGATATTCTTTCTTAACATCGGCAATATCACCAAGGCGGACTACAGACCCATCAGGAAGAGACAATATTATCATCTTCTGAAGGTCGAGCACAGAATTGATAGAGCGGGCAATATAAATTGGCTGATTGTAATCGCCTGATTTTAGAGAACCTCCGGTAGTCTGAAATCCTTTGGCAAGTAGTGTCAAACCAAGTGTTTTTTCATCGATAGCATAGTGCGACAGCTTTTCCTGGTCGATAGTCACGGCAATTTGTTCATTCTGCTTGCCGTACACCTCCATTGTGCCTACACTTTCGATTGTGCGCAGACGATCGCGCAGAGCATCCATATAGTCTCCGAGCTCGCGATACGTCTTCTCCTTGCTCGACATTGTTATCAGTATTGATGATGTCTCGCCGAAGTTGGATATCGTCTCTACAGCCAAAACGCCTGCAGGAAGCTTCATCTTAACTTCGCTCATACCCAGCTTAAACTCATTCCAGAAAGGTTTTGTTTCCTTTACGTCGTTGTTGAGTTCCACAAACACCATAACCATACCGTCGGTACAGTTGCTGTATGTCTTAGTCTTATCCACCTCCTTATAAGAAAAAATATAATCTTCGAGAGGCTTAAGCACTTCTTGCTCAATCTGCTCGCCGGTGGCTCCGGGATACACAGCCGCCACTACGCCTTCGCGTATGGTGAAATTTGGAAATTCGTTTTTGTCAATCTCATAGAGGGCGTATATGCCATAGGCTATAAGCACTATAGCCAGAAGCATAATAATCCTTCTATATTTCATGCCAAGGGCAACCAAAGGAACAGGTTTGAAAGGCTTGGGCTGCTGCTCAGGAGTATTTGTCGTATTTTCCATAATCAGTATTGAATCAATGTGCCATTACTTACCTTTTGCATTCCCTGAGTGATGATAGAGTCGCCGTGGTTGAGGCCGGAGTTAATCTCCACGCCATCGGGCACCATCTCTCCTATTGTCACAAACCTTTGCTCAGCTTTGTGCTTGTCAGCAACCCAAACAAAATTTCTGTTATCGGAGCTTAACAGTACTGACTGTATGGGTATAATTATGCGTGAATCCACGATAGACGAGTCTGCAGGGGCTTCAAGCTTTACATTACAAAGCATTCCAGGCAGCAAATCACCTGAAGGATTTACAACACTAAATTTCACATCGAACGTATGCGACAAAGGATTGGCCACAACTCCTTGCTCAACAAGTACGCCCTCAAACGGCGAACCGTCTATGGCATCAACAGAAACGACAGCTTTTCTTCCCGCTTTCATTGCGCCTACTTCTTTTTCAGGCACTGATATGCTGGCTTTGACATCTCCAAGTCCGACGATTCTAACCACGGGGATTGTAGGGGCAACTGCCTGACCACCATCTGCGAGTTTTTGAGACACTACACCGTTAATCGGAGAATAAATACGGGCATCTGCCACTGCTTTAGCAGCAATGGCCGCAGCGTTCTCAGCCTGCTTGAGCTTTGATTGCACCTCCACCCACTGAATATCGGGCAACGCATTGGCATCATGGAGCTTTTTCAAACGCGCATAAGCATCGCGTGCCTCAGCAAGTGTGGCTTGTGCGATATTTTCTGCATGGACAAGATTAGTGGCATCCAACTCTGCCAAAAGTTGTCCCTTGGATACTTTCTGACCCACTTTTACATTTACACTTTTAAGCGTACCGCCCACGGCAAAACTCATATCCACACCCTTACCGGATTCTATTGTACCGGAATAGGTCTGTGAAAGTGCTTGCCCGGCTTTGTCAACAGCCTCAACTGTGACTTTCACCGGGTCGGAAATAGTAATTTTCTCTTTTTTAAATCCGCAAGATGTAGCGGTTACGGCTAACAATAATGAAGTAACACCGATAGAAATTTTATGTGTCATAATCTTAAGTTGAAACGCAATTAATTTATAGTGATGATAAGATTATAACGCTTAATTCCCCCAATTTGTTCAGATAACCGATTTGAGTCCCGGCTCTCACGAGCCGGGACTCAATGTAAATAAATATCAGGGTAAATAAATATCAGGCGTAAGGATTATCCTTCAGTATGGAAGCTTGTGAATGATGAACGCTCCTGTTGCGGTACACCATCATTCTTTTTTGCTGCGTCAATGGCTTTTACCATAAACGCTATGTTTTTGCCAAGATTTCGCATCGTCTGCAGTCCTTCAAGATCTGCCTCAACATCCTCTGCTGTAAAGCCGTGTACCTCGTTCCAATAGGTGCTCGATACTATTGGCATAGAGCTGATGGTATAGTATTTGTTAATCTCCTCAAAAGCCGAGGTAGAACCCGCACGGCGTGATGATACCACGGCAGCTCCCACTTTCATGGTTTTGTCAATTATTCCGGATGTGCTATAGAATAATCGGTCGAGGAAAGAGAGGACTTGACCGTTGCATCCGGCATAATACACTGGACTTCCTACCACCATTCCTGCGGCGGAAGCCAACTTTGGAGCCGTCTCATTTACGATATCGTTGAACACGCATTTTCCATGCTCACGACAATAGTTACAACCTATGCACCCGCGTATGTCTTTGTTGCCAATATTTACACGCTCGATCTCTATACCGTTATCGGTAAGGGTGGCCTCTAATTCCCGAAGAGCCTTATCGGTACAGCCATGCAAATGCGGACTGCCATTAATAACCAAAATCTTCATTTTGAAAAATTTATTTGTTCCACTTGATATATATAATCACTCAACATATTTTAATTGAGATAGTCGTTCGGCTGTCAGACCCGTAGTTTGGCAAATAACGTCCTCCGCCACACCAAGCTTCAGCATATTCTTTGCGACAATTTCAATGCCCTCCGCACGTCCTTCCACACGTCCCTCAGCGCGCCCTTCTGCACGTCCTTCTGCAAGCCCCTCCTCACGTCCTTCATCACGAGCTGTGTCAAGCACATCATTTTGTACCATTATGTTGTCCATGTGTGCCTCGTAGGCTTTACGTTCAGCCCCAGTCATTGCCAACAGACGCAGTTTTTCCCTAACCTGCTGGAGTCCAGGAGCAGTAGTATCCTCCTTTACTTTACCTTTCTTCAAATACTCCATCCATTCTTCAAGAGGATTCTCAGGTATCTTTGTATAAGCATTTACCCTTATAAGATAATATTCCGGGAACACCTCTTTGGGGAGATGCTGCTCTATTACCCCTTCTTCTTTCATATTCACTCGCAACTCATCGCCTTTGTTTATTCCCCTGAATATAGTTTCACCGTGGTACACAAAGTCCTCTCCCTGACCGTAATCGCAGTAAAGGATACTGATTGAATACACTTTCTTTACCTGATTGTACTTATCGCCAATGTTGATATGTTCTGTGATAGCTTTGCAAGTGCCGTAGAGTATACGCTGAAGATAATAAAGCTGACGGGAAAGTTGCACTTCCACAATTATAAGATGCCCTTTGCTGTTCTTAGCTTTTATATCCACCCTATTATACTTGTCCTCATCATTGTTCTGGTTGGATTCGCTTTCAAGAATCTCCACTATTGTGACCGGCTCTTTTAACAACACGGATATGAATCCTTCAAGAATACCAAAATTGGCTTTGTCGCGGAGCATATGCTTCATAGCCCAGTCAAAACGAATGTAATTTCCCACTTTTTCCATACTTACAATAATTTTTTTCAAAGTTAATACTTTTTTTTTCAATACCAACAATTTTATTTTGTATTTCTATCTAAATCCTTTTCAGTCATATCTCAATGTCGGTAATTGGAAAATATTTTATGCGGGAACGCTGATGGATCAGCATCCCCGCATAAAATATTACAGACATTCTTATCAGAATTCGATGAGCGATTTATCGACAAGGATAATATCTTTGACTTCCGGCTTGAATGGACCTTTTACTCTTGCCTTCATCTTTACGATGAACAAGGGATCGGATCCATTTACAGAGGGCTTATCGCCGATATTGACAAATGTTGGATACAGCACTTTCTCCCCGGAGGTGTGCAGACGATCATTGGTGAGGTTTTCCATACCTTTTACCCCTACCGGCTCAATACCTAAATACTCATAATTAGCAGGATTGTAAGGGATAGCCATAGAAATAGCGTTAAGATTTTTCAGGCTGTCTCCGCTCACGGTGAGGAGCACTGTCTCACCGACAGAGTAGGATTTCTTGTTAGGAGTCACTGTGACGCTGCCGCTACCTGCCTCTCCGGCCTCCTCTATACCATCGCCAAGACGTACGCCCACCACTGAAATATCGTAGGCATCGATTAGGCCGTTGCGGTTGACGTCGCCCATGCTCACATAGTCGAAATCGCCGTCACCCTTACGCAGACCGGTGTAGTTGGTGTACGACATTAGATCGTTGTCATCTATCTTACCGTCGTTGTTTATGTCGCCAGGTATATAGCTTGGTGTGCCCGGCACCTTAAACACGTAAAGTTCGCGGCCAGAACCAAATCCGCCTACAGCCTCATTTACATGCAGACGTATGTAGCGCGCCTGAGGTTTGTTGTCAAATGTGAAGGTCTTCACCTCTCCGTTGCGAGTCCAGTTGAACGGTATTGAATCCGACCATTCTTTGCCATTCTGACTGTATTCCACCGTGCCCTTAAGGATAGTACCGTTACCTCCGTCCTGACGCGGCAGATATTCAAACTTATCAATTGTATTGTACGATCCAAGATCAATTATGATGTCGAACGGTGTAGCATTTCTCTTTGAATAACGGGTGTGCCATATGTCGCCGCTCTCCTTGAAATCGAAAAGACGTGACAAGTCAAAGCCCGGTTGAGCTTCAAGTGTGGATTTGGCTGTTATTCCGCTGATTGCGAATTCAAGAGGATTATCAAGTGTGGTGAGCACAATATCGTCGCTCCAGTCAGATACTCCTGCTGCATTTTTTGATCGCAGTTTAAATGTGTATGCTGTTTCGGGCTTCAAATCCTCAAAAATGAGTTCTCTTAACCCTTCTCCGGCATTCAGATTAGTATATATCATGCCATCGTACTCAATCTCCACACAGTCGGCTCCCTCTACGGGATTCCAACGGAGAGTTATGGTGTACGGAGTGATATCCGATTCTCCGGTGGAGGAGACCGGTATCTGAGCCACGCTTGCGGCAGGAGTTTTAGCTATTGCATTATCGAGACTGAACCCGTTTACCTCAACTTTCACATCATTCTTGGCGATATCTGTTGACGCAATCTTCACCCATATCTGAGGACGCATAGCCGTAGCCTCAGTCACTCCCCATTGGTTTAGACGATTGGGTGCAGGATTATAAAAATATGCATTAGCTTCAGCATTGAATTCTTCGATGGTCTTTGCCCTCTTTAGCTTTACCGATTTGCCGCCTACAAATGCCTTCACCTGTTTGGGTTCGACGCTGGCATTTATTCTCAACTCAGTGCGTTTGTCGGGATTGAAGCCCTTGAACGAGCCCATGGTGGGTGCAATATTTACGGTAAGCTTGCTGCCCTGCACATCAAAACTGATATCGGTGTTGGTGTACTCGCCGCGGCGATATGCCTTTGTGGTACCGTCATCGTCATATTCTGTAAACTTGCCAGAGGTGCGTGGCCAAAGTTCATATATTCTCAGCCCTTTGTCTATCTGCGAAGGATTGTTGTTGGGATTTACCATAGGAATTATGGCATTTGCCTTAACGAATACAGGCAGTTTCCAGATAGGAGTTTTAAGATTGTTCCATATCATGCCGCCTTCGTATGAGTCGCCGCTGAAATAGTCGAACCATTCTCCGTCGGGCAGATATACGCCGTTGCGTATGTCGGTGCCGTCAGCTTCGGGAGCTGTCTCCTGATAGATAGGAGCAACGAGCAGAGATGGCCCATAAAGATACTGATATTTTGTGGCGGTACCAAGAGTATAATCCGAAGGATAATCGAGGAACATGGCACGAATCATGGGTTTGCCGTCGATAGCCTCGCGTGCTATTGTGTAGGCGTAAGGCATAAGCTCTGACTTAAGCTTAAGGAAGGCTCTGTTGATAGCCACTCCCTCGCCCGCATTATCGAATTGGCCCACAGCCTGGGGATATTTCGGGTTGCGTCCCCAGCCGTCCATATTCAGTTCCATAGGTGTGAATGTCTTCCACTGGAAGTCGCGAACGTTGACAGCAGTTGATTTACCACCGAAAATACCGTCCATGTCGGATGTTATGTTAGGCTGGCCCGACAGTCCGGAACCTATGTAAGTGGGGATATGGAAACGTATGTATTCCCATTCGCCGCCGGTTTGGTCGCCGGTCCATATTCCGGCATAGCGCTGTGTGCCTGCCCATCCGTCGAGCGAAATGATGAACGGACGCGCGTCATCGCCGTATTCGGGCATGATAACACCGACATCTGCCACGCCATTGAGTCCGAACGAGTAGCCTGCGCCGACCCAAGCAACATCGGTCTTGAGTACTCTCACTCCGGCGTCACGCACCTCTTTTACGATATCACGCTGCAAGAGGGCTTCTACGCCTTCTTTGGGATGAAGGTCGCTCTGTGTCCATAGTCCTATCTCCACGCCTTTGTCACGGGCATATTCGCCGAACTGGCGAAGATTCTCTATATTGCCGTCAAGTGTGGATGTCTGGCCGTAGCCTGCACCGTAGCCGTCGTTGGGAAGCACCCATCCGAGCGGCATATCAGCGGCATTGTATCGGTCGATTACGGCGCGTGCCGAGAATTGGTAGTTACCGGGGAGTTCGCCGTTAAGGCTCTCTTTTATGCCGCCGTTGTCTTTCTGGCTCTCTTTATATCTCTTGCCGTCTTCAAAGAGTATTCCCGTACTGTCCTCTTTCCAGTAGTCGCGGTTGTAGGCGTTGAGATGTCCTTCGTAGAATCCGAATTTCGGAAGTAGTACGGGATTACCGGTCAATTGATAGAAGTCGTTGAGAAGCTCCACAGGAGTGTCGTCCACCATCACGAATACGTCCACCACCGGAGTCTCGTGCGTCAGCGTCACCGTGCCCTCAGGAGATTTGGTGAAGTCGTACACGCCCGGAGCAAATGTGTTCCACATCAGTCCGTAACCGTTGGTGCTCCAGTAGAAAGGAGTTGGAGAGGCCACTCCACCGTCGGTCCATGAGTTGGTGTTGACAATATCTATTGCCTTGCCGCGGTGAGAGAATCGTCCATTCTGCACGCCGCCTCCATAGAAATATTCCGAAGGTTTTGAACCTAAGTTGACGGTGGCGGATTTTTTGTCGAGGGCGCCAAGCTGCGCTCCGTCAATCACCTTAGCACCGGTGCGACGGTCCGTTACATTCATCGTACGTGTATCGCCGTCAATCTCCACCGTTATTGCCGGAGTCTGATACACCATCTTGTTTCCCAAATTCTGAGTCACAAAATCTTCCACCACCTTACGAGGATTATCTACGAGAATCTGTGCCGGAGGATTTGCCACGGGATCCCGCATCTCGCCTCCTTCCGGGTCGTAAAACACACGGAAGATATTGTCGCCATAGAAATCCAGATACAGATTTTTCCCATTTTCGATTGGGATAGTGACCAGAGGATTTGCCGGGGTCGCCAGCATTGAAGGCGGTACAGCTGCAAGCGATAGTAGCACCAGTCCTGCAGTCCGAAGTTTAGATCCTGTCTTCATATCAATACGTTTAGATTTAAGTTTTTTGTTCGTGCCGCAAATATACGAAAAATCGACGTATTTCTATGCCGGCTCATAAAATTTTATATATATTCGGTTATACATTTTCATTCCATAGCTTCTTCAATAGATGTCTTGATATCTTGAATAACCATCTTTCTGAAAAGCCAATGACACATCCCTCCGGGGATACGTTGCATCTGCTTGTTACGCAGATTAAGCACATAGAGCGTACGTATACGCCAGCTGTAGTTGTATCGGTTTTGCCAGTCGTACATGCAATATTCCCACCAACCCATATCTTTGCGCCACCACTCTCCGGTCCAGTCAGTGGCTCCGTAGTCATTGGCGTGTCCACATTGTTTGAAAATTCTGTAGGGAGCAAGTCCAAGATCTATTGTCTTTCCAAGCGATACACGGCATACAATGAGAGCGTCTATAGGGAGGGTTGTAAGCGACTGTAAGCTCTTTATTCTCTTTATTTATTGGAGCTGTACTTTCATGGTAAATGAAATCTTACATAATAATATATTTCGCAAATATAAATAAAAATTCTGAGATTACAGTATTTATAAAATATTAATGGTGTTACTTTTATTTATTGGTCTTGGAATGAATGATATATTATTTTAACATAGCAGTGCGTTGTTTTGGCACTCTGCTACTGTACTTTTGCAGAAAAAAAAGGATTTGAATTATGAAATATCTTGAAGAATTTAGATTTCCTGACGCTGCGAAAGAGGATAGATTTCTGCGTTCGGTGGATGGAGTGGTGTCGAATTATTATACTGACAACATATATCCCTTCCATGTGCTGTCGGCGTTGGACTTCAACGGCATTGATTTCGAACAAATAACAGTTCTATGCGGAGGTAACGGAAGCGGGAAGTCAACTGCGCTGAATGTAATAAGCAACAAACTGCAAGTATCGCGTCAGTCGCCATACAACACCTCAACATGGATGGACAACTATGTTGAGCTGTGCTCATTCCGTACTGACGCAATGATCGGGGGAGAGGAATTCTCATCAGAAGGCAAAAGAAAATCGAAATACGATATTTCTGACTATTCTCATATGCTCACCAGCGACGATATATTTCAAATGATGATAGGGGCTCGCGTTCGCAACGACCAGAGATTGCATAAAAGCAAAATTCTTTTTGACCAGGTGATTACGACAAAATACAACGGCAAAGAAGAGCGGGATCGCCTGCGGCATTTGGATTTCGAGACGGGAGAGAATGTACGGGAATTTAAGGAAATGGTGGAGAGGCGCAAAAGTTCTTTCAACAGGTATGCCCGGAACCATATAGGCCAACTTGAACGCGGATATTCTAATGGAGAAAACTCGCTAATAAGGTTGTCGGATTTCATCCAAGAAGAGGGATTGTATATGCTTGACGAACCGGAAAACAGCTTATCATGCGAATTTCAACTGAAACTTAAAGAGTTGATAGAATACTCCGCCCGCTATTGCAACGCGCAATTCGTGATTGCCACCCACTCCCCTTTCCTATTGTCGCTTGATTCAGCCAAAATCTACTGTCTCGACGACCAGCCAGTCTCAGTCAAAAAATGGTGGGAGTTGGATTCAGTCAAGACATATTACCATTTCTTTAAATCGCACGCCGATAAATTTTCCTGACCATCGCGGCTTTGTACACGTCTCCTATAGCACATAGGTAGTTCTCCGAAATCCATTG
>CAZJKZ010000009.1:18116-58568 GCA_964546885.1 uncultured Bacteroides sp.
TCGCGGCTTTGTACACGTCTCCTATAGCACATAGGTAGTTCTCCGAAATCCATTGGCATTACCGTAGCTGAGGGGCGCAAATCATCAGACCGGCAGGTGGCGTAGCCACCTAATAATGTAGCCGTGGGTGAAACCCACGGAGGGCATATTATCGTCACATCAACCGATTTATCGGTTGAATAACAAGTCCGTATTCGACCAATAAATTGGTCGGTGAGGGTGATGCGATTAAGAGAACCGTGGGTTTTCACCCACGGCTAATATATTTCACCGCTATGCGGTGAGCAGAGTAACAAGCCGATAGAGGAATGTCCATGAAAATACAATATTTCCATTTGTTGACGCCATATAGAAAGATCAAACAATCCGTCATTTAATCTACGGTTCCCACTTCGGGTTCGAGATCTTCATCCCATGCGTATCAATTGATATCTTCTCCCCACAAATTGGGAATATTCGATTACAAATCTGCGGCTTCTTTCTCTGTTGGGGTGTACTCAAAAGCATACTAATTTTATATTTGCAGATATAGACGTCAAGTTATCGGTATCTGCTTTTATAAAAAAGCATATTAGGCGTAAACAGTTTATAAAGGATTTTGTTTCTATAAAGGAACCTCATCTAACAAAAAGACGGATAATTTATTTAAACTTATACATAAAATATAATGATCAGATTAAATTGTTTTCTTGAAATTGCAGACAGCTCGCTGAAGCAGAAGGCTGTCGACACTGCGATCGAATTGGTCGAACTTTCACTCCACGACAAGGGATGCATCACATACGAGGCATTCTCAAGCCTGACATCCGACAATCATATCGAAATTGTCGAAACATGGGAGGATGAAGAGAGCCTTAAAGCTCATTCGGAATCGGAGCATTTCCAGCGTCTGGTGCCCGAACTCGAAAAATGCGGCACACTCACCCTTGAGAAATTCAACTTTTAATCACGTCTTACTCCTTCTCATATCTTGGCCTTTTCTTCGGGAAAGGCCTTTTTGTTTGAATTTTTCTGCTCAGTTGCCTATGTTTTATCTGATTAGTTTTCGCTTTCATGATTCAAATACTACTGATGAGAGGTTATATCATCGTCACACCAACCCATTTATCGGTTGAATAACACGTCAGTATTCGACCAATAAATTGGTCGATGAGGGCGATACGATTAAGAGAACCGTGGGTTTTCACCCACGGCTAATATATTTCACCGCTATGCGGTGAGCAGAGTAACAAGCCGATAGAGGAATGTCCATGAAAATACAATATTTCCATTTGTTGACGCCATATAGAAAGATCAAACAATCCGTCATTTAATCTACGGTTCCCACTTCGGGTTCGAGATCTTCATCCCATGCGTAGCTGTGTTGTCTACGTTTTATCTGATTAGTTTTGCTTCCATGATTCTAATACTACTGATGAGAGGTTATATTATCGTCACATCAACCGATTTATCGGTTGAATAACACGTCAGTATTCGACCAATAAATTGGTCGATGAGGGTGATACGATTAAGAGAACCGTGGGTTTTCACCCACGGCTAATATATTTCACCGCTATGCGGTGAGCAGAGTAACAAGCCGATAGAGGAATGTCCATGAAAATACAATATTTCCACTTGTTGACGCCATATAGAAAGATCAAACAATCCGTCATTTAATCTAAGGTTCCCACTTCGGGTTCGAGATCTTCATCCCATGCGTAGCTCAGTTGTCTAGGTTTTATCTGATTAGTTTTGCTTCCATAATTCAATTATTACTGATGAGTAATACTTGTCCGAATCAATGGAAGGAAAATTTTTTATGATTTTGAATTATTAAGAGAGAAAAACTATGTTTGCGTAATTTTTTTTTATACCTTTGCATCCATATTAAGGTTCTTCATACAAGTTAAAACCAATTATTTATGTTAGGACAATTGACAAGGCTCATCATATTGTCGTTAATTATCACATTTTCGCTCACAAGTCGTGCACAAACAGTGGTAGACAGCTTAAAAACCAAGCTTGTAGAGGCTGATAATCTGCGTGACAGCATCTCATTGCTTTATCACATTTACGACTCCTCTCCATATTCCCTCAAAGGCAAAGCCCTAAAAGATATTTACGAATTGGCAATTAGTCATGAAGATTACATTATGGCTAATGATGTGCTAAAACGGATTTCGCAACATTACGCTTCTAATGACTCAATGCAGCAGGTGGTCATAGGCCTCGCAGAAATGCTGCCCGACAGCCCCGAAAAGCAAAGCACACTTGTATATGTGAACGTAATGGAGGCTACTAATCAGGCTAAAACCCTCACGAAAGAACAACGAGAAGCCAAGCTGCGCGAATATCTTGGACAACACGCAAGAGCAAAGAATCTTGACACATACAAACGCATTGAATACCTGTTTCTTCTATGCAAATATTTAAGTTTTAGCACCGGAGGCGACCTCTTGACAGACTATTTGCAGGAACTACAGACACTTGTAGATAGTCTCCCGGAAAACGACTTACCCCTCAAATCATTGTTCTACAGGCAAGCAGCAAATAGCTATTTGGCCAATAACATGACAACTGAGGCTGTTGAAGCAAACAAAACATTGTTGAAGATATTTGAGAAGTTTGAGAACCAGTATACAATTGACGGCCGTACATCTCACAATTATGTCCATCCCACCTTTACATGTTACCTCAATCTTCTACGATGCCACGATGCACTGTCCCAAGATGAAGTAGAGGAATACTACAGTAAAATTATTCCCCTCATAGAAAGCAATCCGGGATTGCAAAGTCTGTCAGGCAACGGAAAGAAACCTACTATTTATTACCTGATGGCAAAAAAGCGATATGCAGAAGCCATACCATTGATCAAAGCTCAACTCAACGATTGTATCTCCTCCGAAGAGGAGCAGCTGTATATGATTGAGGTTCTGTTAAAAGCAGCCGAGAGCATAGGAAATAAATCAGAACTACTGGCGGCACTTGAGATGAGCAACGACATGCTCAAAGAACGCATTGAGAATAAGGCTGCTGAAAGCTATAAAGAGCTACAGTTAATATACGAGGTAAACGATCTCAAACAGACCAATGACAAACTTGTGCTGACAAGCCAAGAGATTGCACTTAATCGCCATAGAGAGCAACTAACTTATTCAATAATTTCCCTCGTTGCGCTGGTGATACTTCTTATTGTCGTATTTATTTTATACCGCCGCTCAAAGAAGTTGACATCTAATCTTACAAAGGCAAATGAGCTGATAATTGAAGAACGTGACGCTCTACAGCACACCCAGAAAGAAATAATCAATGCACGCAACAAAGCTAAGGAAGCAAATCAAATAAAAACGGCTTTCATAAACCACATGAGTCATGAGCTTAGGACTCCATTGGAAGCGATAGTGGAGTACTCGGGACTCATCGCAGACTGCGCCGACTCGGAGAAGCGTAAATACATAAAGCGATTCGCCGATGTAATATCACTAAATACCGACTTGCTCCTAACCTTGGTCAATGACGTGCTCGATCTCCCATCGCTCGAAAACGCCAAAGGCAGCGTACATATCGCTACATCATCAGTGCAAAATATTTGCAAGGTGGCGATTGATAATGTAAGACGCCACATCAAGCCGGATATCGACCTTGTATTCGCTAATGAAGGAGATACAGATTTCTCTATAATGACAGATCCACACCGTGTGGAGCAAGTACTTCTCAACCTATTGATGAATGCTGCAAAATTTACCGACAAAGGATCTATCACGCTACAATACACTGTTTCTCCAAAGAAAGACGAATTGACCTTTACCGTAACTGACACCGGCATAGGCATACCACAATCCAAAGAAGAGATTATCTTCTCTCGCTCGGAAAAGCTCAACTCTGCCACCCCCGGCAAGGGCCTTGGTCTATATATCAGCCGTTTGCTCGCTAATATGCTTGGCGGTAGTCTGACTCTTGACGAGGATTATCGCTCAGGTGCAAAATTCATTTTTACAATTCCCATTTCATGATTATGAGATTCCTACATAGCTATAAGGTTTTCCTAAGACCACTGCTTATCATGGCTCTGATGGCAATCTGCACAAATATCAAAGCCCAGACCGCTCATTCAATCGACAGCCTTAATATAGAATTGGCCAAAGCCACCACCCCTGCCGACAGCGTAACCATTCTGCATAATATTTACGACTGCATTGTTGAAGGCGACCGTAAGCCGGCGCTTTACCAAATTTTTGAGACAGCTGAACACGCCAAAGACTACACCTCTATGCTCGAGGTTTTGTTTGTTATGACTTCATTATATCAGTATAAGCCTGAGTTGGAAGATGTGCTGATCGAAATGGCTCAGCGTGTGCCAGAAAGTGAACTTCAAAAGGCTCATATTCTATATATTAAGCTACGATACCAAGCGACCAAGATTAGAGGTATGTCAGAAGAAGAAAGGCAACAAAAGCTACTTCAAGCACTAAAAGAATATCGGCAACATAATAGGCTTGATAAGTACGACCGTATTGCTTGCCTTTTTCTAATCTGCACTAACCTCCATAACAACACTGACTCAGAACTCTTGTTATATTATCTTCAGCAACTTCAGAATTTGGTGGAAGAATTTCCACCAGAAGAGTTGGCCGTAAGAACGCTTTTCTATTATATGGCCATCGATATTTACATCGAAAATGAAATGTATGATAAAGCATTGGCTGCTAATAAATGTCTACTGGACATTGTGCACAAGTTTGACAAGCTTCACGAATCGCAAGGCCGTATTTTCCGAAACTACGACGGTTCGCTTTATCATACCTATAACTGCATGCTTATTTGTGGGGATGAACTTAGTGACGAAGAAATCGATATGTACTATGATTATACTCGCGCAATTGCGGCTAAAAATCAGCGCATTAATAATCAGACTAATAATCTGAACTGCACTCGCATGTATTATCTTATGGCTAAAAAGCAATATGCAGAGGCCCTACCCCTTCTAAAAGAACTAATTAAATTAGATGCAAACCAAATATATCTTCATCGTTTCGCGAATCTAATGGTTAAAGCCGCCCGCGAAACCGGAGACCAAAACGCCCTACTTCAAGGCTCAAAAATAATCAATTCGATATATAGGGATAGACTGATGGCGGAGTCGGACGTAAGCCTCAGCGAGCTCCAGACTATATATGATGTGGAAAACCTGAAAGGGCAGAATCGAGACCTTTCTTTTGAAAATCAGCGTATGGATATCGAAAGTCGACATCAAAGTATTGTCGTTGTTACCGTAGCAGTTGCAATCCTGATATGTATACTAATCTGGATGATTAGCCTTTATATACACTCGCGCTGGCTCGCTAAACGTGTCTCCAAATATAACAAAAGGCTTATAGACGAACGCAACACTCTCAAGGAGGCATACGCAAAACTTGTGGATATGCGCGATAAAGCAAAAGCAGCCAATCGCATAAAGAGTGATTTTGTAGAAAATATGAATAGCGAGATCAGAGTGCCTCTTGGTGCAATCGCCGAATATTCTCGCCTTATTTCAGAATATGCTGAAAAAGATCAGAGGCCATATATCAGAGAATATGCTGAAGCAATGAGTATCAACACCGATCTGCTTTTACGTCTGATAAACGATGTACTTGACCTACCTCAGATTGAAAACGGTGAGTTGAGTATCAATCCTTCCCCCTCCTCAGTAAAAAATATATGCGACACGGCTCTCAATTCAATAAAGAAACATGTTGCACCCGATGTAAAAATAGTATTCGCAAATGCCGGACAACCTGACACCACAATAGTAGCCGATGCTGAGCGCGTTGAGCAAGTGCTCAACCAGCTTTTATCAAATGCAGCAAAATTCACGGAATCAGGCTCGATAACCTTAGGGTACGAACTCAATCAGCAGCAGAATATGATATCTTTTACTGTTAGTGATACAGGTATCGGCGTTCCACGTGCTATGCAAGAAAAGATATTTGAACGGTTTGTAAAAATTGACCTCTCCTCTCAAGGTAATGGTCTCGGGCTATATATAGGTCGACTGTTGGCAAATATTTTGGGTGGATCGCTCACCATTGATAGCAACTACCGCTCCGGAGCCCGTTTTGTTTTCACCATTCCAATTAATGAACAGCCGATTGAAGTATAGAAATTAAGTTATGATATCTGTATGGAATGGTTGCAAAATCTTATAACAGAGCAAAGTGCAGTACAGGCAGTTGTGGTTATTTCTCTTGTCTGCGCTCTTGGTATAGCATTAGGCAAACTGAAAATTGTCAATGTGTCGCTTGGCGTCACCTTTGTGTTCTTCATAGGCATTATAGCCGGACATTTAGGTGTGTCGGTTGATGCAGACATTTTAAAATATGCCGAGGATTTCGGCCTTGTTTTGTTTGTTTATGCCTTAGGGATGCAGGTTGGTCCCGGATTCTTTAGCTCAGTAGCCCATGGAGGTGTACGACTGAATCTTATAGGAGTTGGACTTGCGTTAGTGACCTTGCTGTGTACTGTTGTACTATCTTACATCACGCCTGTAAATTTGCCTGACATGATGGGCCTCTTCTGTGGGGCTACTACGAACACACCGGCGCTTGGTGCCGTACAACAAACCCTCTCTCAGTTGGGTATTCCCGGAAGCACACCAGCTCTTGGATGCGCCGTAACCTATCCATTCGGTGTAGTGGGCGTAATTCTGGGTATAATATTTATGCGCAAGGTATTTATCCGGCCTGATGAAATAAGTGCTCACTCCATGCAGGCTCTCCCTAAGCCAAAGATCACAGAATTCGAGATCACTAATCCAGGCATATGTGGACGAACTGTGGAGGAGATAGCACATTTCTCCACCTGTCATTTTGTAATTTCGCGTCTTTGGCGTAACGGAGACGTATCCATTCCAACTTCTTCTACCAAACTACAGATGGGAGACCATCTACTCGTGACAAGCACACCTGACGATGTGGAGGGACTGCACATCGTGTTCGGACAGCAGGACCAGACAGATTGGAATGCTAATGACATAGATTGGAACGCTGTAGACCGTCAACTCGTGTCAAAATCATTTATTGTCACCCGACGCCAAATCAACGGCAAAACACTCGGATCTTTGCGTCTCAGAAATCTTTACGGTGTTAATATCAGCCGTGTCTATCGCAGCGGAGTACCTCTGCTCGCCACTCCGGATTTACGACTCCAGCTCGGCGACAAAATTATTGTGGTGGGAGAAGGCAAAGCGCTTGACAAGATAGAGCCGCTAATCGGGAATGTGGTGAATGTGCTTGACGAGCCTAACCTCTTTGCCGTGTTTATCGGTATTGTGCTGGGAATAGTGCTTGGCATGATACCTTTCAGTTTTCCGGGCATAAGCCTTCCTGTCAGACTCGGTCTTGCCGGAGGTCCGATCATTATGGGTATTCTCGTCGGGAAATTCGGACCGCAATTGCATCTCGTGACATATACCACCGTAAGTGCGAACCTCATGCTTAGAGCTATGGGCTTATCGCTCTACCTTGCATGCCTTGGATTAGAATCCGGAGCTCATTTCTTCGAGACTGTTTTTCGCTCAGAAGGTCTGTTATGGATAGGTCTCGGCGCCTTTCTGACCATAGTACCGACGGTAATAATCGGGATTATGACTGTAAAATGGTTTAAGATAGATTTTGGCACCACGGCCGGAATGCTATGCGGCTCAATGGCTAACCCCATGGCACTTGACTACGCAAACAGCACACTCCCGGGCGACCGTGCGTCGGTCGCTTATGCCACAGTATATCCTCTTTGCATGTTCAGCCGTGTGATATTGGTGCAGATCGCAATATTGTGTCTTACATAACTATCCATTAATATAAAAACCAATTTACTAAGAATCTAAGATCTCGATTTATGAAACACTTAATTTTAATAATTTTAGCTATGTTAGGATTAAACGGATGTGTAAACGCTCAAAGCCGAAGCCAATATGCAAATATGGATGTAGATAATTTTGCAAACTACATTGCAAAAGATGATGTGCAACTCGTAGATGTCCGTACTCCTGAGGAATATGCAGACGGGCATATAGGAAACGCAAAGAATATTAATGTCTTCAATCCTGACTTTATAAAAGCTGCCGCTCAATCTCTGGATAAGTCGCGTCCGGTGGCCGTATACTGCAGGAGCGGCAAACGATCAGCTGATGCAGCACAGAAATTAGCTGATGAAGGCTATAACGTGACCAATCTCAAGGGCGGAATTATGGCTTGGTCAGAAGAAGATAAGCCTATAACGAAATAAATTACAAGTAAAATTATAAAACTTTAAATAAATGGCTACTGCAGAAAAAGAAATGCTTCAAAAACGCATTGATGAGCTTATCACCATGACAAATCAATTTTGTACGGAGTATATCAATGAGGAGTATGCAGAATTATGCAAACTGATGATTGAGAAACTGGGAAGAAAGCGCAGCGTAAAGCCCCTTGCATCCGGTAGACTAAATATATGGGCAGCAGCTGTTGTCTATACGATAGGGACTAACAATTTTCTTTTCGACAAGTCATTTCAACCATATATTCCGTCGTCGACAATACACGAATATTTTGGCACAAAACAATCCACCGTGTCAGCTAAATCCGCGCTAATACGGCAGACCCTTAAATTATCATCTCGATTTGATCCGGAATTTTCCACCAAAAGATCTATGGAGAATAATCCTTTCCTGATGTTTAAAGATCTCGGAATATTTCTTAATTTATAGCCAATAACTATCAGAGACGTCGGTATCATAATTTCATCCAACGAAGACGGATTGTGATATAAAACTTTGAGTACCGTGGATTTACAAGCTAAATCCACGGTACTCTAAAAAAATATTTATTGAACTGAAGAATCAGAACATCAGCATCAATACGCCCAAAATACGATAATTGGTGACAGAATGTGTATCTATGATTTTTCCATTACTCTTATCGAGAGCTCCGAACCAAGCAGATGAAGTGGAAAACTCCACACCTGCCTTCCACCACGGCTGATTATAAGATATCTGCCAGTTTGTTGAGAAGAGTTTATCTACATCAAGTCCGACACCATATTGCTCACCTGTAACAGCTTTGCCTGTACCGAGATTCTTTAGATACCCAAAAAATACTCCAGGTTGCCACTTCTTTCCGTAAACAAAATTTACCCATGTCATGGAATGCCGGAAAGGAGTGTATTTTTTTTCTCCGGTACGATTATCAACATCAGTCACTGCATATCCACCCAGCATAGATGCCTGAGTAAGATTATTGGCAATCACCGATTTGGCTGAAGCGGTCCACATCGGAGCTGTGTATTTCACATGTCCTTCGACAGACACTGAGTTAACCCGCTCGTTTACCTTAAAGACATTCCCATCAACAGTGCTTTTCAAGCGAGGCTTAAGCGACATATACTCTGCTCCAATCCCGGCAATGAGGCCGCCTTTACGATAGTCTATGCCAGCAAAGAGTTCAGGAATATTGCTATTTTTGATATAATTATGGCTCTTACCGTCCGGTCCCTCCGAATTGTATTGCAATTGCCATATAGCAGCGGCAGTAAGCTGTAGACCTTCGGAAATACTATATCTGTAACGGATAAGCGGACTACGATTAAAAGGCTGGAAGGGAGCGCCAGAAGAAAGATTGAGGATACTTGGTGTCACTTCTCCGAAAAGCGGATGCCAGGTTTGACCAATAAGGAGTTTGCTCTTTCCCCAATCAAGATTGACATAAGCCTGACGCAGACGCACCACACCCAAAGTGCTACCACTGCCTCTAAAATCGAGCTCGATATTTGCGGTGGTCACGGCCTTTCCAAGACGAGGAGCATTAATATTGAGACCCATACGGGTATAAATCATATACATACTGCCCTGAGGAGTGGCATTGAGGTCTTTACCGTCGGGATCATAATTATGATCCTTAGGATACATATAGAACAATCCGTCCACACTCTCGTTGTTTGCCCGCGAATTATAGAATAAGTCGCCGCGCAATCTTCCATAGAACTTAAAGCTGAAGTCCTTAGTCTGAGCAAAAGCACTAATCGCTGACAAAGCTGCAATGAGCGAGAAAAACAAATTCTTTTTTAACATCATCAATCTTTTTATAACATCAGTGTATCTGTTTGCGTGATGCATCAATACGCAAAAGGATGAAAAGGAGTATGGTAAAACCTAACATCGACGAGCCACCATAACTAAAGAATGGAAGCGGGATACCGATAACGGGACACAAACCTATCACCATGCCTATGTTGATGCAGAAATGAAATATAAAATATGATGCGACACAATATGCGTAAACGCGTCCGAATACACGAGGTTGCCTCTCTGCGATATGCACAACCCTACATATAAGGGCAATAAATAGCAGCTCAACACCTACAGTACCCCAGAACCCCTCCTCTTCACCGATTGTACAGAAGATGAAGTCGGTATGCTGCTCAGGCACATATTTAAGTTTGGTCTGTGTGCCGTTGAGGAATCCTTTACCCCAAAGTCCACCAGAACCTATAGCAATTTTCGATTGATTTACGTTATAACCGGCTCCTCGCAAGTCCTCTTCTATACCAAGCACTACTTTAATACGCTTCTGCTGGTGAGGCTGCAGCTGATCAAACGCCAGGTTCACCATAAACATAAACCCTATAGCCACCACAGCACCAGCCACGGGAATCAATAGTTTGGAAATATGCGTCTGAAGCACCTCAATCACTATATATACCAATGCCACTCCTATTACGCCAAGGAAAATTGCCATACCGGGCAACTGCGAATCAGTAACGGCTGAAGCGACAGCAATTGCTACCCCCCACCCTGCAAACCAGAAAAGCACACGGCGAGTCACCTCAACGCGTCGGCGTCCATAAATCATAAGCATAATCACAATCATAAGCATCACAGCTACGAAAATCCAAAGCTGTCCCTGAGTGATGCCGAGATGGCCTACATCGGTGAATTTTACCGTCACAACGAATATTACAACAGCCATAAGGGCGCTTAAAAGCACAAGGCCGTTCATTCCCTCGCGGTAAAGAACGAAAAAAAGCGAAAGGAAAACAAGCGCAGTACCCGTCTCCTTCTGCATAAGAATAAGCAAGACAGGCGTAAGAATTATGGCGCAGGCCTTCACATAATTGGCCGGAGAAGCGTTTAACGAGAAATTGTAGATGCTGAAGAGCTTGGCAAGAGCAAGAGCCGTGGCAAACTTGGCAAACTCAGCGGGCTGAATACTTATCGGTCCTATAACGATCCACGACATCGACCCCTTAATATCATGGGCCAGAAAAGGCGTCGCCACCAGCACCAGCATCAGTATGATGTACAGGACAAAGGCGTATGTCTCATACACACGCGTCTCCACCAGAAGCAACAGAAGCCCTATGAAAAAGCTCACGCCTATCCATCTGATTTGCTTACCAGAAAATTCGGTGAACGACCACAGCGAGGCTTCGTCAAAATCATAGCTTGCAGCATAGATGCTGACGGCGCCTGCAGCTACCATCAGCAAATAGAGAATAATGGTAATCCAATCAATGGATCGGAAGATCGAGGGCTTTTCGTTATTTTTTGGGGGGAGCATAGTAAACAGAGGTATTCATCATTTGTTGTTCGAGTTCGTGGCGCGTAATCGTATCTGTGAGATATTTCTCCATCACAAGCGAACCAATAGGCACACCAAAGGTGGCGCCGAAACCGGCATTCTCAACATACACGGCCACTGCTATCTTGGGGTCATTATACGGGGCAAAACCCATAAAAGCGGAGTGGTCCTTGCCGTGAGGGTTCTGCGCCGTACCTGTCTTGCCAGCCACCTCCACATTCTGGAACGCGGCTCGGGAGCATGTACCGCCGGTGACAGCCATACGCATACCCTCGGCAATAACTGGATAAAAGCTCTTGTCAATAGTGGGATGTCGCTTGGTGGTATATTTCTCATCCAACAATGTATCTTGTATCTCTTTCACCACATGCGGCGTTATGAACCAGCCACGATTAGCAATAGTGGCACACAGATTGGCAATCTGCAACGGCGTGGCAAGAATCTCACCCTGGCCGATAGCCACTGAGATAATGGTGTTCGCACTCCAGCGACTCTTATAGAATTTGTTATAGAACTCCGAGTTGGGAATGAATCCCGGACGTTCACCAGGCAAATCGATACCAAGTCGATAACCATAACCCATGGATACAAGGTGATTTTTCCAAATTTCAAAAGCCTTCATGGGAGTGCCGTATTTGCTGCGTTTATCGATCATATATTTAAAGCCCCAGCAGAAATATCCGTTGCATGAGGTCTGCAGCGCAGGACGCAACGGCAGAGGCGAGGGGTGTCCGTGGCAGCCCACACGCAATCCGCCATTGATGTATCCGTGGTAGCAAGGAAATGTGGTAGCGGGAGTAATAATATCTTCTTGAAGGAAAATCAAGCCCTGAGTTGGCTTAAAAGTAGAACCCGGAGGATAACCGCCCATCATAGATCGGTCGAAAAGCGGACGAGCCGGGTCATTGCTCAATAAACGGTAGTTGGCACCACGTTTCTGTCCCACAAGCAAGGTAGGATCGTAGTTGGGCGCTGTGACCATACACAATATTTCTCCGGTGGAAGGCTCGATAGCCACCACCGCCCCTCGCTTGCCTGCCATAAGCTTTTCAGCATACTCTTGCAGCTTTATATCTATGCCCAGCGTGAGATTGCGGCCATCAATAGGGTCGATGTCTCTGGCACCGTCCTCATAATGTCCCTGTATACGTCCGCGTGCGTCACGCATCAGTATCTCCACTCCTTTTACTCCTCTTAGATGTCGCTCATAGCTTTTTTCTATACCAAGGTCGCCTGTATAGTCGCCGGGAGCATAATAGTCATCATTCTCAATATCCTTGGCATTAGCCTCTCGGATATTTCCCAATATGTTTCCTCCCACATGGTGGGTATAGTCGCGGATAGTGCGCTTTGATATATAAAAGCCCGGATAGCGGAACAGCTTCTCCTGAAGTCGCCCATAATCTTGTGCGGAAAGATGGCTCATAAATCGCTGCGGGGTGTAGGTGGAGTAGCCCGGACTTTTCTTCATATCCTCAATACGAGCTATAAAATCCTCCTTGGTGATTCCGAGCGTATTGCAGAAATCAAGCGTGTCGAGGTCATGCACTTCGCGCTTGATCATCATCACATCGTAAGCCGGCTGGTTGTACACCACAAGCTCGCCCTTGCGATCGTACATCAAACCTCGGGGAGCGTATATCGTCTTTCTGAAAAAAGCATTAGAGTCGGCGCTCTTTTTATATTTAGCATCTGAAATCTGCAGACTGAAAAGCCTGAAAGCGAATATTACGGCTATTATCACCAGAAATCCGCATATCACATATTTGCGTTTTTCAAGATTATAGTCTTTTCTCATTTTTGCGTGTTGTAATAGAATCCAAAGCGTAGATAACGATAAAGGTGAAAACAATGCTGCAAACTATACGGATAATCAGCATCAGAGGATTAAAGAATGCAAACGCTTCGGTAAGGAAATAACATATACAATAAATAGACACTAAGGTGACCAGATACTTGAGGTATGCCTCAGTACCCATGGTACGCGTACATGGCTTCTGGCCGCCAAGGTCCTCGTCGTTCTGCACATAGAGGTGGAAAACAGGTTTGCGCACAAACGAAAGCACCGTGCAGCAGAGGGCATTGTAACCTAAAGTGTCAGCGAAAATATCCACAATAAACCCTGCAATAAAACCCAATACCATCGACACATTGGTATTCCAAGTGATCGGCATGGTGATTATAATATTGATAAACACAAAAGCCACTGCCACATTAAAAAGCACAATATTATTGAAAATCACCGCCTGAATGAGTACAAGCAGCACGAATTTCACTAAGAAGTTTAATGCGGTTTTTGACATGTGTTAGGTGATTTATTGTGGGTTATTTTTTCCTGACAATTTGTCGATTTGACAAATAGACAAACTGTCATTTGGCTTATTATAAGATTATTTGATTGTGGACTCGTCGGCGTTGTAGTCGGAGGCCTCGAGTGCTTTGAGTTCGTCTCGACGGCTGTTTACCACCACCTGCACAGTGCTGAGTGTGGTAAAATCGGTGGCGAGACGCACATGCAGATTGGAGAGCGACAACTTGCTGCCTTTACCCTGACCGAGCACATACCCCACTAACAAATCCGGGGGAAAGACGGCTGAGAAGCCGGTGGTGACAATTGTGTCGCCGGGCTGCACTTTAGCATGTTGAGGCAAGTCTTCAAGCATTGCTTCCTGAGTATTTCTGCCATCCCAAGACAGCGAACCGAAATAATCAGAACCCTTTATCTTGCATGACACGTGGAAATTCGGATTAAGCACTGAGATGACACGTGCGGAGTGTTCGGATACAACATTCACTGATCCTACCACACCGGTTTGGTCGATTACACCCATCTCAGGAGCTATACCATCGGCCGAGCCTTTATCTATAGTGATATAGTTGTAGGGCCGGGCGATAGAATTGCTTATGACGTGAGCTACTACAAACTGGTACTGCGAAGTGGGCGTCACAACCACTGAGTCGCTTTCCATATCGTCTTTCAATGTCTGCAACTGCTGCTGCAGGTCCAGCACCTGCTGCTGCAACTCTGCGTTGCGCTCGTTAAGATTATCATTGATATCACGCAGATTGAAATATGAATGTACATTGCTCGAGATTGTGAACACCGACGAAGTCACCGCATTAGCCGATGTGAGATAGACATGATGCTGGTAAGGATTGCTACCAAACAGAAAAGCAAGGCTTATCGCCATCAAAATGATGAAGACAAACCATTTGCTGTGACTGATAAAGAAATCAAGAAGTTCGCGCATCGGTTAAGGTAAAGAAACGGCTTAATATTCAAGCCCTTACCCGCTTGATTAGCGGATAAGGAACGAGAATCTTTCGATATTTTTTAGTGCGACACCGGTGCCGCGGGCCACTGCCAAAAGCGGATCCTCGGCAATATGGAACTGGATACCAATCTTATCGGTGAGTCGCTTGTCGAGGCCGCGCAGCAAAGCGCCGCCGCCGGCGAGAAATATGCCATTGCGCACGATATCCGCATAAAGCTCGGGGGGGGTCTGCTCAAGAGCGCTGAGCACGGCAGCTTCGATCTTAGATATTGACTTCTCAATGCAATGGCTGATTTCCTGATAAGACACAGGCACCTCCATAGGCAATGCCGTCATCTGATTAGGGCCATGCACGATGAAATCCTCCGGTGGATTGTCGAGCTCGGTAAGCGCTGCGCCTACACTCATCTTAATAAGCTCAGCAGTGCGTTCGCCCACCTTCACATTGTGGGCCCGGCGCATATGATTTTGAATATCATCGGTCAAGTCGTCACCGGCAATCTGTATACTCTTGTTGCTCACGATACCGCCGAGAGATATCACGGCGATTTCGGTTGTACCGCCGCCTATATCCACAATCATGTTGCCTTCAGGGGCGGTGACATCCAATCCGATACCGAGAGCGGCAGCCATAGGCTCGTAAATCATATACACGTCGCGTCCGCCGGCATGCTCCGATGAGTCGCGAACAGCGCGTATCTCCACTTCGGTAGAGCCGGAAGGAATACCCACGACCATGCGCAGCGAGGGCGAGAACCAGCGGTTCTTGGAGCTTGCCTTCTTTACAAGCCCGCGTATCATAAGCTCGGCAGCATTGAAATCAGCGATCACGCCTTTGCGCAGAGGGCGCACAGTGCGGATACGCTCGTTTTCCTTTCCCTGCATCTGCTGTGCCTCTTTGCCAACGGCAATGAGCTTGTCGGTGGCCTTGTCAAGCGCCACGATAGATGGCTCATCAATCACGATCTTGTCGTTGTGTATGATCACTGTATTTGCAGTGCCAAGATCGATAGCTATTTCTTTAGTAAGAGAGAAAAATCGCATTTAATTATCTGTAAAATTGTAATTATTCTATTTTCTGCGACAGAGCCGGTGCATGGCCGTCGTTGAAAACTCTCGGATTAGTGTTTGAAGTGGCGGAAGCCGGTCATCACCATAGCAATGTCATGCTTATCGCAGTACTCCACAGAGTCAGTGTCGCGGATTGAGCCGCCTGGCTGAATCACAGCATTGATGCCTGCGTTTCCGGCAATCTCAACACAATCAGCAAACGGGAAGAACGCGTCAGAAGCCATTACAGCGCCTTTCAAGTCAAAACCGAAATAATTGGCTTTGTCGATGGCCTGCTTGAGAGCGTCGACGCGTGAGGTCTGCCCCACTCCGCTTGCGCAGAGCTGAAGATTCTTAGCCAACACAATAGCGTTGCTCTTTGAATGTTTCACTATCTTATTAGCGAAAATAAGGTCGGCTACCTGAGAAGGATCCACGGCTTTGGTGGTCACCTGGCGAAGATCTTCAGGAGTCTCAACCTTAGTGTCGCGCTGCTGCACAAGCGCGCCGTTGAGCACCGAACGCATAGTCTTGGTAGTGTCGAGCTTGGTCTTCTGCACCAAGATAATACGGTTCTTTTTCTGTTTGAGGATAGTGAGAGCATCCTCAGTGTATGAAGGAGCGATGATTACTTCGAAGAAAATCTTATTGACCTCAGCGGCTGTCTCGGCATCCACTTCTTTGTTTGTGACGAGTATACCGCCGAAAGCCGACACAGGATCGCCTGCCAACGCAGCCTTCCAGGCGTCCACCAAAATAGGACGTGAAGCGAGACCGCAAGCATTGTTGTGCTTTATGACAGCGAAGGTGGTATCAGTAAAATCAGCGATGAGTTGGGTGGCAGCGTCAATGTCAAGAAGGTTATTGTAGGAAATTTCCTTGCCGTGGAGCTGATCAAACATGGCTTTGAAATCGCCGAAGAAGTAGCCTTCCTGATGCGGATTCTCGCCATACCGCATAGGCATCGAGCCGTCAATAGCCACACGCAAAGCCGATGGCTGGGCAGCAAGCGAATCGAAATAAGAGAATATATGGCTGTCGTATTCGCTGGACACGGCGAAAGCTTCTTTTGCGAACCACTGGCGCTGAGCCAAAGAAGTCTGGGCGCCCTGAGTGTCAAGAATGCCGGCAAGAGCCCCATACTGCTTCTTTGAAGCCACAATCACTACATCATTGTAGTTTTTGGCAGCCGCACGTATCAACGAGATACCACCTATATCGATTTTCTCGATAATCTCGGCCTGCGATGCGCCCGAAGCCACAGTAGCGTCGAACGGATAAAGATCAACAATCACGAGGTCGATTTCAGGGATTTCGTATTGAGCAGTTTCGGCCTGGTCGCTTTCGTTTTCGCGACGGTTAAGGATACCTCCGAACACCTTTGGGTGCAGAGTCTTCACGCGTCCGCCAAGGATAGAGGGATATCCGGTGAGGTCCTCTACAGCGTCGCATTCGTAGCCTAATTTCTCGATGAAGGATCGGGTACCGCCCGTTGACAGAAATTTCACACCGTCGCGAGCAAGCATCTTTATGATAATATCAAGTCCGTCTTTGTGGTAAACGGAAATGAGAGCAGTTGATATTTTCTTTTCTTGTGCCATGGAAACTATTGTAATTCGATTTTTAGGTGCAAAGTTACGAATTATAATGATAAATTAATTGAAAATAAACGTTAAATTTTAGTCATCTGTCATATCTTAGTATTTTTATATGTGTATTACGCAATTTTATCATTGTATTTGTGCTTTATGAGCAAATTTTTTTGTAGTTTTGCAACTCGAAACGCAAATCAAGAAAAAATCCAACATGGCACAGAAACCATCGATTCCAAAAGGCACAAGAGACTTCTCTCCCGTGGAAATGGCACGGCGCAACTATATATTCGGCACTATCACTGACGTATTCAAGCTGTTCGGGTTCCAACAGATAGAGACACCGGCAATGGAAAATCTATCAACTCTAATGGGAAAATATGGAGAGGAAGGCGATAAGCTTCTATTTAAGATACTCAATTCAGGCGACTTCACAAAAGGCGTGGACCCTTCTCTATGGGCCAATGGCGACTATGTACACCTTGCTCCGAAAATCTGCGAGAAAGGACTCAGATATGACCTTACGGTGCCCTTCGCGCGCTTTGTGGTGCAGCACCGCGATGAACTGCAGATGCCCTTCAAACGCTACCAGATACAACCCGTATGGCGTGCCGACCGTCCGCAGAAAGGTCGCTACCGCGAATTTTACCAGTGCGATGCCGATATCATCGGTTCTGACTCGCTGCTCAACGAAGTGGACCTTCTCCAGATGATTGACGAGGTGTTCCGCCGTCTCAAGGTGAACATCACCATAAAAATCAACAACCGCAAAGTGCTTGCCGGAATAGCCGAACTTATCGGAGAACCCGAAAAACTGATTGATATCACAGTGGCTATTGACAAAATCGACAAAATAGGAATTGAAAAGGTAAATGAAGAATTGAGCGAAAAGGGCCTAAAACCTGAAGCTATTCAGGCTCTTCAACCCATACTCAAAATCGACGGCGACATCAATGAGCGCATTGAAAAGCTTGCAGTGCTACTCGCCGACGTACCCACCGGAAAGAAAGGCGTGGAGGAGCTGCGTACTGTGATATCAGGTGCTCAGGCTGTAGGCATCGACGCCGACCTCGAACTTGACGTTTCGCTCGCCCGCGGACTCAACTACTATACAGGCACAATCTTAGAAGTGAAAGCGCGCGATTATGCCATAGGATCCATCACCGGCGGCGGAAGATACGACAACCTCACCGGAGTATTCGGACTCCCGGGCATATCAGGCGTTGGCATATCATTTGGAGCGGACCGAATATATGATGTGCTCAACGGTCTGAACCTTTATCCGGAAGACACACTTTCCGGACCAAAAGTGCTGTTCTTGAATTTTGGCGAAGCAGAGGCCGCTAAGTCCATGCAGTATATCAAGGACCTACGCAAAGCCGGCGTTGCAGCCATGCTCTACCCCGATACAGCTAAGATGAAAAAACAGATGGCCTACGCAAACGCGCTTAAAGTGCCTTTCGTGGCTATCGTAGGAGAACAGGAACTCGAGCAAGGACTAATATCACTAAAAGATATGGCATCCGGCTCGCAGCAGCAACTCACCTTAGAGCAGCTGATAGATCTGACAAAATAAATCCCATACTTACAATTATAAGATTCTCACCCGATTATTAAAACCGACAATGTTGCAAAAAATCAAATATCTTCTGATAGTGCTGGTTGCATTAATGGCTGCAGGCACTGCTAAAGCACAATTTCGCTACGGACCTCTTGTAGGAGTTTCCAGCACAAACCTTCATTTCAAACAGGATATCGTACCTGTAAAAAGCACTATGGGCTTCCAGACGGGAGTGCAGACCGAAATGATGTTTCCAGGCTTAGGATTCGGTATCGACTTCGGACTTCTCTATAACCTCTCCGGAGCCAAGATGGATCTTGGCGACAGGCTGATGTGGGCTTCGGCAGGCTATGGCAACGAGCGTCTGATGATTCATGAAATCACTCTTCCCTTCCACCTTCGCTTTAAATACACCCGTCTTAACGGTTTTGAGGATACACTGGCTCCTTTTCTCTCTGTAGGTCCGGATTTTCATATCCAGGCAGGACACAGCAATTGCGGAGCCATGAAATTTTCTGGAGGAGATGTGGCTTTTAGTTTCGGATTAGGCGTAGAAATCTTACGCAACTGGCAACTTTCAGGCCAATACACCTTTGGTGCCACCTACGCTCTTAAAGCCACTCAGCTTTCTGACTACAGCGCGCGTACACGGCAGTGGACATTGCGCTTGGCTTATCTTTTCTGATATTCAGTGTTTGTTGCTGCGCTTCTTCCGTAATTTTTCCGCCTCCTTACGGTGCTTTGTCGCACTGTGTTCGTCGCCCATTTTCTCGTAGCCATCGGCAAGAGCAAGATGGATTTCCGGAATTTTTTCCGAGCGTTGAAGAGCCTGCAACAGCAAATCCATTCCCTGAGCGAGATCGCCGAAGTTAACGGCGAGTCGGCCGGCCTCGTATGGCGCGCGATAATCAGACGGCTCAAAACTCGACGCTTTGAATAGACATTCCATCGCTCCGTCAAAATCATTAGTTTCCGCCAATGCCAATCCCTTACAGAGACATGCGTTGGCATAATCCGGACAAAGCCACAATGCTTTGTCGTAATTGGCTATCGCATCACGGATTTCCCAGCCTTCAGCGCGTGTCTCTTCGCCCATCTCCACGTATTCTGTGGCAAGGCGCTGAAATTTCTTGTTTGCCTGAGCCAATTCCTCTTTTAGCCGCTCTACTTCGTGCTCTAAAATCTTGAATTTAGCCAATTTATAGCCCATTAATCTTGCCGCTTCGGGGCGATATAGCTCATTGCGGGCGGTGACGGCCTCGGCAAGCGAAGAGGCAGCCGTGGAGAAATCGCCACTGTCGAAAGCCACTGCTGCCCGATGATAGCAATCGTCGGCACGAGCATTGTCCAATGCACTGTTGATTAGGTTTTCATCATTGAACCTCTGGCTAAACCTCACCACACGCATGTTCACAAAAATATCGCGCGCACTGATTGTTGACCGCAACTTTATTCCTGCAAAGGTGCGGCAACGGCTCAAAGCCACATAAGTTTGGCCTCCGGAAAAGGCTCCATGCCCAACGTCGATATACACTTTGTCGAAAGTAAGCCCTTGGCTCTTATGGATAGTGATGGCCCATGCCAATTTTATCGGCAACTGTTTATAGGTCCCTATCGTGTTTTCATTGATTTTATTCGTCTCCTCATCATATTCGTACCTCACATTTTCCCAAAATTCCGGAAGCACGGTATGCTTTGTTCCGTCCTCAAGTTGTACGGTGATTTCATCATTCATAATCTCCGTTATGCGTCCTATGGTGCCGTTGACCCATCGCTTGTCGATATCGTTTTTTACAAATACTACCTGAGCTCCCTCTTTGAGAACAAGTTCCCGATCGGTAGGAAGAGAATTTTCCGGAAATTCACCTGAAATCTCACCAATAAATCTGCGTTCCGGCCTTTTGATGGCGGCGAGACGAGATTCGTTTATATGATCCACAATATCTCGGCGAGTGGCTATCGTCATTATAAAGTCGCGCTCCTTATAATTGTTTGCCACCTCCACCTTGCTGTTGAGCAACGCCAAGTCATTGGCTGAAGGCGCGCCTATGCGTATGCGGTCAAGCATACCAATAAAATGAGAGTCGGACTGCCGGTACACTTTTTTTAATTCGATAGGCACAATCGACAGGTAAGAGAATGCAAAAGCATTAAAGAAAAACACACCCTCCTTATAATAATATGTAAGAACATCACGCACATCTCCTGTGACAACAGGTTCGAGCTGGAACACATCGCCCACCAAAAGCAATTGCTTGCCAGCAAACGGCTGCCTGGGATTGCCACAGTACACCTTAAGGATGCGGTCGATGAAATCAATCACATCGGCGCGCACCATTGACACCTCATCGATAATAATAAGATCGAGTTCCTTAAGCAGCTTCACAAAATCCTTCTTGTATTTCAGACGCTCACGCATACGCCGAGGCGAGGAAAAGTCAGGGTCATCAGGCAAAAAAGGCTTGAACGGGAGTTTGAAGAAAGAATGCAAGGTCTGGCCTCCGGCATTTACGGCGGCTATACCCGTGGGCGCAAGTATCACAAATTTCTTTTTAGTGGTGGCAGTAAGATACTTAAGAAACGTTGACTTACCCGTACCGGCCTTACCTGTGAGGAACACTGACTGGGACGTATAATTCACGAGCTTCAAAGCATTCTGAAATTCCGCGCTGTCGGTATCAATCTTTGATATATCTATATCGGTGGCTTTTTTCATTGATATTAAGGTGAATTTTGCTTAAGGAGTGGGCTCGATTAGATAAGCCCTTATACGACAACGGATGCCCCTTGTACACAAGGACATCCGTCAGCCATAGGAGTCGGAATGGACTCTATTATTTCTTGCGGTTGCCGTAGCGGCTCATGAACTTATCAACGCGGCCTGCGGTGTCGACAAGTTTCTGCTTACCTGTGAAGAAAGGGTGGCTGCTGCTTGTAATTTCAAGCTTCACCAATGGATAAGTCTTACCGTCAACTTCGATTGTTTCGCGAGAAGCAACGGTAGAGCGAGTGATGAAGATTTCGTCGTTAGACATGTCTTTGAACACCACTTCGCGGTAACTGCTGGGATGAATACCTTGTTTCATTTTATAAGAGCTCTTTAATTATTTCAAAATGAATCTACGGCGTTGGTAAGACGCCCTTAATTCGTAATGGCGTGCAAAATTACGCTTTTTTTGCGATATGGCAAAATCTTTAAGCCACTTTTTGACCATTTTGTATTTTAACGTTCGATTTTTGCTACAGGGCTTGTAAATATCAGGTGAAATGCGTATATTTGCAAAATAAGACTAAAAAATAAATCGCCATGTTAACTAACCTCAATCCCTGGCTGATATGGCTTATAGCCGCAGCCGCAATATTAATAATAGAGATAATTTCTTTTTCGGTGGCTCTTATATGTCTGTGCATAGGATGCGTAGGTGCATGCTTTGCTTCAATCTTGGGCGCATCTATATCTTTGCAAATTGTCGTAGCGGCTTTAGTGACTATAGGAATATTCTTCGTCTGCGGACGTAAAATAAAAAAATTCTACAGCTCTTTAAAAAAGTCACAGCTCTATACCAGCAATATGGATGCCATAATCGGACGCAAAGGAAGAGTGACATCTACAGTGACACATGACTATACTGACGGCGGACGCGTACAGGTTGACGGCGACAGCTGGCAAGCCTATACTACATCCGCAAATTGCCCTATCAATATTGGCAGTATCGTCACTATTGAGGATTACGACAGCATAGTGGTGAAAGTAAAGGCCGTGCCTGAAGGAAGCTTTTAATTATTATTGAAATAACCCTATAAAAACTATATATATGGCTACCTATATTCTTCTCGGATTGCTCGTACTTATAGCAATCGTGCTTATTACCTCAGGCGTTAAAGTGGTGCCCCAATCAGAAACGCGAGTGATCGAACGTCTCGGACGCTTTCACAGTGTGCTTCCTGCCGGACTAAATATAATTTGGCCTTTTATCGACAGGCCGAAACAAATATTCACTCGCAAGGTAATAACCAGTAATCATGGCACTATGGTCCAGATGGTGTCGACATCTTCAATAGATCTTAGAGAGCAAGTATATGATTTTCCTTCGCAGCAAGTAATTACAAAGGATAATGTGACCACTGAAATCAATGCCCTACTCTATTTCCAGATTGTAGATCCAAAAAAGGCTGTATATGAGATTGACAACCTACCCAACGCCATAGAAAAGCTGACACAGACCTCACTGCGCAATGTGATAGGCGAACTTGAGCTCGACGAGACCCTCACATCTCGCGACACCATAAACACACGCTTACAGACCATACTTGACGATGCCACCAACAAGTGGGGAGTGAAGGTGAACCGTGTGGAGCTGCAGGACATAACACCACCCGAAAGCGTAAGAGTGGCGATGGAGAAACAAATGCAAGCCGAGCGCAACCGCCGTGCAGAGATACTCAACGCAGAGGGTGAGAAGCAAAGTCAGATACTTCGATCGGAGGGTGAGAAACAAAGTCAAATCAACCGTGCGGAGGCTATAAAGGAAGCTGAAATCCTAAGAGCCGAAGGCGAGTCACGCGCTAAGGTACTTGTGGCCGAGGGCGAAGCCAAGGCCATCGAACGAATAGCACAAGCCATAGCTTCTACGCACACCGACCCAGCCACATATATGCTTGCCATAAAATACATAGAGACTCTCAATCAGATGGTAAGCGGCAAAGACAACAAGACAATATATATGCCTTACGAAGCCAGCGGTGTACTAAGCAGCATAGGTTCAATAAAAGAATTATTTAAGAATTAACAGTAAAATGGAACTACATATAGGATACGACGAAATCTCGACATACGTGCGCAAAAACTATGATAAAAACATCGGCATAGAGTATATCGATCAACGCACTGCCACCGTCAAGGCCACTATAAAGATACTGTTTATGTCGCTCGCTATGCCGATTACGCTGCATATCGACAGTGTGAATTCTGAAAATATCACTCTCACTTACAGCGGAAAATTCGGCATTGACATGATAGTAAGCGGCGCACTCAAATTTCTCACCAGTAATGTTGATGACATAAAGAAAATAGTAAGCATAGACAATCAGACCATCACCGTGCATCTCTCAGAAATAAAGAGCCTGAAACCCACATTAGAGAAAATAAAACTTGAGCACATCAATTTTGCCCAAGAGGGAATTAATGCGATAGCCTCTATTAAATAATTCACGCATATGGCTTGGACTGCTATTCTACATTCGTTCAGTTAGATTTCATACGACCTTCGACTTAGAATGTTGCATTAGTAGTCCACGCTTCATCATATAAAAAGGCTCTGTATGGACTATAAGAGCCATAAAATATTATAATGGCAAATAAATTCAACTTTAACACTATCGGATTATTTACAACCGATAATAACAAGATGGTTAAATTCTATCGTGATGTGATGGGGTTCACAACAGACTGGAATGGTGAAGATCCTAATGTCACGATGCAACTTGGCAATATGTGGCTGATTATGTTTCCACGAACAGCGTTTGAGCAAATGACGCATCGGGAATATAGCTATCCGCAAGGATTGAACGGCACGGTAGAGCTGGCATTTCATGTCCCTACATTCAAAGATGTAGATGAGGAATATGCACGAGTGATCGCATCTGGAGCGAAATCAGTCTTTTCTCCTCAGACAATGCCGTGGGGGCAGCGTACTTGCTATATTGCAGACCCGGAGGGAAACTTGATAGAGATACATTCTTTTACAGAAGGATTATGAAGCCTATCGTATCAGACACTCTGTTAATTGCAAGATGCGGTCTATATTGTGGTGCATGTCGTAAATATTTACAAGAGAAATGCCCCGGATGCAGATTAAATGAAAAGGCATCGTGGTGTGGAATACGGAAATGCGCCCAAGAAAAAGGATTAAGCACCTGTGCCGATTGTGGCATGGAAGTTGGTGATTGCAAGACTTATTCCAATTTCGTGGCTAAACTTTTTGCACTCATCTTCAAATCAGATCGGCCGGCATGTATCAATTTTATAAAAGAGCATGGACAACAGGCTTATGCTGACGAAATGACAAAACGTAAATGTCAAACCATCAAACGAAAATAGAGTACGTTTATAGCCATTCTTACTTATTAGGTTAAGGTACTCACTTTTTCAGTTCAAGTCAATTTTAATTTCGCTCCCCGACAATTCTTATCACCTGCATAGGATTGTCGGGGGAATTTGTAATCACGGTAACTCGTGCATTAACTACTCCTGTAGGTTGAGCCTTGGGGTCGAAAGTGACTCTTACTACAGTGCTTTTGCCCTTTTTTATCTTAGAAGCAGGTGCCTCTACTTTAATGCCGGGATCTTCAGAATATATGCGGCGAATCAGCAAATCGGACGCACCTTCATTGGTGATTGTAAAATCCGCACTCACGGACTCCTTACTATTGACTTTTAACTCTGGCAGCACTACACGGTCTGTGCTATATTTAGCTATCGGAGCATTTTCGCGCTCTTTCTGCGTGAGTTTGCTGAAATCCTCCTCCACAATAGCCGTCACCGGGAAATAATACTTTTCGCCCCCTTTTACAGGCTCAATTGCGATAGAGTCAGAAATCAGCCCCCATCTGCCCTTAACATCACCGCTGAACTGCAATTCAAGGTTAAGCATATCTCCAGGTGCGACAGCTTCCGGAGATACAGTGACTGTTAAAAATTCAGGAGTTGACACAATCTCAGGTCTTAGAGTATCGCCATACTGATTGTAACCGTCTACATAATGCATCTTCTTCTGCCCTTCAAAAACTCGGCCAATCATAGCCGCGCTTGTACGGAGTTTCAATGGTCCCAAACTTACAGGATACCTGCCTTTTATCGTTTCGGCTGACCCTATCACAGTACCTTTAATTGTTAGCTTGTGCCTCTCGGGCGATATTGAGGTGCGCACATATACAGTCTTGTTAAAACGACCCGGCCGACCAGAAGGGTCATATGCAACCCTGATCACCGCCGTATCGCCCGGCTCAATAGCATCCTCGCTGTACTTTGGCACAGTGCAGCCGCAGCTTGCCGAAGCCGAAATCACAGCTATCGGTTCTGCCGAAGTATTTACAAATTTAAATTCTGCAATTTTTTCTTTTGTATCTTCATCAAAAGCGCCAAAATCATATACTTTTGATATCCATTTTATATCTGACTGCGCAAAAACATACGCGCCGCAGACAAGTGCAATAAACGTTGCAATATACTTCTTCATACCTTCGTTTTTATAAGCGGTTAAAGCCTTAGTGGTGAAAAAAAATCGTGCAAATTTAATAAAATATTATCAAAAGTTTTATCCTCGACTCCAAAAAAGCACACATATTTATAATATTTTGGCAGATTGAGGAAAAATGTGTAAATTTGCACACCAATTAAAGAAAAGGAAAAAAACACAACAGTCATGTTAGATAAGATAAACGCCTTAAAGGCAGAAATACAATCACTTACAGCCAATTCAAAGGAGGATGTTGAGGCACTTCGCATTAAATACCTCAGTAAAAAGGGCGAAGTATCGGCTCTATTCAACGATTTCCGCAATGTGGCTGCCGACCAAAAACGAATAATCGGTCAAGCGCTTAATGATCTTAAAAATCTTGCCACCGACACAATCAACAACTTGCGTGAGGCAAGTGAGAGTAACAGTTCTGACTTTGGCGATTTGGACCTCAGCCGCACAGCTGCTCCCATACGTCTCGGCACCCGCCATCCTTTGTCGCTTGTGCGCGAAGAAATCATCGATATTTTCCGTCGACTTGGTTTCACGATAGCCGAAGGCCCTGAAATCGAAGATGACTGGCATGTGTTCTCATCACTCAACTTCGCCGCTGACCATCCTGCACGCGATATGCAGGACACATTCTTCATCCAGCGCAACCCCGATGTGCTACTTCGCACCCACACATCGTCGGTACAAACCCGCGTAATGGAGAAGACCCAGCCGCCAATCCGCATCATCTGCCCCGGACGCGTTTATCGCAATGAAGCCATCTCTGCCCGTGCCCACTGCTTCTTCCACCAAGTGGAGGCTCTGTATGTGGATAAAAACGTCACGTTCGCCGACCTACGCCAGACACTCCTGTATTTCGCCCGCGAGATGTTCGGTCCAGAGACCAATATACGCCTACGCCCAAGTTATTTCCCCTTTACCGAGCCCTCAGCTGAAATGGATATCAGCTGCGACCTCTGCGGAGGCAAAGGCTGCGGATTCTGCAAACACACAGGATGGGTGGAAATCCTCGGATGCGGCATGGTTGACCCCAATGTGCTTGACGCTTGCGGCATTGACTCTAAGGAGTACACCGGTTTCGCATTAGGAATGGGTATCGAGCGTATAGCCAACCTAAAATATCGCATCAACGACTTGCGTCTATTCTCAGAGAACGACGAACGCTTCCTTGAAGAATTCACAGGCGCACACTAATAAATTATATCCGAGTATAATCCATGACACAGGCCCAGCGTTACGATATGGCACTTAGTTGGCTTGCTTCGGCTATTCCGGTGGCAGAGACAGAGCTGCACTATGAGTCGCCTTATCAGCTGCTTGTGGCTGTGATTTTATCTGCTCAATGCACCGATAAAAGAGTCAACCTCATCACTCCTCCCCTATTCAAAGCCTTTCCCACCCCGCAAGATTTGGCAAACGCTACAGCGGAAGAGGTGTTTGAATACATAAAATCGGTGTCGTATCCCAACAACAAGACCAAATCGCTCTTAGGCATGGCGCGACGCTTGGTTGACGAATACGGAGGCAAGGTGCCTGCCGATCTTGACAGTCTTCTGTCGCTGCCGGGAGTGGGCAGAAAGACAGCGAATGTGATCCTTGCCGTGGTATACAACCAGCCCACAATGGCTGTAGACACCCATGTGTTCAGAGTGTCGGAGCGCATAGGACTGACTCACGGTAGCAAAAATCCGCTACAGACCGAGCGTGTACTCACCAAATATATACCTGACGAACTAATACCGCGCGCTCACCATTGGCTCATTCTTCACGGAAGATACACCTGCAAAGCTCGAAAGCCACTATGCGAGGAATGTGGGCTCACCGATATATGCCGCTATTACGCTTCCACTCAAAAAGAAACAAAAAAGAATGAAAGAAATAATACTAAGCCTTCGAAATCTTGACTTCAAGGGGCTAAAGGACAATCCGGCATTTCATCAGCTCGTGCGCTTTGTGCTGGTGGGTATATTAAATACCCTCGTAACTCTCTTCGTAATTTTCTTCTGCAAGTCCATACTCGAAGTAAACGACTATGTTTCAAATGCCTTAGGCTATGTCGCGGGCGTGCTTAACTCGTTTGTTTGGAACAGAAATTGGGTGTTTCATTCTCACGGCAATGTAAAGCGTGAAGTCACTCTGTTTTTCATAGGATTTGCTTTATGCTATTGCGTACAATTCTCAATAGTGTGGGTACTCAACCAATCGTGGTTCGGAGATACGGAGTATGATTTGGGATTTTTCGTGATTTCGGGCTATGGAATAGCAACGCTGATAGGAATGGTGGCGTACACGCTTTGCAATTTTGTGTACAACCGCACCATCGCCTTCAAATAAAGCAGTAATAGATATGATAGAATACATTACCGGTAAAATTGCGGCATTGTCGCCCACGACAGCTGTAATAGAGACGGCAGGAGGGGTGGCATATTCATTAAACATAACTCTGCCGGTGTATACTGAATTAAACGGCAAGAGCGAGGCACGCCTTCTGGTGCATGAGTCAATACGCGAGGACACTTGGACACTCTACGGCTTTCTGCAAGCACGCGAACGCGAACTTTTCAGGGCACTTATAGGAGTGTCGGGGGTAGGCGCCGCTACGGCCATAATCATCCTCTCGGCTCTCCCGATTGCTGATTTAGAGCAGGTGATTTCCTCCGGCGACGAGTCAAGACTAAAAAGGGTGAAAGGCATAGGACAAAAGACGGCCCAGCGCATTATCGTTGACCTTCGCGACAAGATACAGATATCAGGCGAAAGCACGCCGGCAGTTATCAATGCCAACAATACTGAAGCCTATGAGGAAGCTTTGGCCGCTCTGCAAATGCTTGGATTCCAGAAACAGCCGAGCCAGAAGGTGCTTAACAAGCTGTTTGACGGTGACCCGTCTATAAAGGTGGAGACAGCCATAAAGAAGGCACTCGCCATGCTTTAAATCAGACATGTCTTTTTTTATCAATCCATCAAACTTTAGTGTATGTAATTTTGTTTAATTAACAGAAAACGGGAAATAACCGCTGACATTTCAAAAATTAATTAACAAATTAAATACACACGATTATGAAACAGATTGATTTAAGAAGCTACATGCAGACCAAGGCTTGGTGGGTTGTAGTTATTGTAGGTGTTTTATTTATTATCGGCGGCTTCGCATATTGGCTTTGGCCGGTAGCAGGCTACGCAGTAGCCTCAGTGCTTTTTGGCTGGCTTTTGATTGCCGGCGGTATGGTGCAGATTTGCGTTTCGTCAGGAGAAGATCGACCACGCGGCTGGGGCTGGTGGCTTGTAGGCGGCGTGCTTGACCTATTCATCGGCTTCATGCTTGTACGCAACGTGGTGCTTGCCGAATCAGTTTTCCCGTATTTTATGGCCTTTATATTCATCTACTGGGGTCTTGAATCATTCTTTTCAGCCGGAATGGGTAAAAAATACTGGTGGCTATCGATAATCAACGGTATACTGATGTGCATAGTAGGATACTTCTTTATCGAAGGCGGTATTGCCAAAACAATATTTATGAGCTCGTTCCTCGTAGCAATCGCATTCATCTATTGGGGCTTCAGCATCACAATGGTAGGATACGCAATGCGACCCAAAACTATAGAAAACGAATGAAAATAAACCATACATAACAAGATGATGAAGAGGTTTTCATCATTTAGTTGAAATAAAGTTACGATTTATGTCGCAAAAAATTGGAATATTGCGACATAAATCGTAACTTTGATTAAACTTTGTACTTCCAAAAATGTCAAATATTAAAATATACGCATAATCTAACAACTAGGAGGATCTATAATATGAACAAAGCCAAAAAAGCACCAACCCGTCTGTTATCGGCATTAGCGCTTATGGCGCTTCCGACCATCGTGATGGCCCAAGGCTATTACGACGATGACATATATTACAATCCGGCGAAAGACACTCAAAAGAAAGTAAAAACCACCCAGACAAAAACGAATTCCAATTACAGTACTGATTACCGGTTGACGGACTTCCCGGCAGCAGACACATACACCGTAAACACAGGAAGCACTCGTGATGTGGACGAGTATAACCGTCGCGGACAATTTCTTGTAAGCGACTCTGTGATCGGATCTGCTTCGGCAACCAACACGGACACATATAGCAACACCCGTAGGATACAGCGTTTCCACAACGATGGAATTGTAGAAATACTGAACGATGACGACTATGCCACCTACGTTGTGACCGATCCGGCCACCATAAATGTGTACGTTGAATCTCCTCTCTATACTCCGCTTTATTCTCCTTTCTACTCTTCTTGGTACGCACCTTACGGCAGTCTTTGGGGTCTGCCCTCTTGGAGCTTTTCTTACGGATTCTATAATCCCTGGTATTGGGGGCCAAGTTTCAGCTTAAGCTGGGGACCAAGCTGGGCGTGGGGCCCGAGCTGGGGATGGGGAGGACCTGCATGGCGTCCTAATCCCGGATGGGGACCCGCTCCCGGCTGGGGACCGAGCCACGGTTGGGGACCCGGTCACAACAACGGAGTTTGGCGCCCTGCCGGACCGGCTGGAGGCAACAGTCTGCCCAACTATGCAGGAGCAAACACAAGACCTAACGGCACGACCGGTCGACCAAGCAGCGTGACCACCGGACGCCCCAACACTACTACAAGCAACGCGCGTCCGAGCAACCCTGCTCGTCCGGGAGCATCTATTCGCCCAGTCAACACCAACTCTGCGGATCGTGTGGTGAACGGCACATCGTCGGGCTCTCACAATCGCAGCAACGTCAACGGGTACAACTCCAACTCGACTCATCAGGGAGGCGCAGTGAATTCACCCGTACGAGGAAGAGGCGGCATAGGCACCAACTCAAATAATAACGGAACAACAACACGAAGCAACTCAACACGCCAGAGCAACTATGGCGGATCGTTTAACAATAGTTCATCAGGCTCTTCACGCAGCAGCGGCTTTGGTGGCGGTGGACGCAGCAGTGGCGGCGGTAACTCCGGTGGCGGTGGAGGCAGCCGCGGTCGCAGATAATTCCCAAATAGCGTGAATATCAATAACAGGCAAGAAAATATGAAAACAGCATGTATAGCACTAATGTGCGCCTCTATTCCCATGGTTTCGATAGCTCAAAGCGCAGTCGATGCCGGACAAATATCACAATCAGACTTTAGAGGCACAGCACGCTTTATGTCGATGGGCGGGGCGTTCACAGCACTTGGCGGCGATTTGTCATCGCTGAACCAAAACCCCGCAGGTATTGGCGTGTATCGCTCCAGCGAAGTGGGCGTAACGTTAGACATAAATCCACGAAGCACATCTACATCACCCATAAGCAATCTGTACCCCTACAAGACCACCCAGACTCCGGTTGCCTGCAACAACTTCGGATACGTGGGCGCTACTGCTCTTGACGGCGCATTGAAATCGTTCAACTGGGGCGTTACCTTCAATAGGACAGCTTCATTCGATCGTCATTATAGAGGCTCAATGTCCACTCTCAATACTTCGTTGAGCAACTATATAGCCGATTTCACTTCCGGCAATGGCATTCTTCAGAATGATATGCTTTTCACGGATACCTACAATCCGTATCTGCAAAGCGACATACCCTGGCTCAGCACGCTTGCCTACAGCACATACATGATCACACCGGCAGCAAATTCCGACGGTCAGTATTTCGGTATGTTCGACGAACATTCTGAGGGCAACGCCATATATGAGGTGAAGGAGAAAGGACACATCGACGAGTACAACATTAGTTTTGGCGGCAATGTGGAGAATGTGGTGTACTGGGGTCTTAGTGTTGGCATAACCGATCTGGACTACAGACGCTATGTGTACTACAGCGAGGAAATCCTCAATGCGGCAATTCAGCCTGCCAATAGCGAGGTGATCAACGCCGACTATACTTTTGACCTTTACAATCAAAAGCATATCTACGGATCAGGCATGAATCTAAAAGCCGGCGTAATTATAAAACCCGTAAATGAATTCCGAATTGGTTTGGCTGTACATACTCCTACATGGTACTCGCTGTCAGAAAAGTACTTCGCAGACAACGACTATTCGTTCACCCCCTGCGATTTTGACGGCAATCCAACAGGCGAAAAACAGAAAGGCGACGATTATACTGACGAAGCCTTCTTCAAATGGAAATTCAATTCGCCCTGGAAACTGATGGTAGGTATGGCCGGAGTCATCGGCAATAAAGCCATTTTGAGCCTTGACTATGAATATCGCGGCTACAACTCGATGAGTATCAAAAATCCTGGATTCGTTGATGATTGGGGCAACTCTCAGGATTACCAGCCTAACGAATACGCCAACTCCAATATCAAGAACTACTACCAAGGTTCGAATACGGTGCGCTTAGGTCTTGAGTATCGCGTGACCCCACAATTCAGCCTACGAGCCGGATACAATGTGACCACATCCAACGTAAAGGAAGATGCTAAAAACGGACGCATTGAAATTAGCACATATGGCACTGACCCGTCATTCAGCTTTGACAAGACTACCCAAAATATATCATTCGGTCTTGGATACAAGTATCAGCAGTGGTACATCGACGCGGCTTATGTCTACACCAACCGCAAAAGCGATTTCCACGCTTTCACCAACTGGGCAGGCAACGTGGCTCCTTCCAACTATGTGACCGACAACAATTCGTCAATAGTGCTTTCCACCGGATTCAGATTCTAAAGCAATCCCGATATTTCACGACAGACCTCTCTTTCAAGAAGGTCTGTCGTCTTTCTATATGATTACCACGAAGTATTTCAAAATATCATCATCAACCTACGTTCGTCATTGCTTCTCTGCATGGGCAGAGAAATGGTGGTGGACCTTGGCACTCCCCTTTGCCGTACTCTTGATTTTAGGTTTAAAAGATGCCAGATATTTCATCATAGCTTTTGCTCTCATACTCATCGTATATCCCGGCATTTTGGCACTTCTTTATTTCAATTACGCACTTAGGCCGTCGGCAGCCTATGCATTGCTGTCTCGAAAGATGATATTCTCGGATGATGGTGTAGATATTGAGTATGCGCCCTGCGACGAGCATCCCCTACCCCCAAATTCACATATTCCTATAGAAGCGATTTCTAAAGTCGAAGATGACGGAGGCAGCATAAATATCATACTGAGTTCCTCAAAATACGATGTTATCATTGTGCCATCTAAAGCATTTGCAGAAGGTGAATTTTCGAAGGCCTTAAAAATAATCGACTCTCAGCTTAAACATACTCCCACCCAATAGCGTTAATTATATAAAGAAAAAAATAAAGATATGATAGTAAATAGCGCAAGATTCGTAATTAGCAGTCCATCTGTGGACCGGACACCCGATACAGAAAAGCATGAATATGCATTTATCGGAAGGTCAAATGTGGGCAAATCATCATTAATAAATATGCTCACCGGCAAAAAAGGATTGGCAATGACATCATCTACTCCCGGTAAGACGATGCTTATCAATCACTTCCTTGTTAATGACTCGTGGTACATTGTAGACCTTCCGGGCTACGGCTACGCACAACGCAGCAAGACGGAAATTGAAAAAATCAATAAAATGATACGCGGATATATATTAAAACGTCCGCAGATGACCAATCTATTTTTGCTGATTGATTCTCGTCTTGAGCCTCAGAAAATCGACCTTGAATTTATGGAGTGGCTAGCTGAGAATCAAGTGCCTTTTAGCATAGTATTTACTAAGATTGACAAAATGTCAAAGCAAAAAAGCAGCAAACAAGTGGCGGCTTATTGCGAAAAGCTCTTGGAACAATGGGAGGAACTGCCACCCGTGTTTATTACGTCGGCAATAGACAAACGAGGAAAGGAGGAGCTTCTCAACTATATCGAACAACTTAATAAATTGCCGCTGTACGGTGATGATCCCGATCCCACCCCTGACGAAGAAATTAATATTAACACACAAAATAATAAAATTATGGAAAACGACAACAAAAAATCTCAACAGACAGATGCTGCTGAAGTGTATCCCGGAGTAGCTGTAGACATGGCCGATGGTGAAAATGTATCAGAAAAGGAAGTTAAGCAAGAAACCTATCTCGAAAACAACGACCATCACAAGTTGGGCGAGCTTGACCAAACTTCACCAAACGAAATTGACAGATAATTACTGTAAGCGCCTATCCCTTCACCGGGACGGGCGCAATTTTTTTATAAGCTTTGAAGTAACCGTAATTTTTTTTGCGGATAGTCCGAACATGCTACAGAGGAAAAGTGTTATGTGAATATAATATTCAATAATTTTAACGTTATGAAGAAGTTTTACTTTATATTTATTTCTCTGATAGCACTTACAATATCAGCTTGCTCAAGTAACGACGATCTCTACAACGAGATGCCCAAAGCCATAGAAACATTTGTGGCCCAATATTATCCAAACAGCCAATTGGAGTCCTTTACCCAAAGCACAGGAAAGTACAGGTTGGTGCTGAAGAACGGGCCTACTATGGTATTTAACAACGATTACCAATGGCAAACACTTAACGGCAACGGTAGCACTCTGCCCGGAAATTTCCTTTTCAATGAAATGCCTCCGGAAGTTTACTCTTATCTGCAAGAGACCGAAAGCCTGAACGATGTGTTTTCAGCAGAACGTGACAATGCCGACTACACTATAGTGCTTCTCAACTACACAATACACTACAACACCTCCACCGGTCAACTCACCGGCGAGAAACCTACGCTATAAAAGTTATTTCTGCCAGGTGTAATTGGCTTGATGCTTTGCATCGCACATAAGATTTACATATATATTGCGCAGAGGGCGAAAAGCTGCCAGTATAGGCAACGCAATCGTCATACAGCGGGCTTCAAGAGCAGCGAGCGTGCTACGCCATGCCAAAAGGACACTGACATACATTGCCACAATCAGAAGCACAGCCAATGAAAGGCCGAAACCATTGTTTACGCCTGCAACAATATATCCTGCTACCGATGAGGCAACGAGTATCCACATCAGCCATTCGCCTAAAGCCATAATTCCGCGCGACACCTTGGGAAGAGTGCGTCCTGTAAAAGCATGGGCTCTACGCTGATAAGCAAGCGTATGTCGAGCTACACTTTCATAGCCAGTAATACCGATAGTGTCGGCTGAAAGCTCTACCTTGGTGTTAGATCTGTCGGCAATCTCATAGATAAAGAGATCATCGTCGCCCTGATTGAGATTAAGTGTGCTTGAGTAGCCCTTATGATCAAAGAAAAGCTGACGACGGAAAGCCAAATTGGAGCCACACGCTCTGTAGGCATGGCCTTCGGCAGCTGCTGAAATCCAAGCCACAGCATCGGCAGCCTCATCGAAGCTGCAAGTGTTGTAGCCCCACCCTGCAGGAATTGCCGGACGATTATAGCCTAAAACAAGACTGGTACGCGGATCAAGGAAATTGAGCATCATATCACTGAGCCAACGCGATGAAGCAACCTTAGTAGTGACATCCGTCAAGACCACAATGTCGCCCTTTGCGGCTTTTATACCAATAGTAATGGAGAGCTTCTTGTGGCTCAATACACGTGTGCCTTCAGGAGCAAATGTCAAGTAAAGATTCGGGAACTTGACCTTGAGACGCTTCACCACAATATCAGAATCGCCGATATTTCCGTCATTGACCACTATCACTTCAAACAGCCCCATGTATTCCTGCTCAAGGATGGCTGGAAGATTTTCGGCAAGTGCCTCAGCGTCCGATTGCGAATACACTATCACCGACACATAAGGCATCACCGACGGGGTGACGTCGGTCTGCGAATCACAATCTTTTCGCACCTGTCGCACTATTGCTAATTTCCGGCAATACACCGTGAGGATGTATATCAAGCAAACAACAGCCACAAGGAAGAGGGCCATCGACAAGGGGGGGATATTGAAGTGGTATACCATAAGTGCGTAAACTATCGTGAGTCGATTATTTTCAAGGTGCAAAATTAGTAAAAATACCGAAATATTTAGCGAAATTTCGAAATTTTTGATGTAATTTTGTGTGAGATTTACTTACACCTGGATTAATATTTGCTCACCGCAAAGATAATACTTTTTTGAAATCAGAAGGAACGGAGTAATCAGAGGGATTAGAGCATTTGATATAATCTCTATGATTACTTAAACAACTCTAATCTCTCTGAGCAAACAACGCACTTTCTCTGTACAATTAGGCCTTGCTTGATTTCACAAAGTCGAACATACGGCGATAATATTCGGCTTTCCATTCTATAGAACGTGGAAAAGCTCGCGAAGATGAAGGCATTCTCCATATTCTAATATGACGATTAAGGAAATGGTCGGTTTCGATATATTCGCCTAACTCTATCTTTTTGAAACCTACTACGGAGCCAAGGGTCTCTACTGCCTTCTCTCCTGTAAGTACTATGTCGTGACATATCGGCAAATGAGCGAGAAGCTCACCGAAATCACGAGGTTTGACCACCTTGAGATGCGCATCGGATGCATTACCCTTCTCGCGCACAACCTCTTCGCCAGTGTCACTGAGAGCTATACCTTCCTTACGGCAGAAAGCCTCTATCTTGTCCTTATCAAAAGTTTTACCGTCAGGAAGCATGAACGAATCTTTATTGCCTGTGGCTATATAAGCCCAGATACGCCACATGTCATTCTGGCGATTGGGATAAAAGAAGTCCATACACCATCTTGATTGAGGGGGCGGAAAACTTCCCGACATAAGAATAACTGCATTAGCGGGAAGAAACGGAGGTAAGGGATGTGATTCTATACTCATATGCTTACGAAAGACGTTTAATGATTGAAGTTGTGTTTTTTTTAACGTTTTACGTTATGAGACACATTGGAATTATTCGTATTTTTGCAAATCAAAAATAACGCCATGTCACACTCAATCGCCATCGTCTTTTATCTTATTTACAGTTTTTGCAATAAGCACGCATATCACGGCAGCAAGCACTACGACGGTAGCGGCTCCTATCCATATGAGCCAGTACACTACGTGACAGAAAATAATAATTGCAAGGATAGCGACAGCTATAATGCCTATAACCCAGCACCACGCCTTAATTTTCGCAACATTTTCGGGAGTCATAATTTCATTATTTTCCATAATAATAATTTTTTAGTGAGTGAATATAGTATTATAACAAACTAATGATATAAAAATCAGCGTTAAGTCTGAATTTTTGTGAAATATTTAAAAAATTTTGATTTAAAAGAATTGATTATGAGTAACACTAATCTCGTAGTGGCAGAAATATTTGACAATGTGCCGGGTGCCAATATAGCACTGGGTATGCTTCGCTCCAACGGAATACCGTGTATTCTGGATCACGAACTGGTGTACAGCGTGCTTAACATTAACCTTACTCCTGACAATGGCATACGCCTTATGGTGTACGAACGCGATCTCCCGACCGCTCTTCGACTATTAGAACAAGCTAAAGACTAACCATCCGAGTATATATACTACAACATCTAAGTCATGGCAGACAACTATCTCGAACGCAAAATGGAAGAGTACCGCTCAGGAGCTCTAAAAAAGACTAAAAAACACCTATCGCCAACAGGCAATCGTCCGGGCAAGCTCACAATCGACTTTCCATCGCGCCGCGTGTATGTCACAGGCGGTGCATCAGGCATAGGAGCTGCCATTGTTAAGGCCTTCTGCGATGCCGGATGCCGCGTGGCTTTCTGCGATAAGGACTACGACAAAGGCACAAAGACTGCTCAACGCTGCGGGGCTCAATTTCATCCGATTGATGTCACTGACTCTAATGCGCTCAAAGGGTCTCTGTCAAAAGTGATAAACGCATGGGGTGCCATAGATGTGGTTGTGAATAATGTAGGTATAGCAGAGTTCAAGCCTTTTGAGGAGGCAAATCTCGAGGATTTCCAACGGGCAATTGACACCAATGTGAAACCTATCTGGATAACGGCAAAAGCCATGGCAATTCAAGAGCCGGACCCCGATGCTCACCGACGCATAATCAACATCAGCTCCACGCGACAAGCTATGTCGGAAGCGGGCACTGAAGCATATTCGGCTTCAAAAGGAGCTATAGTATCTCTCACTCACGCACTGATGGCGTCTCTTGCATCAAAACATATTACTGTAAACTCAATCTCTCCCGGATGGATCGAATGCAACAATTACGACTCTCTACGAGAAGAAGACCACTTATTCCATCCGTCAGGACGAGTAGGCAAACCATCGGATGTGGCATCAATTTGCCTTTTCTTGACTTCTCCTCAGGCGGATTTCATCAACGGGGAAAACATAACGGTTGACGGAGGAGTAACCCACAAAATGATTTATCCTGAATAAATACGGATAATCAACTCAAGCACCAGCTCCCCTACTCTTCAAATAAACATAGAGTTATAAACTTTTTTTATTATTTATTTAGTGATTTCACTTTGCCGCCAAAGAGGAAATCACTATCTTTGCACACTAATTTAGAATGCTAACTAAAAAGAACTATGGATTATCCATCAAGCACACAACCTAATGATTCAGCTAAAGAATCACTGTCATCGCTTTTTGACGCATTGACTCCTGAATATCGAAATCTTACAGAAGACGAAATTGACCAGCTAAAAGCACAAGGCTGTTCGGCATCAAGCTGGGACGGAGTGAAGGTTTCCCCAGAGACAAATCTAAAATATATACGTACATCTCGATTTTCAGGGGAAGTACGCTTGGGCAAATTCAACGCCCACTTCGTATTGCCGGGGGGTATAAACAAATATAGCGGAGTATATCACTCGACTCTACACAATGTAGTAATTGGCGATGACTGCTGTGTAGAGAATATTAAAAACTATATGGCCAACTATATCGTAGGCTGCAATACGTTTATTGAAAACGTTGACATCATTATCGTGGACAACGAATCGACATTCGGCAACGGAGTGGAAGTTTCGGTGCTAAACGAGACGGGTGGACGCGAAGTGACCATACACAATAAGCTTTCGGCGCACGAGGCTTATATTGAGGCAATGTACCGCCATAGGCCCAACACTGTAAAACGCCTCAAGGAAATGGCAATGGAGTACGCACGTTCGCAAGCCTCCTCAATAGGACGTATTGGCAAAAATGTGACGATTGTGGACACCGGCTATATCAAAAATGTGATTGTCGGCGATAATTGTACAATCGAAGGTGCCGGTCGCCTCAAAAACGGCACAATAAACAGCAATGCCTCATCGCCCGTACACATAGGCTACGGAGTGGTGCTTGACGATTTTATAATACAGAGCGGATGCCAAATCGAGGACGGTACGATGATGGAGAGATGCTTTGTGGGGCAAAGCTGCAAGATGGGCCACACATATTCGGCCTCCGACTCGCTGTTTTTCAGCAACTGCCAGGGCGAGAACGGCGAGGCTTGCGCCATCTTTGCAGGACCTTTCACGGTGACTCACCACAAGAGCACCCTGCTCATTGCGGGCATGTTCTCTTTCATGAATGCCGGATCGGGCTCTAACCAAAGCAACCACATGTACAAACTTGGCCCTATCCATCAAGGCACGCTTGAAAGAGGATCAAAGACGACATCCGACTCTTATGTACTTTGGCCGGCTCGCGTGGGAGCCTTCTCTCTTGTGATGGGACGACACGTAGGCCATGTGGATACCGCCGACCTGCCTTTCTCCTATCTTATCGAGCAGCAGGGCATGACATTCTTGGTGCCTGCCATAAATCTAAAATCTGTCGGCACGATACGAGACGCTCAAAAATGGCCTAAACGCGACGGACGAAAGGACTCCGTGCTTTTGGACCAAATTAACTACAACCTCCTGAGCCCCTATACCATACAGAAAGCCCTGCGCGGCAAGAAGCTCCTAAGCGAACTGAAACGCATATCCGGAGCTACATCGGAAATTTTCACATTCAACAGCGCTAAAATCACCAATAGATCGCTCGAACGCGGAATGAATCTTTACGACGTTGCCATAGTGAAATTCCTGGGCAACAGTCTTATAAGTCGTTTGTTAAAATTCTCTCCGCGAAATAGCACGGAAATTCGCACTGTCCTTCGTCCCACACATCCGGCTGGCAGAGGGGAATGGGTGGATCTCTGCGGTCTGATAGCCCCCAAACAGGAAATCGACAAATTGATTAACGAATTGGAGAACGGAACGATAATGAATGTTGACGAACTTAACAAA
>CAZJKZ010000009.1:58668-60333 GCA_964546885.1 uncultured Bacteroides sp.
ATTGATTAACGAATTGGAGAACGGAACGATAATGAATGTTGACGAACTTAACAAACGTTTCCGTGACCTGCACGCCGACTACTATGACATGGAATGGACATGGGCCTACGATGTAATGCTCGACTATTTCAATCTAAGAGAAGAAGACATCACCGCTGAGGTGCTGATCGACTTGGTGCGCAGATGGAAGGACGCTGTGGTATCACTCGACAAGATGGTTTATGCCGACGCTAAAAAGGAATTTTCGCTTTCGTCGAAGACGGGTTTCGGCGCAGATGGATCATCGTTTGACATGGAAAAAGATTTCGAGCAAGTGCGCGGCGATTTCGAGAACAACTCGTTTGTCACAGCCACTCTTGACCATATAAAGAAGAAATCGGCGCTCGGCGACGACGTGGTGGACAAACTCAAGATAATTGCTCAGAATGACTGATACTGACAGAACTGACAACTGAAGATTTACCCCATCCTTCATAGAAGAAACAAATAAGAAGAAGCTTGCATTGTTAATTTTGTTAACAATGCAAGCCTTATTTTACAATAGATGTTAATATTAAACCCTTTTACTAAATGTGTACGTTATAATATAACAGATAGTGTCTAATTTTGCACTATTAAAAAAATGATAATCATGACTAACGACCTTACAGATGTCATAATCCGGCAGACCGAAAAATACGGCGATAAAGAAATTATCGCCTACCTCAACGATGAAGTGACAAAAACCGACTCTTATTCGTGGAGAAGGCTTGAAAGTGAAGTGAATAAAACTGCTTACGCTTTTGAAATCTTAGGGCTTCTGCCTTCGCAGGCTGTGGCCATATTCACTGCTAACCGCCCTGAATTTCTGATTACGGATTTTGCCTGCTATTACAACCGGGCTATTCCCGTGTCGATCTATGCCACATCGAGTGCAGAGCAAGTGCAATTCATTATAAATGACTGTAAAGCAAAATTTGTGTGTGTGGGTAATCAGACCCAATACGATATCGTGATGAGCGTAATAGACAATTGCCCATCAGTTGAGAAAATTATCGCTTACGACCCATCAATTAAGGCAGCCCCGGGTAAAGACATACTCACCTATCCCCAGATACTACAGCTTGGCGAAGCTGCATCTGCTGAATGTGCGGCAGAGGTAGAGCATAGACGCACATCTGTAACAGAGGATGACTTGGCTACCCTAATATACACATCAGGTACTACCGGAGAGCCCAAAGGCGCAGAACTAACGCACAGATGCTTTAATACAGCTATACGCATCCACCGGGTACGTCTTACAATGCTATCAGATAACGATGACTCTCTCTGTTTTCTGCCGCTAAGCCATATTTTCGAAAAAGCATGGACGTACTATTGTCTTTGCATGGGTATGCACGTCACAATTAACGCTAATCCCAAGGAAATAGCAAAAGCAATAAAAGAGGTGCGTCCCACTTGTATGTGCAGTGTGCCCAGATTCTGGGAGAAGGTGTATTCTGCGATCAACGATCACATATCCAAGATGAGCGCTGTGCAGAAAAAGGTGGTTAAGCAGGCTTTCAAAGTGGGTTATGACCGAAATATCAACTATGTGAGATTGGGCAAGAAGGTGCCTTGGATGCTTGAAAAGCTCTACAAAATTGCAGAAAGCAAAGTGTTCGGACCAATGAAGAAAGCAGCCGG
>CAZJKZ010000009.1:60433-61799 GCA_964546885.1 uncultured Bacteroides sp.
GGTGCCCTCGTACTCACAGAGCGAATAAAAGACTTATTCAAGACTTCAAACGGCAAATACATAGCTCCGCAGGCTATAGAGAGCCGCCTGGGAGGCGATCGATTTATCGAACAGGTGGCAGTAGTGGGTGAAAGCCGCAAATACGTGACCGCCATAATCATACCGGCCATCGGTGCGCTTAAAGAATATGCAGCGAAGAAGAAGATAGCTTTCAAAAATCTGGATGATTTGCTTCACAATGCCGAAATCCTGAAGATGATAGGCGAACGGATTGATAAGCTGCAGAAAGGGCTTCCAAGCTTCCAGCAGATCAAAAAGTTCACACTATTGCCAGAAGCCTTCACGATTGAGAAAGGAGAACTTACCAACACCTTGAAAATCCGGCGTCCGGTGATCAACGAACACTATGCCAAGGAAATTGAGGCTATGTACGCCTGATATAATATTTAAAGAAAAGATATGAAGAGTAATATTTATACAAAGACCGGGGATGCCGGTACGACTTCGCTTGTAGGCGGCACTCGCGTGTCCAAAGCATCGGTGCGCCTTGAGGCTTACGGCACCGTAGATGAGCTCAACTCACATATCGGTTTATTATTAGCCCTCGACGGCCTACCGGATGACACTCGCGGCATACTCGCAAAAGTGCAGCATAAGCTCTTCAATCTCGGATCAGAACTTGCCACTGAGCCGGACTCTAAATGGAAGCCGCAAGGCATCACAGAAGCTGATGTTGAGATGCTTGAAACTGCAATCGACACTGTTGACGCTTCCCTGCCCTCGCACAATCGTTTCATTCTGCCGGGAGGAACAGTAGCGTCCGCACAAGCAAATATCGCCCGTACTGTGGCTCGCAGATGCGAGCGTCGCATGGTAGAGATGGTAGAAACCGGACAGCCGGTTACCTCTCAGGCAATGCGATTTATCAATCGTCTGAGCGACTATCTATTCGTTGTCAGCAGACAAATCAACATTTTTGCCTCAAAAGATGAAATCTTTTGGGATAAAGATTGCTAATACGAAAATTTATTGTAACTTTGTGCACTTTTTCACGAACCTATTAAATAACACATAAAAATTTTATTTACTATGGCAATGTACAATAGACAATCCAACATATACTGGACTCTTGAACTCGCCTCCAAGCTTGAGGACGCACCTTGGCCAGCCACAAAAGAGGAGCTCATTGACTATGCCCAACGCAGCGGTGCTCCTATGGAAGTAATCGAAAACCTCCAGGAAATGGAGGATGAGGGCGACGTATACGAAAGTATTGAAGAAATCTGGCCCGACTACCCCTCTAAAGAAGATTTCTTCTTCAACGAGGAGGAATATTAAGTTGCAAACACCCTATTTCAAAAGGGAT
>CAZJKZ010000010.1:0-51895 GCA_964546885.1 uncultured Bacteroides sp.
ATCATAAATCCTATGTTGTGGCGGGTGCCTCGGTATTCGTCTCCGATGTTACCCAACCCTACAATCAGATGTTTCATCAAGTTGTGCTATTTGATGACTAACTATTAATCGGCAGACTGAGCACCGCGGGCGGCACGTGTGAGTTGTACGGCGCAAACCACAGCATTCTTTGCATTTACGAGTTCGAGACCTTCGAAATGGAGATCACCAACCTGGATAGTCTTACCAAGACCGAGATGGTCAACGTTTATAACAAGGCGTTCAGGTATTTCGGTGTAAATAGCCTTAACCTTGAGTTTCTTCATAGAGAGCTGGAGCTTACCACCGGCTTTAACACCTTCAGCGTGACCTTCGAGACGCACGGGTATCTGGATAACAACGGGCTTCTTGTCGCTTACTTCGAGAAGATCAATATGAAGGATTGTGTCCTTAACGGGCTGGAACTGGATGTCCTTAACAACAGCCATACGCTTTGTGCCGTCGAATTCGAGCTCAATTGCGTAGATGTCGGGAGTATAGATAAGCTTGCGAACAGCTTCCTGAGACACCTGAAGATCGGTAGTGATGATACCGCGTCCGTTGGAGATTTCTACTACTTTCTGACCTTCGAGCAGCGGACCATTGTAGGGGAGTTCTACGATTTCGCCTCCATTGAGGACTACGGGAATTTTGCCTTCAGCGCGGAGGGCTTTGGTAGCCTTCTTACCGAGATCGGTGCGGGGCTCAGCTTGCAATTTGAATACTTGCATGATAATAAAAGATTGTGTTACTAAAAATTAAGTTTGTTTTATGCTCTTAATTTCCCATCACACGAGTGATGCTCCAAAAAAGCGGTGCAAAGTTAAGCATTTTTTCCGCAAAAATCAAATAATTCCGCGTATTTCGGAAATATTTGACAAATGATTGTCGGCACAGTAGTTCTCTAACCCTTTTACAATTTCTGCGGAGACGTTGGGATTAATGAAATTTGCGGTGCCAACCTCAACGGCGGTGGCTCCTGCCATAATAAATTCGAGAGCGTCGCGAGTATTCATAATGCCGCCTAATCCAATGACTGGAACTTTCACGGCTTTACAAACCTGCCATACCATCCTTACAGCTACCGGGCGCACTGCGGGCCCTGAAAGTCCTCCCGTGATAGTGGACAAATAAGGACGGCGACGTTCAACATCGATTGCCATACCCATGAGCGTATTGATCAGCGAGATGCTGTCGGCTCCTTCGGCCTCCACAGCCAGAGCAATGTCAGTGATAGATGTGACGTTAGGCGTGAGCTTCATTATTAGAGTCTTTGGCCACGCTTCACGCACCGCTTTAGTGATTTCTGATGCACCGGAGCATGTGGTACCGAACGACATGCCTCCTTGCTTCACATTGGGGCATGATATATTCACCTCAATGGCTCTTACGCGGCTGAGTGGGGCAAGTCGGTCGCACACTGCGGTATAGTCATCAATTGAGGAGCCTGCCACATTTACTATAATCTCTGTCGTAGGAAATTCCTCGATAATTCTTGGATATATATGCTCTACGAAATAGTCCACGCCTTTGTTCTGCAAGCCTACAGCGTTGAGCATTCCCGAAGGAGTCTCAACCATTCGCGGGGCCGGGTTGCCTTGGCGTGGATTGAGTGTAGTGCCTTTTACGATAATGCCTCCCAAAGAATCCACATCTGTGAGGTCGGAAAATTCCTCACCATAGCCATAAGTGCCTGATGCTGTCAGCACAGGGTTCTGCAATTCAAGATTGCCTATTTTTGTTGTTAAAGCTCCCATTTCAGTTGATTTATGTTAAATACCGGACCATCGGTGCAAACACACACATTACCATTGTCGGTGGTGTCTTCCACACAGCACAGGCATGCTCCCAGACCGCACGCCATCACATTTTCGAGCGACACCTCGCAATTGATTCCTTTTGCTTTTGCGATTTTTGCCACTGCCTTCATCATCGGGGTGGGTCCACAGCATGCTATGTGGGTAATCGTAGCGTCATCGAAAATGCTATGCTGAGTGATGAATCCCTTTTCGCCTAAGGAGCCGTCTTCAGTAGATACATTGAGTTTGCCGTACTTCACAAATTCCTCTCCTTCAAGAAGGTCGCTGCTGCTTCTGGCACCAAGAGCAAATTCAAAGTCAATACATTTTTCCTTCAGACGCTGGCCTAAATAAAGGAGTGGGGCAACGCCGACACCGCCTCCTACAAGCAGCACACGGCTTGATGTATCGGAAGAAGGAATGGTGAAACCATTTCCTAATGGAAGAATCACATTGAATATATCTCCAACTTCGGCATTAATCAAATGTGTGGTTCCGGCTCCGGCCTTTCTTACCAATAGCCAAAGTAGATTAGCCGAATAATCCACTAAATTGACGGATATTGGACGACGAAGAAATGTGGTCTTGGAATCCGGAATTTCTATTTGCACAAATTGTCCAGGCTCTATTCCGCACGGCATCGTGCCGTCGCAAGGAGCGAGTTTTAGGAGCGCGTACATATCGTTGATTTTTTCAACACTCGCCACGCTCATGTCAATGGCTTTTTTTTTCATCAGGTATTTTTGTAGTTATTGTTTTCTCGAAAGGTATCAATCAAACTTCTTTCGTCTGAAAAGGAAGTTGCGTCCAAGGTATTTTTCGCGTACTATTGGATTTTCAGCAAGATCTTCCGACGTGCCCTGGAAAAGGATTCTTCCTTCAAACAAGAGGTAGGCTCGGTCAGTAATACTCAGAGTCTCAGGAGCGTTGTGATCCGTTATTAGTATACCTATATTCTTCTCCTTGAGTTTGTACACAATATATTGTATATCCTCTACAGCTATAGGGTCAACTCCCGCAAATGGCTCGTCAAGCATAATGAATTTCGGGTCGATGGCAAGGCATCTTGCAATCTCTGTGCGTCTGCGCTCGCCGCCTGAGAGTTGGTCACCGAGATTTTTACGCACTTTCTGCAAGCGAAATTCAGCTATTAAGCTTTCAAGTTTCTCTTTCTGATAATCCTTGGGCTTATTGGTCATTTGCAGCACGGACCGAATATTATCCTCCACCGTCATCTTACGGAACACGGACGGTTCCTGTGCAAGGTAGCCAATGCCGGCCTGAGCGCGTTTGTACACCGGATACTTTGTTATATTAAGGTCATCGAGGAAAATACGCCCCTCGTTGGCTTGTATTAGCCCTACCGTCATATAGAAAGTTGTGGTTTTTCCGGCACCGTTGGGCCCGAGCAAACCGACAATCTCCCCTTGTGTCACATCAATAGACACATGGTTGACCACTGTGCGAGATCCGTATTTCTTAACCAAGTTGTCAGTACGTAGCACCATACTTGTCTTTTCCTCCGGTTGAGAAATGTCTGCGATAATCTCCGTTTCTGTTACAATCTCCGAATCGGGCGTTATAACGTCGGATTCTATACCGTCCGGAAGCTGTAAAGGCTCCACATCGTTGTCTTTGTCTTTTCGAGAAAAAAGTAGTCCCATCAATTGCAGTTTTTGCGTAAACGACTTTCTATGTAATCTGTAAGCAGCGTTATAGCCACCAAATTATTACCCCCCTGAGGCAGGATAAGATCTGCATATCGCTTTGAAGGCTCGATATATTGGCAGTGCATAGGCTTGAGCACCTTTTGGTATCTGTCAATCACCATTTGAGGCGTGCGTCCTCGCTCAATGCAGTCGCGGGCAATAACTCGAATCAATCTCTCATCCGGGTCAGCATCGACAAACACCTTCACATCCATCAGTTCGCGCAGTTCGGGGTCATTCAGCACGAGTATGCCTTCCACAATCACAACGGCTGTCGGATCCACTCTCACAGTTTCCGGCTGTCGTGTGCATGTCAGATAAGAATATGTGGGCATGTCTATTGATTTCCCTTCTTTAAGCTCACGCAGATGCTTTACAAGAAGAGACCATTCGATAGCGGCCGGTTCATCGAAATTGATATTTGACCTTTCCTGCGGAGGTATGTGGCTCGAATCCTTATAATATGAATCCTGCGGGATCACGGCAACTTCGCCAGGAGCGAAGCTGTTAATGATTTTATTTACAACGGTGGTCTTACCTGATCCAGTGCCTCCGGCTATACCTATTACAAGCATTTCTCAAAATAAAATAAATGATTCCGAAAGACGGAAAAAATGGTTAGAAAGTGAAATATCATCTTCAGAAGAGATATTTTGGCACGAAATTACAAAAAAATAACTAACTTTGCAAAAGAATAAATATAAAAGCAATGATTTTACGCGATTCAATAGCCACTTTTGGGCGTTATTGCCTATTTATAACAAAGGTGTTTACTGTACCTGACAGATGGAGGATTTTTGGTAAATGCACCTTACAGGAGATTTCAAAACTTGGTGTTGACTCCATACCCCTGGTTCTTATTATATCTGTGTTCATTGGTGCGGTGATAGCAATACAGATGCAGCTTAACGTCACGTCCCCGCTTATTCCGGCTTACTCTGTAGGTATGGCGACACGTGAGATTATACTTCTTGAATTTTCCAATTCAATCTTATGTTTAATTCTTGCAGGTAAGGTTGGTAGTAATATAGCTTCCGAGATAGGCACGATGCGAGTGACAGAGCAAATCGACGCTCTCGAAATTATGGGCGTAAATTCTGCCAACTATCTCGTACTCCCGAAAATTGTTGCGCTCGTGTTCTTTATTCCTGTGCTCGTAGTGCTGTGTATGGGTACAGCGATTATGGGTGGTTATAGTGTGGCATTAATGACCGACCTTATTTCAGTACCGACTTTTGTATATGGTCTGCAATACGCCTTCAAAGAATGGTATGTGTGGTATGCTCTCATTAAATCGCTTGTTTTTGCATATATAATCTCCTCTGTTGCGTCGTTTTATGGCTACACGGTGAAGGGCGGTTCAATTGAGGTGGGCAAAGCCAGCACCAACGGTGTGGTGGCAAGCTCTATTCTCATACTTCTCGCTGATGTGATACTCACTAAACTCTTACTGCAATGATCGAGGTAAAAAATGTTACGAAATCGTTTGACGGTCGCACTGTGCTTCATGGCATAAACGCTACTTTCGAGACGGGCAAGACCAATCTTATAATCGGTCAGAGCGGCTCGGGAAAAACGGTGTTATTAAAATCGCTTGTGGGACTTCTCAAGCCCGAAGAAGGACAAATCCTGTTTGACGGACGCAACATTATGGCTATGGGCAATAAAGAGCTCAAGCAACTCCGAAAAGAGATAGGCATGCTATTTCAGGGCTCCGCTCTTTTTGACAGCGAAACTGTGCTTGGCAATGTGATGTTTCCTCTTACTATGTTTACCAATCTCGGCTATGCCGAGCAGCTTGAGAGGGCGCTGTTTTGTATTGAGAGGGTTAATTTAAAAGGATCAGAGAACAAATTCCCGTCGGAGATTTCCGGCGGTATGCAAAAACGTGCGGCCATAGCCAGAGCTATCGCTCTCAACCCGAAATATCTTTTCTGCGACGAGCCCAATTCCGGTCTTGATCCAAAGACATCAATCCTTATCGATGAACTTCTCAGCGATATAACTCATGAATATAACATCACAACTGTGATAAATACTCATGATATGAACTCCGTACTTGGCATTGGCGAAACAATTACATTTATATATAAAGGTTATCGCGAGTGGGTTGGTAATAAAAAAGAGATTTTCGCAACGACGAGTAAAGCACTCAACGACTTTGTTTTTGCCACTGATCTATTCCAACAGGTGAAAGACTATATTTTGCAGCACGGATTCACTGCAAAAGGCTCTGCACGCCGACAAGCCGAAGAAGATGAGGTTCGCTGATATTCCCGGTCATAGTGATGTGAAAGACCGTCTTCGTCAGATGGTGGACTCCGAACGTATACCCAACGCACTGCTTCTCGAGGGACCGTCTGGTATTGGCAAATTCGCTCTTGCTCGTGCCACAGCTCAATACATCCACTGCGAGCAGCGCACCCCTGATGGTGACAGTTGTGGCAAATGCCCTTCATGTCTTCAACATCAGATGTTCAATCATGTGGATACCATATATTCATTTCCGGTAGTGAAAAAAGGGGATGTAAGTTTGTCTGACGATTATCTCCCTGAATTCAGGGATATGGTGAAGGACACAATATTCATGGATTTAGACAAATGGCTTTTGTGTCTCGACAATATCAACGCCCAACCTCAAATATTTGTAGGCGAAGCTAACGAACTCATACGCAAACTCAGCTTCACCACCCACAAATCTAAATACAAAGTGGTGATAATGTGGTTGCCGGAACGACTGAAAGAAGATGCTGCGAATAAGCTTCTGAAACTTGTAGAAGAGCCTCACGCCGACACTATTTTTCTTATGGTGTCGGACAACTCTCGTCTTATCCTTCCGACAATATTCTCCCGTACCCAGCGTATACAGGTGCGCCGATATGCGGATAGTGAGGTTTCATCATATCTACAACAAGCTTACAGCATGCAAAATGATGTAGCCACTTCAGTAGCGCGTCTTTCAGCGGGCAATATGGCAGCTGCCATCAAAATGATAGATGTGGCACAGGAAACTAACGAATTTCTTGACTTTTTTATGGAATTGATGAGAAAGGCTTACACTCGTAAGGTGGCCGATCTTAAAATATGGGCATCAAATGTGGCTTCGATGGGGCGTGAACGTGAAATGCGCTTTCTTGAATACTGCGCTCACATGATGCGCGAAAATTTTGTGCTGAATATGCGTCAGCCGGCTCTCAATTTCCTCAATGAAGCTGAGATGCAGTTCAGCAGTAGATTTTCACCATTTATTAATGAGCGCAATGTGGAGCGTCTTATAAAGGTTGTGGACGACGCACGCGTCGATATCGCTGCCAATGCTAATGCCAAGCTCGTGAATTTTGATGTGGCTATAAAAGTTATTCTCCTTTTAAAAAATTGATTTGATTTCTATGACTCCCGATTATATTCCCGAAAATAAATTTCTTAGGCAAGTAGCTAACTATTATATCGACAAAAATATTGACCTGGCAGGGTTTACTTTTGTTTTCCCTAACAGAAGAAGTGCAATGTTTATGCGCATGTATATGCAGCAGCGAATGCAAAAAACTTCTTTCTTGCCCAAGATGATTTCCATAACTTATTTCACGCAGCAGTTTGATGAGTCTACACTGGCGTCGGATACTGAGTTGGTCATGATTCTCTACAAAGAATATTGCAAGGTACTTAAGGCTCATGGCAAAGAAAGCCAGATTCCGGATTTTGACAGTTTTTATTTCTGGGGGTCAATTTTGCTCAATGACTTCAACGACGTGGATGCTTATATGGTGGACGCTCATCAGTTGTTTACCAACCTGAAGGATGTAAGGGAGATTAAGGCAAATTACCTTACAGCAGAGCAGATTGAGGTGATCGAACACCTATGGGGAAAAAAAGCAGAAAAATCGGATATTGAGAGTTTCTGGCAGCACATGCCTTCGGCTGAAGGCAAGAATACTCCTGCTGACAAATTCTTGAATTTATGGGAGATTCTTGATGAATTGTACACGGGCTTTATAAAGGAGCTAAATAAATCCGCTCTTCCCCTTGCATATTCAGGACTTCAATCACGTCATGCTTGCAAGAAAATCACAAATTCAAGTCTCCAGGATTTCAGAGGCAGACGTTATGCTTTTGTTGGATTTAATGTACTTTCAACATCGAGGTCATTGATTTTTCTAAAACTGAAGAATCTTGGTATCGCTGACTTTTTCTGGGACATAGCATCGCCTTTTCTTAGAGATCATAACGGAAATCCGACGAATGCCGGTAGTACCATATTGCCTTTGTCGAAAAGTTTTCCTCCTCCAGCTGATTTTGTACTTGAGAAAATTTCCGAACATGCCGATATAGACATTATAGCCGTGCCTTCTTCAACTGGCCAAACTAAGGTAGCTGCTGAGATTCTTGAAAAGTGGTCCGATGAATGGTGTAAAATTGACGAGACAGAAAGCACGGCACCTTCGCATCTGATAGACACAGCGGTTGTGATGCCCGATGATCATCTGCTGATGCCTATGCTGTACTCAGTACCACAAAAGATTGAAACAATCAACGTCACTATGGGCATAAGCTATAGTTCTATGCCTTTTGCGGCTCTTATGTCAGCTATTATTTCAATGCATCTTAGAGCTTATAAGGTGAGCGAAACGTTCCACTATTATTATCAAGATGTGTCGGATATCCTTGCTCATCCTCATATAAACCTGATATTGCCTAACCAAGCTACCGCTCTTCGCAACCGTATCATAACAGATCATCTTTACAACATCAGTGCTGAGGAAATTTTGGCTGAATACCCGGAATTTGCGTTTATATTCACTCCGGTTAACAATACCAAGGATATCGTGGAAGTGAGAAGATATATTGAAATACTGATATCAACGTTGAAAGACAAACTAACAGAGAAACTTGGTGTAGGAGATGGAATAAAATACTATGAGCTGGAGATTTTGGATGGATATTCCAAAGAAGTGAATGAGTTATGTTCGCTTCTTGATAAATATCGTATCGGTTTGAGCGAACAGACATTCTTGCAGATTATTGAACGGACTGTGGCTTTAACTCCTGTAAAATTTGCGGGAGAACCGCTTAAAGGTCTTCAGTTAATGGGGATAATGGATACGCGCGCGCTTGATTTCTCAAATATTATAATGATGTCGATGAACGAGCGTGTGTTTCCAAAACGCAATTATTCTCCTTCACTTATTCCAGCCAATCTTCGCTCCGGCTATTATTTACCCACACAGGAGCAGGAAGAGGCATCATACGCATACCAGTTTTTCAGACTTCTGGGGCGCGCAAAACGAGTGCGCCTGATTTATGACAGCCGAACTTCCGGTGTATCTTCAGGCGAGATGTCGAGATATCTATCCCAATTGCTGTTTCTCGAAAAAGACAAGGGAATTTCACTCAAAACGGTGGATTTTAAAGCAGAGATAGGCGATGTAGAGCCTCTGGTAATAAATAAAACTCCTCATGTGATAGAAGAGTTGAGAAGATTCCTTCCGGGAGGCGACCTTAAACTGTCTGCATCGGCACTAAAGACTTACCTCAGTTGTCCGTTGAAATTTTATCTTGAATATGTAAAAGGACTGAGAGTAAACGAGGATGTTCCCGGATTTATTGACGGCGCTTCTTATGGAACAGTGACTCACCGGGTAGTGCAAGATATCTACATGCCGTATCGGAATAAGAGAATTACAGAGGAGATACTCAAAATTATGCTCAACGACAATCTTGAGATGCGTACTCGACTTGTCCTCGATGAAATCTATTACAAAGGCAGATACAAGAATCGAATGGAACATTTTCCGGGCGAGGGACGTATCACTGCAAAAATTATAGCAGAGTATGTGGCGAGTATGCTCAAATCTGAGATGAAAATAGCAAAAACTACTCCGCATATTTTCTTGGGAGCCGAAGTAGGAGAACATAAAAAGTATGAGTGGAAGATCAATGATAAATTTACAATAAATTTTACTATGTCTATTGATCGTATCGACTCGCTTGGAGATGCAGCTGACGCAGCCGATACATCTCTGATTTTTATTGATTACAAGACCGGAGATGATAAATTGGAAGCTACTTCTGTTAACAGTTTATTTACAGATTCATTATGTGCAGGCATTTTTCAGCTATTGGTTTATTCTCATGCTTATGCTGCGTTGTTTGGACATAAGGGTAAAATAAAGCCGATGATTTATAAATTCCAGACAATGGCAACGGTGGGAGTAAGTGATCTCACTTTGTTTAAAGAACCGCTGAGCGACTATAGACTCGCAGATAATCCACCAAAGGAAGATAAGGGATTTTATCAAAGATTTGAAGAACTAATCAATTGTATTTTTGAAGAGAACAACGATTTCCCATTTTCTCAAACAGAGGATATTTCTCACTGCAAATATTGTAAGTTCAAACAGATATGCGGTAGATACCCGGAGGACAAAAGTTATTGATCTTATGGCCGGCCTCTATGCACATATTCCGTATTGTCACAGTAAATGCTCATATTGTGATTTTTTCTCGACTCCTAATCGCAAAGAAGAGTCGGCTCTCGTTGATTGTCTTATAAAAGAATATGATACTCGGCGTTTAGAGACAGTGGCTCCCTCCACTCTGTATCTGGGTGGGGGAACCCCATCTATATTGTCAGATGAGAGCCTTCAACGTTTGATGGAGGCTTTTCACGATAGAAATATGGTAGAAGTGACAATAGAAGCAAATCCGGAGGATGTTACTGAGGAAAAAGCTGGATTATGGCGTAGTCTTGGTTTCAACCGAATCAGTATGGGAGTTCAGTCGTTTGTTGACAATGAACTAAAAATGATAGGACGTCGGCATAGCGCGGCCGATGCGGAGCATGCAATCGAAACAATCAAGGCTGCCGGTTTCAGTAACTACAGTATTGATCTAATATACGGTTTGCCTAATCAAACACTTGATACATGGGCATATTCGCTGTCAAAGCTTTTCGCAATATCGCCAACTCATTTCTCTGCTTATATGTTGAGCTACGAACCGCGTACTCGCCTTACCGCAATGCTTAACAAAGGAGTAATCAAGCCGTTGAACGAGGAATTGGGCGTGGAGATGTACAATATGCTCATAAGAGAGGCATCAAATAATGGATTTGAGCATTATGAAATCTCAAATTTCTCACGACCGGGCTTCCGGGCTAAACATAACAGCAACTACTGGAATGCAACACCTTATATAGGATTAGGGCCCTCGGCGCATAGTTTTGACGGCAAGGTGCGTCGTGTCAATCCATCAAATATTAAGACATACATGGCCGAAATTGACTCATCCGGTAAAGCTTACGAGGTAGAGGAAGAGACGAAAACCGATATTTTCAATGATATGATGATTACAGCACTGCGAACAGTTGAAGGATTGGATTTCGCTCACATCCCTCGCAGAAGGCGTCAAAAATTTTTGTGCGATGCTTTCCCTTATCTTCAGTCGGGCAAATTAATCGTGTCGGGTAATAATATTGTAATACCGGAGTCTTACTGGCTTATAGGCGATGCTATAATGAGGGACATGATACAATAAGATAAATGCGATTTGTCGCTCCATATTTCAATATTTTTTCGTAAATTTGCCAAATAAAGCCGTTTTGAGCTTTACCCACATATTATCAACATATCTATATACTCGTACTCATGTTCGAACTTATCCTTATAAACATATCAGGAGCCGACCGTCCGGGCGTTACAGCCGCTCTGATGGAGATTCTTGCCAAATATGATGCCGCGGTACTTGATATTGGCCAGGCTGATATACATCATGCTCTTTCTCTGGGCTTTCTGGTGAAGACCGATGAATCTGTTTCAGGCAACATGATGAAGGACCTCCTGTTCAAGGCCACCACACTCAATGTGCAGGTGCGCTTTACTCCGGTATCAATTGACGAGTATAACTCTTGGGTGGGACGACAAGGAAAGAACAGATGGATTATCACCACACTCGGAAGAAGGCTCACAGCTCGAAATTTATCTTTAATTGCGTCAGAAATTGCCGCACAAGGGCTGAATATAGATAATATAAGACGTCTCACCGGCCGTCCACCACTTGATGACGAGGATACTAAATCGAAGTCGTGTGTAGAATTTTCTGTGCGTGGCACTCCGCAAAGTGTGAGTGATATGCAACGCAGGTTTATGGAAATATCTTCGGAGAGCGATTTTGACATATCTCTTCAAGAAGATACAATGTTTCGACGTTGCCGACGACTTGTTTGCTTTGATATGGATTCTACTCTTATAGAAACCGAAGTCATCGACGAACTGGCAATAAGAGCAGGAGTAGGCGATCAAGTGAAAGCTATCACAGAGAGAGCCATGAAGGGCGAAATAGATTTTACAGAGAGTTTTGCTAGAAGAGTAGCTCTCCTAAAAGGTCTTGACGTAAGCGTAATGGAGGATATAGCTCAGAATTTACCCATTACTGAAGGAGTAGAGAGAATGATGAGCGTTCTAAAACGTGCCGGATTCAAAACTGCTATTCTTTCGGGAGGATTCACTTATTTCGGCAATTACTTAAAGCAGAGATTCGGTTTTGACTATGTATATGCCAATGAGCTTGAAATAGAGAATGGCCATCTCACCGGAAGATATGTTGGCGATGTGGTGGACGGCAAGCGTAAAGCCGAACTTCTGCGAATTATTTCGCAGGTGGAGAATATTAATATCGCCCAGACTATAGCAGTTGGCGACGGCGCCAATGACCTACCAATGCTCAGTACGGCCGGTCTGGGTATAGCTTTCCATGCAAAGCCCAAAGTTAAAGCCACTGCAAAACAATCAATCTCTACTATCGGTATTGACGGCGTACTGTATTTTATTGGTTTCAAAGATTCATTTATCATGCAGTAGGATAAAATTTGCAATATTATCCGAAAAGTATTAATTTTGCAAATTATTTTTTGCCTCTATGATAAAAGAGGCGATTAATCTAAAACCAATCGTAATAGTATCAACAATTTAACAAATAGCGGGATAATTGACCGCATTACAAGTCATTTTAAGATATGTCAGAAAACGAAACAAAAACTCCTTTGGAAGATATAAAACCAGCGAATTTCGTGGAAGAGTTGGTTGTGAAGGACCTTTTAGAAGGCAAGAATGGCGGACGACTCAACACCCGTTTTCCCCCGGAACCTAACGGATACCTGCATATCGGTCACGCTAAGGCTATATGTATGGATTTTGGCGTGGCTGAAAAATTCGGAGGTACATGTAATCTGCGCTTCGATGACACTAATCCCGTAAAGGAAGACGTAGAATATGTTGATTCCATAAAAGAGGATATACACTGGCTCGGTTTTGACTGGGCAGATCGCGAATATTATGCTTCGGACTATTTTCCACAGTTGTTTGATTTGGCCGTGCGTCTGATTAAAGAAGGTAAAGCATATGTAGACGATCAGACATCTGAACAGATTGCAGAACAAAAGGGGAATCCTTCATCACCAGGACAGAACAGCCCGTATCGTGACCGCTCTGTTGAGGAGAATCTCGACCTGTTTATGCGCATGAATGCCGGTGAGTTTGAAGAAGGAGCGCGTGTTTTACGTGCCAAGATTGACATGTCTTCGCCAAACATGCACTTCCGCGATCCTATCATGTACCGCATTATTAAACATCCTCATCATCGTACAGGCACAAAATGGAAGGTTTATCCAATGTACGATTTTGCGCATGGACAGAGCGACTATTTCGAGGGCGTAACCCACTCGATATGCACTCTTGAGTTTGTTGTACACCGTCCGCTCTACGAATACTTTGTGAAAGAGCTGGCTGATGAGACTTACTGTCCGCGACAGATAGAATTCAACCGTCTTAATCTCACATACACTGTGATGAGCAAGCGTAAGTTGCTTCAGCTTGTAAAAGAGGGCCTGGTGGCAGGATGGGATGATCCTCGTATGCCCACTATATCAGGTATGCGTCGAAGAGGATATACACCTCAGAGTATACGAAATTTTGTTGATACTATCGGATATACAAAATATGAGGCACTCAACGATATCAGCCTTCTCGAGCACGCAGTGCGTGATGACCTTAATAAGGTGGCAACTCGCGTCATGGCTGTGCTCAACCCTGTAAAGCTTGTTATCACCAATTATCCTGAGGGCAAGACTGAAATGGTACAGATGGAAAACAATCCTGAGGATCCTAACGGCGGTACACACCAGATGCCTTTCAGCCGCGAAATATATATCGAAGCTGACGACTTCATGGAGAATCCCCCTAAGAAATTCTTCCGTCTCGCTCCCGGTGGAGAGGTCCGACTAAAAGGCGCATACATAATAAAATGCGAGAATGTAGTTAAGGATGCTGAAGGAAACATTGTTGAAATCCAATGTACTTATGATCCTGACTCACATAGCGGAGCTCCCGGAGCCGCAAGAAAGGTAAAAGGCACACTTCACTGGGTTTCGGCTAAAGATGCCGTTGATGCGGAAATTCGTCTTTACGACCGCCTTTTCTATGTGGAAAATCCTGCTGCTCAACCTGACAGAGACTTCCGCGAAATGCTCAATCCCGACTCTCTGAAAATTGTTAAGGGTGCTAAAATCGAACCTTTTGCAGCCGAAATAGCAAAGAAGGGCGCAAAATTGCAGTTCCAAAGAGTAGGGTATTTCACCCCTGACTACGATTCTACTCCCGATCATCTCATCTTCAACCGCACAATTGCGCTTAAAGATAGTTGGGAGAAGATACAGAAAAAATAATATCTTTTACAATGTCCTTGTGGCATGATACATTAAGTATGTGCCGCAAGGCTTTTCCACATAATTTAGAAGGAGAAATAAGTGGACGAAGAAAGCGTTAACATGACCAGCCGAGAAGAGGCTTTAGCGAGATTTCGAGAGAGTCTGTCAAAACCGTTGTCCGAAAGATACTTCGATGAAGACGAGCTGATTGACTTTTTCGATTATGCCGGTGACCTAAATGATGATTATTTGAGATTTGAGGTGCTACAGTGCGCTGCGCGTTTTTATCCCGATAGCGAACCGTTGCTACAGCGAAAAGCTATATATCACTCTCAATACTCCGACGAGTCGCGTATGAAATGCATGGAAGATAATGCTGAAGCGACCGGAATGATATGGGATATGATGCGTGCGCGTTGTGCCAATCCGTCGGATATAAAAGAGCGCAAAGCCATCCTTGACCAAATTTTAAAATCTTATACTGAATATAATGACGAGGAAGTGATACAGCTTGTGGATCTTGCCTCGACATTTGATTGTCTCGACTGGCTTAAAGACAATCTTTCGTTGCTGCGAAAAAAAGTTATCTATGTCAATGTCCTTCTTTATGAAGTGGCAATTGCTGCTGACTCATATCAGGATTATAGTTTTGCAATCTCGCTGCTTGAAGAATTGACAGAGCTCGAGCCCTTCAATGCGGGATTCTGGCTACATCTCGCCAGAAATTATGCCGCTGTGGATGAGGACGAGAAAGCTCTGAATGCTATAGATTACTCGCTTGCAATTGAGCCAAAAGATATAGGCGCACTCTATGTAAAAGCGAGATTGTTGTATCTGAATGATGCTCCTCGTGAGGAGGTGGATGTCGTGTTAGACCAAATTATTGCTATAGATGACTCATTAGTAGATGCTATAAAAATGCGTGCGTCTATAATGGCAGTAAATGGCGATAGAGATGGTGCTATAAAGTTCATAACAGACTATATAGGCAAGTATCCACAGGCCTCAGTGAGCATTGTACCGGAGATTTTGGACTATATGCCGGACAATATTAACGAACTATTGGATAAGTTCTATAGTGAATGTGGCGAGCACAGCCAGATGATGTGGAGCGCATGGGCGCAACATCTGATGGATACTGGCAAATTTTCCGCAGCGCAAGCAGTATTGGAAGCTTTCAGCCGAAATAGCGGCGAACATCTGACAGCTTTGATTTCTATCGAAAACCTATTTGTACAGAAAAAATTTGCAGCTACTATAGAGGCTATTTCAAGGAATCTAAAAAACGGTGAGCTTTCATCTATTGAAGATTATCCTTCGCTCGTAATCATGCACTTAGTGTCGATGATTCGTCTTGGCGAGTTTGGTAAAGCATTTGCGTTCTGTATGCTCTTGGAATCGAAGATTAACAAATTCAGTATCGGGTCAATCTCACAGCATCTTGAATACGAAGGACTGATCAAGATCGTTCGTCAAATCAAAAATAAGCTCAAACGCACGAAGGATCCGGCTGACTGGGTAAATTTCGACCCCTTAGGAATATTCAAGGATTGAGGTAATAAACATTGTAAAAGAAAACAGTCACAGAAAAATAAACCGTGTATGAGGATAAGAATCCTTTACATCTAAATTATAATTATATTATGGTAGTATTCTTCAAAAAAGGCTCTTCTAAGATTTATGGAGTGGATACCAACCACCAGCTGACTGATCTAGAGAAAGAGAAGCTTACTTGGCTTTTCGACGGAGCTACGCCACTCGCCACCAGCAATATTAAAGGGGTGTTTATCGGTCCGAGAAAAGAAATGATCACTCCGTGGAGTACTAATGCTGTCGAGATTACTCAAAATATGGGTCTTGAAGGCATTCTGCGTATCGAGGAATTCAATCTCACAACCGAAGAGCAGCCCAAATTCGACAAGATGCTTCAGAGAGTATACAATGGACTCGATTCTGAGGTTTTCACCGTGTCACGCACTCCCGACCCGATAGTATATATCGAAGATATCAGCGAGTACAATCTCAAAGAAGGGCTTGCGTTGAGTCCTGATGAAGAAGACTACCTGCGTCAACTTAGCAAGAATCTTGGCCGTCCTCTCACTGATAGTGAGGTGTTTGGTTTTTCACAAGTGAATTCCGAGCATTGTCGCCATAAGATTTTTGGTGGCACATTCATTATTGACGGTGAGGAAAAACCACAATCCCTTTTCCAACTTATCAAGAATACCTCAAAGGCCAACCCCAACGGACTCGTATCGGCCTATAAGGATAATGTAGCTTTTGTCACTGGACCAACAGTAAATCAGTTTGCTCCTGAAAAAGCAGATGAGCCTTCTTTCTTTAAAGAAGAAGAAATCGATACTGTAATCTCTCTTAAAGCAGAAACTCATAATTTCCCCACCACAGTAGAGCCTTTTAACGGGGCTGCTACAGGCTCAGGCGGTGAAATTCGTGATCGCTTGGGTGGAGGTAAAGCATCATTGCCTATTGCCGGCACTGCTGTGTATATGACATCTTACCCCCGTCTTTCGGCTGAAAACGCATGGGAAATGATGATAAATCCGCGAGTATGGCTATACCAGACACCTGCTGATATCCTGATTAAAGCATCTAACGGCGCTTCTGATTTTTGCAATAAATTCGGGCAGCCCCTTATCTGCGGTTCTTTGCTGACATTCGAGCATGATGAGAATGGTAAGCTTTTCGCTTATGACAAGGTGATAATGCTTGCAGGAGGTGTAGGATACGCGAAAAAGAGAGACGCCTTAAAAGGTGTTCCCGTTGCGGGTGAGAAAGTTGTGATCCTTGGCGGCGACAACTACCGCATTGGTATGGGCGGCGGTGCTGTTTCTTCTGTAGAGACCGGTCAATACGACAATTCTATCGAACTTAATGCGGTTCAGCGTGCTAATCCGGAAATGCAGAAGCGTGTTGCAAATGTGATAAGGGCTCTTGCCGAAAATGATGTCAATCCCATTGTTTCTATTCATGACCACGGAGCAGGAGGTCACCTCAACGCTCTGTCTGAACTCGTCGAAGCAACCGGCGGAAAGATTGACATGAAATCACTCCCCATAGGCGATCCAACGCTATCAGCCAAAGAAATCATTGGCAACGAAAGCCAAGAGCGCATGGGTATGGTAGTAAACGAAGGAGATATTGAGTTCATCGAACGCATAGCATCACGTGAGCGCGCTCCGATGTACGTTGTTGGCGAGACTACAGGCGACGACCGCTTTGTGTTTGAGCAGGCCGACGGCGTGCGCCCAATTGATCTCGCAATGGGCGATATGTTTGGCAATTCTCCGAAGACAGTGATGGAGGATTCAACTATCGAGATAAAATATGAGAATCCGGAAACTGACGTGAAGCAACTCGACAAGTATATCCGCGATGTGCTTTCGCTTGAGGCTGTGGCATGCAAGGATTGGCTCACAAATAAAGCCGACCGATCAGTAACAGGTCGTGTTGCACGTCAGCAGTGTCAGGGTGAAATACAGCTGCCGTTGAGCGACTGCGGTGTTGTTGCGCTTGATTACGATGGAAAAGCCGGTATCGCTACATCTATAGGTCACGCTCCGCAAGTAGCTCTAGCGGATTCAGCCGCAGGATCAGTTATGGCTATAGCCGAGGCTCTCACAAATATTGTTGGCGCCAACCTCAAGAAAGGTCTGAAAAGTGTATCGTTAAGTGCCAACTGGATGTGGCCATGCAAGAATGCCGGTGAAGATGCTGCTCTATACAAGGCAGTTGAGGCATGCAGCAAGTTCGCAATCGATCTTGGTATTAATATCCCCACCGGTAAGGATTCACTCTCAATGACCCAGAAATACGGTGCAGACAAGGTGTTTGCCCCAGGCACTGTCATTATATCTGCTGCTGGAGAGGTAAGCTACGTTCGTCGCACAGTGTCTCCGGTGATTAAGAATGACAATAACAGCACACTATATTATATAGATTTTTCATCTGATAATTTGCGTCTTGGAGGATCTGCTCTCGCACAGACTCTTGGTCGTATCGGCAGTGATGTGCCCACAGTGAAGGATGTTGAGAAATTCAAGACTGCGTTTGACACTGTTCAGGCTCTCGTAAAAGGACGCAAACTGTTGGCTTTGCATGATGTCAGTGCCGGAGGTCTTATTACCACTCTGCTTGAAATGACATTCGGTAATGTCAACGGCGGATTGAAAATGTATACTGATGGCTTCAAGCTCTATGGCGAAGAGGATTTAGTAAAGATACTTTTTGCTGAGAATCCAGCAGTTGTTATTCAAGTGGACGATCGCCAGAAAGCTGACGTTGAGAAGACTCTTGACGAAGCAGGCGTGAAATATTTCCCCGTTGCTTGCCCGCAGGAAGAGCGAGTGATCATGGTGACACACGGAGATAGCGAACATCTCTTTGGCATCGATTATCTGAGAGACGTATGGTACGAACCTTCATATGTGCTTGACTGTATGCAGAGTGGAGAGAAGTGTGCAGCACTACGATTCAACAACTACAAGCAGCAACCCATTCGCTATGCAATGCGCAGTGATTTCAAAGGCCATCTCAGTGCATATGGATTGGAGGCACATCGTAAGAATCCCACCGGAGTTAAAGCTGCTATCATCAGAGAGAAGGGTGTGAACAGCGACCGTGAGATGGGATATTCACTTTATCTCGCCGGATTTGATGTCAAGGATGTCCACATGACCGACCTTATGACAGGCCGCGAAACCCTTGATGATGTTAATATGATAGTGTTCTGCGGAGGATTCTCTAACAGCGACGTTTTAGGTTCGGCCAAAGGGTGGGCGAGCGGTTTCGTTTGGAATGAGAAAGCAAAGTCTGCTCTAGACCGGTTCTATGCGCGTGAGGACACCCTGAGCCTTGGTGTATGCAACGGATGTCAACTGATGATAGCTCTTGATCTTATTAACCCCGAGCACTCTAAGCATGCAAGAATGGAACACAACATCTCACACAAATTTGAATCAGAGTTTGTGGGTGTGACAATACCGCAAAACAATTCAGTGATGTTTGGAAATCTTTCCGGCACAAGGATGGGCGTTTGGGTAGCCCACGGAGAAGGACGATTCATTCTCCCCGAAGGTCTGGACAACTACAATGTGATAGCCAAATACAATTACAAGCAGTATCCCGGTAATCCTAACGGATCTGTAGGAGCAGTCGCCGGAATAGCATCAGCTGATGGACGCCATGTGGCAATAATGCCTCATCCAGAAAGATCGGTGTTCCCGTGGCAGTGTGCTTACTATCCGCGTACTCGTCGTAATGAGGACGTTACTCCTTGGTTTGCAGCCTTTGTCAATGCCCGTAAGTGGGTTGAAGAGCATACCAAATAAAACAATTTCCCCACCTCGTAAAGTAAACCGGGGTGGGGAAATTTCTTATTACTTTTTGATTTCTCTTTCTATTCTTCGGACTATAAGTTCAGGTTCAAGACTTTTAAGACATTGGAAAGTGCCGAGACGACAGGTTTCGCTTCCTGCTGTAGTGCAAGGTTGGCATGGCATCCCGGAAATAATAACATTATCCGGAGACTGACCGAAGGCCATAAATCCGCATGAAGGTGCGGTGCTTCCCCAGATTGACAGCACTTTTACTCCTGCAATGGATGCTAGATGCTGATTGGCTGAGTCCATACTCACCATCACATCCATTTGGCTCATCATAGCCAATTCGTCTGTAATGGGCATTTTGCCTGCGAGCGAATGACATAGATCATACTCCATTTCCCATGATTCGAGAGTATCTGCCTCTTTGCCACGAGCTCCGAAAAGATACACATTTATGCCTTTGGAAGTGAGTTTTTCCACTACCTTCTTCATCAGTTCGAGTGGGTAGGTCTTATTTTTGTAACGGGCGTATGGAGCAATACCTACTGCGGGGTGATTAACTTTCTCCGGTGCTTGAATTGGGAAATTCTCAAACACAGATTTGAACTTTAGATTGGCCCTAAATCCCAATCGGTCAAACACATCGCAATAACGCTGAATATAGCTGCGTTGCTCTATTTTATTCTTGTTGGCTTCATTACGTTTACTTCGCTCTTTGTCAACCATACAAACCTTTTTTCCCTTCAATAAAAAATATGCATCAATTATCCATGAGCGAAGCACATTATGAAGGTCGGCCACTGCAGTGAAGTTTAAAGATGAAAGCTTTTTAATCAATCTGTAAATACCCGTTTTCCCTTTATATTCTGTTTTGAAATCAGCGGCTACAAAACTTAGATTTTCGGGATGATTGATAAATATCTTAGCGAAGAAAGGACGCGTAAGAAGAACGAACTCGGTATCGGGATAGGCCTGACACACCGAATAAATTACCGGGAGTGTCATAGCCACATCTCCTAATGCCGACATCCTTATGATGAGAACTTTTTTTGGAAGTTCTGACTTCATTTAAGTGAATTGAAATACGCCTCTACTCCCTCGATATCTTTACGAGTGTCAACCGACAGTGATTTGCAGTGGCAGTTATAGTAGTATATTGGCTGGTGATTTTCGATAAAACGGAACGAGTCGTTTTCTTCAATTTTCTCTATTGGCCCGCGTGGTGTGTTGTGATAGAAATCCAAAGCTTTGCGAGTGAAAGCTCCTACACCTACAAACTTGTGGAACACATAATCCATTGCGCCTTTAGGATAGGGAATGGGGCTGCGTGAGATGAACAGACAGCGATCGTCAGCGGCTGTTACTATTTTTAGATTTGTAGCGTCAACCACTTCAACAGGATTTGTGAAATCTGTCATTAGGTTGCTTACAAAGAAGTCGTCGGGATTAAGACCCTGGGGCACACACTGTATGATATAGTCGCGGGTCAGCAGAGGCTCATCTCCGTTGACCATAACGTACAGATCAGCCCGCTCTCGAGTTGACACTTCATAGAGGCGTTCAGTGGCGGTGTCGTGGTCCGAGCGCGTCATTATCACTTCTGCGCCAAAACTTTCAGCAGCTTCCTTTATCTTTTCGCTATCTGTGGCTACAAGCACCTTAGAGAAAATCTCTACGTCTTTGCAGTGTTCGTACACCCATTGTATCATGGGTTTGCCGCAAATCAGGGCAAGAGGTTTCTCAAAGAAACGTGATGACTCAGCACGAGCCGGTATTACGCATAGAATGTTCATTTCGTTATGATATATTTCTTGTTTTTGGGTTAACAAAAAGTTATTCTGAAATTTTATCGACAATTTCTTTTGTAGATCCTAAATTGTCGTTAACATATTCTTTCGCTTTACTTGAAATCTCATCTAAATATGCCGGATTATTCTTTAAAGCACAGAACCATCTATTGAGTTCGTCGCTGGTTTTGACAATGCTGCCTATCCCTTTCTCCACGATTTGCTGTGGTGTGACTTTTCTGTAGGTCATAGGACCAAAAGCAACAGGCAATCCATACACCGTAGCCTCTATAAGGCTGTGCAAGTATCTTGTAAAACCACCACCGACATAAGCCCAGCGAGCATATCTGTATATATAAGCGAGTGATCCAACAAAATCCACAATCAACACCTGAGCATCGCTCAGATCTGTGTCATTTCTGTACTGAGAATATATTACAGCTTTACCGTCTAAAGAGTCTATAATCTTTTGAATATTGTCTTTATTGATTTCGTGTGGTACAAATATGAAGCGTGTATCACGGTGAGCATTAGCAAGATCTGACACAAGCTTTAGATCCATGTCGTCGTGTATACTTCCGGCAATAAACACTTGGCGCCCTTGCGCAAATTGCTCTATCACCGGATCGCTCCATTCAGCCTCTGACTTTTCTTTTGCATTGTCAAACAAAGGATTACCACATACTGATACATTGTGATATCCTAACTCTTTAAGGTTAGTCTCCGATTCCTTGTCTATAACAAAAAAATGTTTATAAGCTGGCAAACACCTACGGTAAAGCCAACCATACCACTTAAAAAAAATTGATTTTTTTGATATTTTTGCTGATACAAGATATGTTTCTATACCGCGTTCTTTTAAGATTTGCAGATAGTTGAACCAATATTCGGATACAATAAATACAGCCTTGTCTGGCTTTACAATATCAAGAAAAGCTTTTGCATTTCGGTTAGTATCAAAAGGCAAGTAATACAGATAGTCAACATCAGGATGATGATCCTTTAACACCTCATACCCGGAAGGAGAGAAAAAGGTGAGGACAATTTGCATGCCGCGACGCTTAAGCTCAAGAATCAGAGGACGCGCCACAGAAAACTCGCCTAAGGATGATGCATGCATCCAAACAGTAGGCATAGAAGGATCTTTCTTGTATGTTTCTCTAACATGTCGTATTAAATGTTTTTGTCCACGCAAAAATCTAAAGAATTTGCGTGGATGGCCTTCCGGCACCGCACTGCCGGCGACCTCAATGGCTGCAGACAATGCGTCAATTACTACACTGTATAACAACATGCGTTCTATTTCAGTATTTCTCGCTGCTAAGGAATTTGAGCCTTAAACGAGTGCAAAGTTACGGAAAACTTTACACTATTTCACCCTTAATGAGCAAAAAAATTATATACTCAATAAAAAATTTGCTTATAACAAAGAAAATTGATTACTTTGCAGAAAAACTAAAGACAACAATTATGTTTGACAAGCCATTGCAATTTGTACCCTATTACAAATCCGTAATCTGGGGTGGCGACAGAATCGCCAAGTACAAAAACGAAGTGATTAATCAAGAAAATGTAGGCGAGAGCTGGGAAATTTCTGCTGTGCCTGGCCATGAATCAGTAGTGGCTAATGGTGAGTATAAAGGTAAAAAACTCACTGATTTGGTAAATGAATATGGAGCAAAGTTTCTTGGAACAGACGTGTACAAGCGCTGTGGTACAGATTTTCCTCTGCTTATCAAAATTATTGATGCTCGACAAGACCTTTCAGTACAGGTACATCCGGATGACGAACTTGCACGCAAACGCCACAATTCGGCAGGAAAGACAGAAATGTGGTACATCATCGATCGTGTGCCCGGATCCAAAATCTATACAGGTCTTAAAGCTTCATTAACTCCGGAAGAATATAAAAAACGCATTGCCGACAACACAATAATGGAGGTAGTGGCTGATCACGTATCAGAACCTGACCAATTTTATTTCGTACCCGCAGGCACTATTCATGCTATAGGTGCAGGGAATCTCTTGGCAGAAGTTCAGCAGACGAGCGATATCACATATCGTGTTTATGATTATGATCGCCGTGATGCAGCCGGTAATCCTCGTGAGCTTCATACCGAGCTTGCAACAGATGCAATTGATTACCGCTTTCCTAATGATATCAATCCTACGGCTACGGTGTATCCATCTACAACGTCAAAAGCGGTGTCTTCAGCTTATTTCACTACTGATTTCCTTCATTTGACAGAAGATGATAAATTTGAGGTGAATACCAAGGGTGAAACTTTTGCGATAATTATCGTATCTAAAGGCATATTGGATATTACACTGGCTTCAGGCGAGATATTGCATTATAAGAAAGGCGATACGCTCCTTATTCCTGCTTCTATGTCTCCGTGCACTCTTTCAGGGAATTGTAATGCGCTCTTTGTGACTTGCTAAAATACCTGAATAACAATTACCAATTGTAGAATGAGGAAGTCATTATTAGTAATAGTAGGCGCAATAATGATAATTGCACTTGAATCGTTAGCACCGCGTACAGTTTATGCGCCTTACTTCACATCAGCCCCTATGAGGTTCCGTATAGGAGCCGTGCATTTATCGGATACCGCCACTAAGATAGACGTTGATATCTATCAATTGCCAAATTATTGGGTGATGACCGATACCAATGTATATCTTGAAAGCCAGATTACTGAAAATATATATAAGGTAAAGCGTATAGAAGGATTACCGCTAAGAGAAAAAATCTTTGTAGGTGATTCAGCGCATATTCATGCTACTTACGTTTTTGATCCGCTCGCTCCGGTCGATTCAGTATTTGATTTTATTGAGAGAGGAGGCTACTGGGTAGTAAAAGGTATTGATTTGAATTACGAACCAGAAGGTTTTAAAACGCATATAAGCGGAACAGTAAAAGATCGTCCAACAGCGAGCTGGCTTCTGCTTTTGCCTGCAGGCGATGATTTACGGACAAAGAAGTCGATTGTTGTGCCTGTAAATGATGGAAAGTTCGAATATGACCTATATACTACTGATACTCTCGCTTACAGTTTAATTGTAGGAATGGAGCCGCTTCAAGGCAGCTGGAAAGAATACAAATTTTTTTCCGAAGGACAACCCATAACTGTCGAAATTGATAATAGCGACAGAAAGCCATGGGAAACAGTAAAAGGTGGTCCTATGACATATAAATTTAGTGACCTAATGAATCGATCCCAACAAATAGTCGATGAAAGCCGAATAAATGAACAAAGCAGGATGCTTGATAGTCTGAAAAGATATTATGTACCCAGAGTATATGAGATTCGATCCCAAATGGAAGAGAAGGATATTTCTCAGCCACGTCGAGACTCTCTATCTCAAGAACTGATTGCACTCCAAAAATCCGGTCAGAATCTGTCACCTGAAGGAATAATAATGAACGTAAAGATGGATTCTATATGGCAACTCGTCAAGGATCTGGAATTCAAATTTATTGAGACGGATGCTTCTCCAGCAGGATTATTCCTTATATATGAAAAATCGCTGTATAAAGATACGGATTTTGAAAAGGAGCTCGAAATATTCAAAAATGTTTATTTACACCGTTATGCGGATCATCCTTACAGCTTGGCTTTGAAACAGCATATTTCTAATGAAGGCTGTGAGGTGGGAAAGCGTTTCCCGAATTTTTCTGCACCTGATCTTGATGGCAATATGCAGACTCTTTCTGATTTAATAGAAGGCAAATATGCAGTGATTGACCTTTGGGCCTCATGGTGCGGTCCATGCCGCAGGCACTCAATAGAGCTTATTCCGGTATATGAGAAATGGAAGGAAAAAGGATTTACGGTGGTAGGGGTCGCACGCGAGCATGGCGATACCAAAGCGATGGAGAATAGTATAAAGCATGACGGCTATCCATGGATTAATTTGGTTGAGCTTAATGATGCCCATAATATATGGAATCTTTATCGAGCAGGTAATTCGGGAGGAAGGATTGTCATGGTGCATCCATCAGGAGTGGTAATAGCTGTAGATCCGGATGCTTCCGAGGTTGAAGATCTCTTAACAAAGTTTATTCCCGAGTAAAAGTACAATTGGGTAGGCCGTATATTATGGTTATATCGATAAAATTTCGTAATTTTGCAAAAAATTTAAGAAAACTCTAATTCTAAAATATTTGACTAATGAAACTTCTTGAAGGAAAGACAGCCCTTATCACCGGTGCTGCCAGAGGTATCGGCAAAGCTCTTGCTGTTCGCTTTGCTCAAGAAGGCGCCAACATCGCCTTCACAGATCTCGTAATTGATGACAATGCAAAAGCAACTGAAGAAGAAATAAAGGCTCTTGGTGTGAAAGCCAAAGGATACGCATCCAATGCAGCTAACTATGAAGAGACAAAAGAAGTGGTGGCTAAAGTGATGGAAGACTTCGGTCGCATAGACATTCTCGTTAATAATGCCGGTATTACCAAAGACGGCCTTATGCTTCGTATGACAGAAGCTCAATGGGATGCCGTAATTGCTGTCAACCTCAAGAGTGCTTTCAACTTTATCAATGCCGTTCTGCCTATCATGATGCGTCAACGCAGCGGGTCTATAATAAATATGGCATCAGTAGTGGGTGTACATGGTAACGCGGGACAAGCTAACTATGCTGCTTCCAAGGCTGGCCTTATAGCTCTTGCAAAGAGCATAGCTCAGGAAGTGGGCTCACGCAATATCCGTGCTAATGCAATTGCCCCGGGATTTATCGAGACAGCCATGACAGCTGCACTTCCCGACGAAGTGCGTGCTGAATGGACAAAGAAGATACCTTTGCGCCGTGGTGGTAAAGTTGAGGATATTGCAAATGTGGCAACCTTCCTTGCTTCTGACATGTCAAGCTATGTTACAGGCCAGGTTATCCAGGTCGACGGTGGTATGAACATGTAATACAATAACATACATCAAACATAAAAGGAGCGGGTAATTCCGCTCCTTTTATGTTTGATGTATGAATTCATTATTGGAGAGTTCCTGCTTCTGCCTGCTGAACCATCTCCGGACTTGCTGTGATGTAAATCTCAACTCGACGGTTCTGAGCACGACCTTCGGGAGTGTCGTTAGATGCTATGTAGTCTGCCATAGGGATGCCTTTTGCATTAATACGGCTCGGAGCAACCCCCTTGCTTACAAGGAAAGCCTCTACCGCGTCAGCGCGAGCTGTGGATACACGCTCGTTAGCAGCCATAGTACCGGTGTTATCGGTAAATCCAAAAATCTGCACGTCAGTACCGGGGTTGGCGTTGAGGTTGCTTGCAAAGTTTGTTAAGTCAGTTTGAGCTTGGGGAGAAAGATTTGATTTGCCTGTGGGGAAAAGGATACCACCATCAAATGTCACCTTGATTGCACGAAGACCGTTCTGGTCAGTTGTTTCTTCAACTTTAGCCTGTTCTGCCAACTGTGCCTGAAGCTCTTTCTGCTGCTTATCCATACGATTACCAATCAATGTACCTGCTCCGGCACCAACACCAGCACCAATTGCAGACCCGATAGCTGCTCCTTTACCACCGCCAATGAGAGCACCTATGCCCGCACCAAGCGCTGCGCCGCCACCACCACCGATAAGCGCACCTTTACCGGTATTTGTCATTGAACTACAAGACGTTTCACCTACAAGAAGCGACCCGCAAATAAGGGCCAGACCTACATAACGAAGAAGTTTCATAACTCTAAATGTTTTTTATTAATATTTCTCTTGTTTAATACTTATAATCGATCTATGCTATAGCAAATTTCGACTTATTATACTATTATAAAAATTAACTGTTATAATTGTTCAGAAATTTTGTAAAAAAATTATGATATTTTGAATAGATGTCAATTTTATGAAATAAAAGTCGTAACTTTGTGATGTTACAAAAAACGTAAATGTTATGCATCTGTTAAAATATCCATTATCATTTCTTGGATTGATGTCTGTGGCGGCTATGTCAGCTGATACTGTAGATATCGATCGGTTTTATCTTACTTCAACAAAAGTAGTACCTTTTGTGGCTCTTGGTGACACCGCAGGAATTAAGCCCGGTATAGATCCTATTGACTATGCTCCGTCTATACCTTTATCGGAGCAAAAGATTGTACAAAGCGCACAGATCACCAAAATAATTGGCAAATCTCCTGAGTACATCACCCTCACATCAAAATTTGAAAATAAATCGTTTTCCCACGCAACGATAAAAATTGAAGGCATAGAAGACTATAAGGCTCTGCTCGATGGCAAAAATCTAACCTCCAATAAGGTTTCCTTAAAACCGGGTACACATACAATTATCATCTCATTCTTATCAGATAAAAACAGTGATTTACGACCGTCAGTAAAAATTGAGACCGAAAACGATGGCGTGATCAAACCGGTGTATGACGGAAAACGAATTATGTCGCTTGGTGATTTGCTTTACGGAGAACGTATAGTTGGAACTGAAATCTCTCCCTCAGGTAAATACATTATTGCTATATATTCTGATACCCGTGGGGATGGAGCAACCGATTATTTGTATAAGCTTTATGATACGACAACAGGAAAATTAAAAATGTCGCTTCATGAATATTTGAGTTGGATGCCAAAATCAGATATGATGTGGACTGTGCGTAACGATTTTGATAAAGGACGTCATATCGTGAAGATTGATCCGAGTACGATGGAAGAGTCAGTACTCGCTTCAAACATACCTGATGGAAATTTCATTATTTCACCTACTGAAGACTACCTTATATACAGAATGGTGAGGAAAGGTCCTAAAGAAGACGATCAAGTGTATCGCATAATCGAACCTGAGGACCGTCAGCCCCGTTGGCGTGATCGTTCGTATCCGGCTATTTACGGATTTTCCGACAAAAGACTTATGCCGCTTGCCCACAGCAAAGAGAATCTCAATGTGCTTGACATTTCAGACAAGGGAGATAAACTGCTTCTCATATCATCAACACGACGAATCACCGAGCGTCCGACAACACTCTTTAGTATAATACAACTCGACCTTACGAATATGAAAGCTGATACATTAATATATAATGACGGCTTTATCAACGGAGCTTATTTCTCGCCGGATGCCAAGTCAATAGTTGTAACGGGATCGCCTGAAGCATTTAACAGAGTAGGGTGCACATTACCGGAAAATGTCATACCAAGCACATATGATATACAGCTGTATCTTCTCAATGTCGCTGATAAATCCGTAAAGCCCCTTACGCGTAATCTGAATCCAAGTGTAATAGACAGTCGATGGAATCGATATGACAATAAACTTTATGTAAGAACAAATGATAAAGACAAAAGGACCTTATATCGACTCGATCCAAAAACCACAGATTTTGAACTGATAGAACTTCCAGAATCAGCAGTCAGCGGAATATCAATACCTGAATCTTCAGCAATTATTTCATGGTGGGGACAAAGCGAAAATAAACCTGATGGCCTTTACACACTTGATACTTCAACAGATATATCCACACTTCTTGATCGTCCTGCACAGGATAGACTCAGCGATGTAAAGATACCCGTTTCAAAAGAATGGAACTTTACAAACTCGAGAGGTGACACGGTCTATGGTACGTATTACTTACCTGAAAATTTTGATCCTACAAAGAAATATCCTTTGGTAGTTTATTACTATGGAGGGTGTTCGCCATCGACTCGATTGTTTGAAAGCCGGTATCCCATGAATCTGTATGCTTCAAATGGCTATGTCTCTCTAATGCTTGAGCCCAGTGGAGCTGCAGGTTTCGGTCAGGAATGGTCATCTCGCCATGTGAGCACTGCAGGTCAAGGAGTAGCAGAAGATATCATTGAAGCTACCAAGCAATTTTGTAGCGAGATGCCCTATATCAACTCTGATAAAATCGGATGTATAGGCGCATCGTACGGAGGATTCATGACCCAATACCTTCAAACTCAAACAGACATTTTTTCAGCGGCTGTATCGCATGCCGGTATAAGTGATCACACCAGTTATTGGGGCGAGGGATATTGGGGCTATTCATATAGCGAGACATCTATGGGAGATGACTTGCCATGGACAGCTACCGACTTATATGTTAAACAAAGTCCGTTATATAATGCTGATAAGATAAATACTCCGATCCTATTCTTACATGGTGACGCTGATACAAATGTGCCCGTAGGAGAAAGTATACAGATGTTTACAGCACTTCAACGTTTAGGTAAAGAATCTGCCCTGGTGTTGGTACGTGACCAAAATCATCAAATCACTGACATTGAGAAACGTCAAAAATGGCAAGACACAATTTTGGCATGGTTTGCCAAATATTTACAAGATGATGATTCATGGTGGAAAGAAATGTATCCCGACCACAAATTGTAATCTTGAGAAAAATTTATTAAAAAAAATTTGCATGGTAAAACATAAAGCCGTAACTTTGTGTTACAATTTCAAAGGCAAGAGAGCCGGCCTCTGATATAGCGGAGGCACTTAAATATATTACCACATCAAAGCGGATCGGGAAACTCTTCATTTTTATCCTAAATTCCGAGACAAGCTTCCTTTCTAATGGCGGGCCCCAAATATGGCTTTCAAGCTGTATTGCCTTAGTGCCAGGCGGATTACAAAGGGAGGGAAGCCCTCAAATCCTGTCTTTTCGGAGTTTCATCACATCCTTTGGTGTGGTTTTTTTTATTTTATCAGAAAAAAGAGCTAACTTTGCTTCATTAAGTAATCTAATATAATAAATGTCACATTTAATAGAGTATAATGATGTAACGCTTTTTCGGAAGGAGCATGTGGTGCTAAAACACGTGAGCTTTAAAGTCGATAAAGGCGAATTTGTATATCTTATAGGTAAGGTTGGTTCAGGCAAAAGTACTTTGCTAAAATCTATTTACGCAGATGTGCAGATAGAGGAGGGCAGCGCTCAAGTGCTCGACTATTCTCTCAATACAATCAAACGGACACAAATACCCTTTCTTCGTCGAAAAATTGGGTTCGTATTCCAGGATTTCCAGTTGCTTATGGACCGCAATGTTTTCTCAAATCTTGAATTTGTGCTTCGTGCCACCGGATGGAAAGACAAGGCTGCCATAGAGGAAAGAATTGACGAAGTGCTGAATTCTGTCGGTATGACCGATAAATCTTACAAAATGCCGCATGAGCTTTCGGGAGGTGAGCAACAACGTATTGTTATTGCCCGTGCATTGCTCAACAAGCCGGAATTGATTCTTGCGGACGAACCGACCGGAAATCTTGATCCGGAAACCGGAGATCTTGTGATACGTCGTCTTCATGATATTGCTAAAACCGGTACAGCCGTAATCGTGGCAACGCATAATCACACACTGCTCGCTCAATATCCGGGTAGGGTGCTTAACATTAAAGAAGGGAAGTGTTTAATTCCTTGATAAAAAAAACAGAATCTCAAAAAAATGAGAAATTTCATATCTTTTTTATTTCTAATTTTTTCAACTCTTAGCACCTTCGCACAGGTGCAGCTGGGTTTTCCCGGCGAAGAATCTGCCTCTGTAGGCATATATATAAAAAATCTGGCAACCGGTAAGGTGACTGCGAGTAACGATTCAAAAAAAGCAGTCGTTCCGGCCAGTGTTATGAAAGCTATCACGGCAGCATCCGCAATGTCTATACTTGATAACGACTTCAGATTTGGCACTAATGTCTATATTACTGGAAGTGTGAACGATGGTGTATGCACGGGAGATTTGATAATAGAAAGTTGCGCAGATCCTACAATCGACAGTGAATATTTTGAAGACGAATACTCTGAATTTGCAAGTGAAATCTCAAATGCTCTTCGTTGTGAAGGTATTGATTCGATAAGTGGCAAAATAATAATCCAACAATCGCTAACGGATACTGGATGCGTGCCTCAATGGGAAATAGATGATGTGGCTTGGGCATATGGCGCAGGACTTTATGGATTTAATTTCGCCGATAACGCATTCCGTATTTGGCCTCTGACCGGCAGGACCTCTCCACACATCCCGGATCTAAACATACAAGTAAAATATGCCGACTCATCTGATCTCGTGCGAGGCATCAACTCAGATTATCTTATTGCATACGGACCACGCACTGCCAATAACAATTGGATGATGCGCTCGGCAATGCAAAACCCGGCAAAAGCTTACGTTTATCTCCTTGAGAAAAAACTTGCTTCTGTAAAAATATCCCTTGGCAACAACTCAGTGCCGGAGACAGGAGAGCGTAATCTCCTGATGATTCATCATTCTCCCTCTCTTACAGAGATATTGCGCGTAATGATGGTAGAAAGTCATAACCTTTATGCAGAGGCAATGCTTCGTACACTTGCTCCCGGAGCCTCTCGTAAAAAAGCTATAGAGAAAGAACTGAATCTTTGGCGTAACAGAAATGTCGCAGCTTCTTATAACAAGATACTTGATGGAAGCGGCCTTGCAAGAGCCAACAGAATACAACCGGCTTTTTTAGGCGGTATCTTGGAATGGATGGCTAAAAGTCCTCATAGCAAAGTGTACACATCGCTGTTTCCAAAAGTCGGTGAAGAAGGCACTGTGAAAGGATTGCTTTCAAAAACACCTCTAAAAGGTAAACTTGTACTAAAATCAGGGAGCATGAATGCTGTGCAGTGCTACGCAGGATATAAAATTGATGCTTCCGGTACTCCTACACATGTGGTGGTGATTATGGTGAACAGCTTTTACTGCGATAGAGCCACACTTCGAAAATCCATAGAAAATTTTCTTGTCTCACAATTTTAATATATCTCATTATTATGAACTATCTTAATACACTTCTGCGTCTTAATCTCGAAATTGACGGTGCGCTTCGCACCTATGCTGATCGACGTAATGCCGAAGCTCTTAGTCTGTTGAACGAAAAAGTAGAAAGCTTCAATTATACTTTAAAACTTATGACAGATGAATTCAAGCCAAACGTCCCAATTTCTGATTTATCTGTCGCAACACAGGATAATAGAGATTCCCTGATAGAAACACCTCAGGATGAGAAGTCATGGGAGAGTTCGGAATCAAAAGAATTACCGGAAGTGATTGAGAACCAAGAGTCCCTTGAAATCTCGGAAACAGTTGTGGATAAGATTGTACTTCCTGAAACACCCGTTGAATCGGAAACCGTGGAGCTTCCTGCCATAGAAGATAACGAGGCTATTACCGAAGTCAAAGATGAGGAGTCGACCGACCAAGTTATACTGGATGAAGACAGTCTTATTGATAACACAGTAAAGTCAGTAGATGATGAAGAGGCCTACGAACCGAAGGTGGTTTCACCGTCAAAAATTGAGGTGTCAGCGTCAGTTAATATAAATTCTGAGCGCACCGAACCGCTAAGGGTAGATGAGGCTATCTCTATTCGAGAGGCAAAGGATTTGACAAGAGCGTTTACGCTAAACGACAAATTTAGATTTTTAAGAGGACTTTTCTGTGATGACAAGGCAGATTTTGACGATACGCTTAAACACTTGTCAGAATTAGATTCGCTTGATGAAGCATATGACTATCTCCTCAACGACCTTGAATGGGATGTTGAGAATGAAGAAGTACAAGCCTTCATCTCAATTATCGCTAATCATTTCAACGAGGCATAATGTCGGGCAAGTTGTATATAGTGCCTACTCCGGTAGGCAACCTATCGGATATGACACCAAGGGCCATAAATGTGCTGTCTGAGGTGTCTTTGATTCTTGCTGAGGATACTCGCACAAGCGGTGTTTTAATGAAAAAATTTGGCATCAATACACCGATGATGAGTTTCCATAAATTCAACGAGCATACAGCCACAAAACCGATTCTTGACCGCATCGAGGCAGGAGAGTCCATGGCATTAGTATCCGATGCAGGCACTCCGGGAATATCAGATCCCGGATTTATGCTTTCACGAGAGTGCAGGAATAGAGCTATTGAGGTTGAAACCCTTCCCGGTCCCACAGCTTTTGTACCGGCTCTTGTAAGTTCAGGCCTTCCTTGTGACCGATTTGTTTTCGAGGGGTTTCTTCCACAGAAAAAAGGAAGACAGACACGTCTGAATACATTGGCTCTTGATCCTCGCACCTTTATCATTTATGAGTCTCCGTTGCGTCTTGTCAAGACTCTGCAACAGCTTTCTGAAGTTTGCGGTCCGGAGAGACCAGCATCGGTGTCCCGTGAAATATCGAAAATTTATGAAGAGACGGTGAGAGGATCACTTGAAGAATTAATCAACCATTTTTCTGAATTTCCTCCAAAAGGAGAGATAGTTATAGTGGTAAGTGGAAAGGGCGAAGACGATATTCCTCGAGTACATGAGAACAAATACAAGCACAAAAACGTTTAATAAAGAGATGAGACTAAACGTGTGAGTCCATTATGTTTTTTATAAATCAAATTCAAAAGTGTATATGAAAAAATCATTAGTTTATGGCATAGTAGCCTTGTCTCTGATAACATCGTCGTGCGACAATAAATCAAAAGAGGCACAACAAGCTCTTGCCGATCAGGAGGCAATAAATCAGGCTACTAAAGAAGAACTGCAGGCAGCTCTTACCGAGCGTGACGAACTTATCGACCTCGTGTCGGGTATCTCGGCAAGTATCGACAGCATCAGATACATGGAGAAGATAATCTCAGTAAATGGAGCGGTCGGCGAGTATGGAACGAAAGCCACTGTCTCAAGCAATCTTGAATCCATTAAGTCGGCGCTTGCAGAACGCAGAAATAAGCTTGCAGCTCTTGAAGCTAAGCTCAAGGACTCGAAAATATCGAATAGCAAACTCCTAAGCACAATCGAGAATCTCAAAAAACAGATTGACAATCAGACTTCACAGATTGAAACGCTTACAGCAAATCTTAATCGTGCCAACGAGAGAATAGGACAGCTTGATACCCAGGTGGATTCTTTGAGTAATACCGTACGCACTGTGACTGACGAGCGTGATGTTGCGCAAGCCCAAGCCGTGGAAGAAGCAAGCAAGGCTAACGAATGCTTCTTTGCTATAGGAAGCAAGAAGGAGCTTAAAGACCACAACATAATCGAGAGTGGTTTCTTGCGCAAAACCAAGGTTCTACCCGGCGACTTTGACAAGTCGTTCTTTAATCAAGGAGACAAACGTACTCTTACTACAATTCCTCTCCATTCAAAGAAAGCTAAGATTGTATCTACCGCACAGCCTGCCGGTTCTTACGAAATAGTGGATGAAAACGGGCAAAAAGTGCTTCGCATTTTAAGTCCTTCACAGTTCTGGGGCACATCCAATTATGTAGTTATACAGATCGATTAGAAATCCTTCATTTACATGAATAAAAGCGTAGAGCGTATCCTGATTCGGGTACGCTCTACGTTATTCATAGGTGTGAAGATATTTATTTAGCGTAAAGAATATAAGATGTAAGAGGTTGAAGCTCTCCGGATATTTTTCCATTGTTTACACTAAATTTTGCTCCCGACACTTTATCAGTATATGACCCGTCAGATAAGATGGTAGACATGTCAACTGTGACCGGACTATTTGCAAAATTCACCAGGGCTGCCCCGGCATTACCACGACATACTTCGGCTACAGAACCTTCGTCTGAAAAAAATACAGTTTCGGGCTGCCCGGACATATTGTGGCGGAATTTATTGACAGCAACGACTTCGGGATGGAAGAATTCATCGTTGCCACGCGCACCAATACGATTATTACCCCAATAATTCTCTCGAGTGCTTCCTGCCGGACGACTATAGAAAAGAGGTGTACCGTGTTGGCGTGCTGTGATGAAGACCCAACCTGTGCGAATTTGATCATCAGTAAGGCCTGCTGACTCATGCTCATTACAGTATGTATCATGGCTTTCTACCCATGTAACAAGCTTTTCCGGAGGAACCGGATGGTGCCAGTCAAGCAAACTATCAGCATTGACGCTTCCTGCTGCAATCACATTGCGTAGAGCATGACCGTATGCACTGGCTGTAAGCATCATATAGTCAGCATACTCTGTTTCTTTAACGTTCTTGTCCTGGAGTACTTCACCATAGATAAACAAGCTGTCAGCAGGTAAAGCAAGTTGTACACCATCCACAGCTTCACGTCCGGTTGCCACATCCCAGAAATTATTTTTTTCCACCTTTGGATCTTTAGGATCAGACGGTAAGCCTATATGTTTGGCAGTGTCGTATCTGAATCCGCGCACTCCTAGTGAAAGCAGATCATTCACGTACTGCATATAATATTTCTGGAAGTCAGGATTCTCCGTATTCACGTCAGGTAGACCACCCATTTTTCCGGTAGTACATTGCATACGATCATTATAGTCCGTAATATCTGTGAAGCCATTGGCGTGGAAAAGATTTTCATGTCCACCGACAGCTGCGTCAAGGGTAGGGAGTACAGCGGTGTGATCAACAGCTGTATGGTTGGGAAGAACATCAACAATTACTCGTACTCCATATTTATTGGCACTATCTATCATGGCAGCTAACTGGTCGCGGGATCCAAGCATATAGTTACCAATAGTCCAATCTGTGGGTTGGTAATAATAATACCATTTACCCTTAACACTATCACCCGGTTGACTGAAAAGCGCCATACCACCATCTTCACCGATAAAGCATGCCTGAGCCGGGGAAGTTTGAACTATTGTATATCCTGCATTGGCGATGTCTTTCATATTGGCACCTATAGTGTCAAAACTCCATGTCCATGCATGAAGAATAACATCGTTCTCTGTCGATGCTCCCGGATTCTCAATTGTTGTTGATGGGTTGCAGCTTACAAGCACAGCGCAAGTAGCTGCCGCAATTGTAATTAAACGCATTTGATTAAAGCTTGCTTGATATTCAAAAAATCCTTGTGCCAAGATATTAATCAGCACAAGGATAACATCTATATTTTATATTTATGTATGATATTAAAACATCTTTTCAGGATATTCACCGCTCGCGTGGAGGCTTTCAAGTTTAGCCACTACGTCAGGACGATCCTTTGCATAAGTTACACCAAACCATTTTGAAGTTGTGTCAAGCACTTTAATAGTGGCCTCGCCGGAATTGATCAGTGGATCAACAGCCGGAGGTATAGTCATCTCGGCTTTGGGCACATCAAGGTTTTTATCAAGGAATTTTTTGAATTCGCGTTCGCCATATTCGAAATAGTCGGGTGTGAATCCCCACATATTCATAGACACGGGAGTCTTGGGATCGAGTATCTGCTCTTTTCCTTCCTCGTCAATGAACGATATCTCATGGTTGCCGTTGTATTCGATTGCCGTTCTCTCAACCACAGAGGTAAGAAGTCCGTCTTTATTCTCGCATACACCGCGAGCCACCGAACCGTTTTCACTCATTGTATTGCCAACACGGAAACCAACCATACACCAGTCGCCTTTACGATCATGAGGACGGCTGAGTTCTTCTGCTATTACACGGAAAGCATCGTGTCCATAGAAGTCATCTGCGTTGATCACAGCAAAAGGCTCTTTAATAACGTCCTTAGCCATGAGAACAGCGTGATTTGTTCCCCAGGGTTTAGTACGATCGGGCGGACATGTATAGCCTTCGGGGAGTTTGTCCACTGACTGGAAAACAACTTCTACCGGAATATGACCTTTGTATTTAGAAAGTATCTTCTCATTGAAATCATTCTCGAAATCTTTGCGGATTACGAAAACCACTTTGCCGAAACCTGAACGGATAGCGTCAAAGATTGAATAGTCCATGATTGTTTCGCCGTGAGGACCAACACCGTCAAGCTGTTTTAGTCCTCCGTAACGGCTGCCCATACCGGCAGCAAGCACATAAAGGGTAGGTTTCATGATAGATTGAAATCTAAGGATTGTTTGTATGAAAATTATTGGATACCTTCTTCACGCAGTTTGAGCTGCCACTTCCAGGCGGATTTGAGTGTGTCCTCCAGAGGAGTATCAGCTTTCCATCCAAGCACGTTGTTTGCCTTGTCGGGATTAGCCCAAACTTTCTCGATATCGCCTGCTCTACGTGGTGCATAAGCCCAATTTAGTTTCACACCGGTAGCTTTTTCAAAAGCATCGATGATTTCTTTGGTGCTCACACCGCGACCTGTTCCTACGTTGAATACCTCGAGCTGAGGGCTGTCAGTGTCAAGCACGCGTGTCATGGCCTTAACGTGAGCCTTAGCGAGATCTACTACATAAATGTAGTCGCGTATGCATGTTCCGTCGGGAGTATCGTAATCATTGCCGAATACTTTCAACTCCTCGCGTATACCGATAGCTGTCTGTGTAACGAAAGGTATAAGGTTCATAGGCACACCGTTGGGAAGCTCACCGATAATTGCGGTTGGATGCGAACCAATGGGATTGAAGTAGCGGAGAAGGATAGCTTTGATGGGAGCTCCACTCGCTATATCGTCGCGAATGATTTCTTCGTTGATTTGTTTTGTATTGCCGTAAGGACTTTCAGCGGGTTTGATGGGTGCGTTCTCAGTCACAGGCAGATTCTCCGGGTCGGGCTGACCATAAACAGTGCAGCTTGAAGAGAATATTATGCCTTTAACACCATGCTTAGGCATTAGCTCAAGAAGGTTGACGAGAGAAAGGATGTTATTCTTGTAATAGAGTAGGGGCTTCTCAACGCTTTCGCCTACAGCTTTGCTGGCTGCAAAGTGAATGATACCCTTTATGGGATATTTTGAGAAAACTTCTTCCATGGCTTTCATGTCGCAGCAGTCTGCTTCAATGAAAACCGGACGCACGCCTGTGATTTTTTCAATGCCGTCGATAACGTCGGCTTTGGAATTAGAAAGGTTGTCAACAATCACCACGTCGTATCCGGCGTTGATGAGTTCAACGGTGGTATGAGAGCCAATAAAGCCTGTACCGCCTGTTACTAAAATGGTTTGTTTCATCGTAAAAAACTTTGAAATTTTTATTCTGGTAATTTTTTCACAAAATTACAAAAATTATTGGTACTTCCATAAAATTATCAAAATTTAACGCATAAATTTTATAAATTGAGCTTTTGCTTGCTCCGCAACTTTTTTGGCACGGTATTTGTTGTAATAGAAATAAAATAATTTAAAGAATATGGAAAAAATAGTACCGGGAAAGCATGTTTCCCTCATTTATGATTTATACGCCATCTCAGATGACGGTAGTCAGGAACTCGTACACCAGTCCGACCCTCAGGATCCGGAAAAAATAATTTTTGGTGTGACTGAAGGTGTCATACAGCCTCTTGAAAAAGCTCTCGAAGGTATGGAGAAGGGCGGCGAATTCAATGTAGTGGCAAATGCAGAAGAAGCCTTTGGCCCTTATGATACGGACAAAGTGGTAGAACTCGAAAAAGAAATGTTTATCGTTGATGGTAAATTCGACGAGAAGATTGTGGAGGTCGGTAAGTATGTGCCTATGTTGACAGCCGATGGTTTCAGAATCAACGGTCTTGTGACAGAGATTACCTCAGACAAAGTAAAAATGGATTTTAACCATCCTCTCGCAGGCAAGACAATCCGTTTCAAAGGTTCGGTGCTTGATGTGCGCGATGCCACAGACGACGAACTGCATCTAGCCACTTCACATGGTTGCGGCGGATGTTGTGGTGGATGCAGCGATGAAAAAGGAGAAAGCTGCGGATGCAACGACGGTGAACATAAAGGATGCGGTTGCCATTGATCATAGCAACTCTTAAATATAAATAGGTGGAATTACCACTTAAAAATTTAAAAAAATTAAAACTTTCGGTTTTTTTGATTAAAAACTGAAAGTTTTTTTTGAATATTAGGAATTTATTAATACCTTTGCGCTATCAAAAAGATATTAAACATTAACATATGACACGATTTTACACATTTTCCTATTTTTATTATTCTTATTTTATGAAATGAGAACGGGATTATATGTGTATATACGCCACAGAATTTTTAAATAAACGATATAAAAATCCCGCCTCTAATAATATTAGTAGCGGGATTTTTTAATAATGAAACAAATGGAAAAAACGGTTACAATACAAGGTGTCTCTGGATGTTTTCACGATGCAGCCGCCCGAGATTATTTCAAGAACGAAGAAATCAAGACACTTCCGTGCAATACATTCCAAGACATGTTTGACACCTTGTCGATGGACGCGTCACTTATAGGTATTATGGCGATTGAAAATACAATTGCCGGAAGCCTTCTGCAAAATCACGAACTGCTTCGTCAAAGCAATTTGCGTATAATCGGAGAGAACAAGATGCGTATATCCCACGTGTTGTGCGCTCTTCCGGGTCAAAGTATCGAAGATCTTACTGAGGTAAATTCTCATCCTATGGCTCTTATGCAATGTGAGCAATTTTTGCTAAGACACAAGAATCTAAAGATGATAGAGAAGTTTGACACCGCGGGATCAGCGAAGGAGATTGCGGAAAACAACTTGAGAGGTCACGCCGCTGTGTGTGGAGAGTATGCAGCTAACCTGTATGGTCTGAATATTCTTGAAAACGGTATTGAGACGAACAAACGCAATTTTACACGTTTCCTCTTGCTTGCGGATCCCCTCCTTGCATCTGAGATAGGACCGAAAGAGAGTGAAATCAATAAATCTTCTGTGGTGTTTACATTGCCCCACACTAATGGCGCACTGTCTAAGGTGCTCACAATTCTTTCGTTTTACGATATTAATCTCTCTAAAATCCAGTCTATGCCAATAATCGGACGCGAATGGGAGTACCGATTCTATATTGACCTAACTTTTGATTCAATTGTGAGATATCATCAGTCCATTGATGCGATACGTCCGTTAATTAATGATTTTAAAGTGCTCGGTGAGTATAAAGCAATAGAAAAATGAGTATGAATATTACACCTGCCAATCGTGTTGGCAACATTCAAGAATATTATTTCTCGAAGAAGCTTAAAGAAGTGGCTGCTCTAAACGCTAAGGGTATGGATATAATATCGCTTGGCATTGGCGGCCCTGACAAGGCACCTGATTCACACGTTATAGACACATTGTGCGCATCGGCTCAACGAAGCGATACACATTCTTATCAACCATTTTCAGGACTCCCAGAATTGCGCAAAGCCTATACGGATTGGTACAAATCGCGTTATAATGTAGACCTTGACCCGAATACAGAGATACAACCTCTTATAGGATCGAAGGAAGCAGTGCTTCACATCTCGCTTACATTCTTGAATCCGGGTGACGGCGTGCTGGTGCCTAATCCGGGGTATCCTACATATTCGTCGGCTTCCAAGCTGGCTGAGGCCACTATATATACGTATGATTTAACAGAACAGGGGAATTGGGAACCTGATTTTGAAGCTCTTGAAAAGCTTCCGCTTGATAAGATTAAACTTATGTGGGTAAATTATCCGCATATGCCCACGGGGGCTCCAGCTTCGCTCGAACTCTTTGAAAAGATTATAGAATTTGGCAAAAAGCATAATATCGTGATTGTGCATGATAATCCCTACAGCTTTATCCTCAACGAAAAGCCATTGTCGATATTGCAGATTCCGGGAGCAAAGGACATCGCTATAGAGCTTAATTCTATGAGTAAGAGCCATAATATGGCTGGATGGCGCATGGGTGTTATCTCATCGAATAAAGACTTTATCAATTGGTTTGTGAAAGTAAAGAGCAACGTTGATTCAGGTCAGTTCAAGCCTATGATGCAAGCTGCTGTGGAAGCCCTCAACCTCCCTAACGAGTGGTACAGACAAATAAATGAGACGTATTCAGAGCGCCGCGTGATTGCAGAAGAAATAATGACGGCACTTGGATGCAAATTCGATCCGAGACAAAGAGGTATGTTCTTGTGGGGAAGGATACCCGACGAAATAGAGAACGTGGAGACGTTCACCGATCACGTGCTTTATGACGGCAGAGTATTCATCACTCCGGGATTTATCTTCGGCTCAAACGGCAAGCGATATATACGCATATCCTTGTGCGCCACACCGGAAAAATTAAAAGAAGCTCTGCGCCGAATCAAAGAGCTTATGGCTAAATAATAGACCGATTTTGAAATTTTTAAAACACAGAATATGGAAGATTTACAACCTATCGTTGACACGTCGAACGATCCTATAATAATTGCAGGACCCTGCAGCGCAGAGACTGAGGAGCAAGTGATAAGCACTGCCACTGAGTTGGCATCAAACGGCATTAAGATATTTCGTGCCGGAATTTGGAAACCCCGCACAAAGCCCGGAGGGTTTGAGGGTAAAGGCGTGGAGGCTTTACCTTGGATGCAGAAAGTTAAAGAACTGACAGGAATGCTCACCGCAACCGAAGTCGCCAATAAAACACATGTAGAGGCTGCTCTTGAAGCCGGAATAGACATCCTTTGGATTGGAGCGCGTACATCAGCCAATCCATTCGCAATGCAAGAGGTGGCTGACGCAATAAAAGAATCTGGGAAAGATGTTGCTGTACTTGTAAAGAACCCTGTTAACCCGGATCTTGAATTATGGGTGGGCGCGCTCCAGCGTCTCTATAATGCAGGTGTTCGCCGACTCGGCGCTATTCACAGAGGATTCAGTGCATACGGCAAGCATCTATATCGAAATATGCCTGAGTGGAGAATACCTATCGAACTCCGTAGAAGATACCCCAACTTGCCCATTTTATGCGATCCGAGCCATATCGGTGGTAAGAGAGAATTAGTGGGCCCTCTGTCACAACAAGCCTTGGATATGGGATTTGATGGACTAATTATCGAGAGTCACTGCGATCCGGACTGCGCTTGGTCAGACAAGAGTCAGCAAGTGACTCCGGAAGTGCTTAACTTTATACTTGGAACACTGGTGATACGCGACGAAAGCCAATCAACGGAAAATCTAAGTCTCCTGCGACATGAGATTGATAATCTTGATAACGACCTGCTTGAGGTGCTTGCAAAGCGTATGCAGGTGTCACGTGAGATAGGCCTTTACAAAAAGGAACACCGTATGCCAATTTTACAGGCAAAAAGATACGACAGCATAATGAACGCTTTGGTAAAGACTGCGATGGAGATGGGCATGAGTGCGGAATTTATGCGCACCGTATTCTCTGCAATACACGAGGAATCTGTAAGACAGCAGGTTGAGGTGTTCAATGATCGCACGAAATAATCTTCATTAACCGGGAAATCCTAAAAGATATGAAGATTCTGATTCTTGGAGCAGGAAAGATGGGGTCGTTCTTTTGCGACGTGCTTTCTTCTGAACATGATGTGGCAATTTACGACGTGAATCCTGAGCGATTGAAGTTCACTTTCAACTGCCGTAGGTTTACAACCATGGAAGAAATCAAGGATTTTGTACCGCAGATGGTGATAAATGCCGCCACTGTGAAATACACCTTGGATGCTTTTGAAAAAGTACTGCCTTATCTTCCTGATTCATGTATTCTAAGCGACATTGCCTCAGTCAAGACTGGTCTGCCTGAGTTTTACGCTCAATCTGGACATCCTTATGTTTCAACACATCCCATGTTCGGTCCAACGTTTGCGTCACTCAGCAACCTCGCTAATGAAAACGCTATAATAATTACCGAAGGCGACCATTTAGGGCGTGTGTTTTTCCGTGACCTATACCGACAGCTTAATTTGCATGTTGAGGAATATAGCTTTGAAGAGCATGACCTTACAATTGCCTATTCGTTATCGATTCCTTTTGCGTCCACTCTTGTCTTTGGTTCGGTCATGAAACACCAAGACGCACCAGGCACGACATTCAAGCGTCATCTTGCGATAGCACATGGATTGATGAGTGAAGATGATTATCTTCTTAGCGAAATTCTTTTTAATCCTAACACTCCTCATCAATTAGAGTTAATCAGCCAACAGCTCGATCAGTTGAGAAAGATAGTGGAGAATCGTGATTCTGAAGAGATGCAGAAATTCCTTGATAAAGTGCGCGACAATCTCAAATAAAGGTTCAGTCTGCATCGAGTTGATGAAATAATAAGGCTGCATGTAATACCCAAAATAGGATTATTACATGCAGCCTTAAATTTTATCATCATCAAATAGCTAAATGTCGATTGATTTGCTTCGCCAAGTCTTCAGCATCATTGCATGATATAACTAACACTTTACCGTTTGTAAGCACCAAGGTAATTAGTTCGCATATATTTGACGCTGTGAGTTTTACCTTGCCGATTTTGGAATTATAGTAAATGCCCCACCATCCGATAAATCCGAAGCTTCCCAATATCGGAAAAAGTCTTTGTCCTCCAACAAATTGACTGACACTTGCTATATTTGACAAATTAATCTTTCTTCTATGAATTAAATAATTAATGTAAAAATTTTCAGAGTCTAACGTTACTGATAGGGGATAATTGTAAAGGCCTACTATGACTAAAAAAATTACTAATCCAATTGTACAGCCTATACCTATCAAAGAACCTCGTGAGTCAATATCACACAGACTTGGTAACAGACATACAAGTATTAAAATAACTGACGTCAAGATTACAGAAAAATAACTTGATGAAGACATTTGTCCGTATTTTTCCATTTTATTGAATTTTTCTCAGAAGGTAGCCTCTGAAGCGATAAAACAATATGGTTACAAATTCTACGCTGCAAAGTTACAAATTATTTTCAAATCTAAGACAATTTTTTATCAATATTTTTCCTCCGATTTAAGATATCAACATTTTATAGACTATTTATAGGTGTTTCGTAATAAAAAAATATTTGTTTGTTACACTTTTTTGTCGTAACTTTGTTATACGTTTAAATACTAAAAACTATTACACATATTTTATGAAAGAGATAAAAAACGAGGAATTTGAAGGTGAACGTCCTCTGTTCGCGGAGCATGATTTAAAGCTCGAGAATGTGACAATACACACAGGAGAATCATCACTCAAACGTTGCAGCCACATAGTGGCCCGTGATTGCACGTTTGATGGAAAATATCCCTTCTGGCACTGTGTAGATTTTGATATTCGCAATTGTCTTTTTAAAACCGGTGCGCGAGCAGCATTGTGGTATTCTAAAGACTGTGTTATGAAAGACTGTGTGGTAGAGGCACCGAAGATGTTTCGCATGATGATGGGTATTGACGTGGAACGCACACAATTTACAGATGCTCAGGAAACACTATGGGATTGTTCTGACATACGTCTGCGCAATGTAAAGATGTACAACTGTGACTATCTTTTCATGCACTCACACCGCATTGATATCGACCATTACGAACATCATGGTAATTACTCGTTCCAGTACTGCACCGACTCAACTATTCGTAATGCAGTAATCCACTCAAAGGATGCTTTCTGGAATACGGACAACCTTACCATTATTGATAGTGAAATGCACGGTGAATATCTAGGATGGTATTCCAAAAATCTCACTCTCATCAATTGCCACATTTCAGGCACCCAACCATTGTGCTATATAGATAATTTAACGCTTATCAATTGCACATTCGATCCGGACAGCGATCTTGCTTTTGAAGAGAGCAATGTAAAAGCTGAAGTGGCCTCAAACATTATATCTGTTAAGAACCCTCGCCACGGCATCATTAAAGCAAAAAGCATAGGCGAGATCATAATCGATAAAAATGCCATACCCGATAGTGATTGTAAAATCATAACAGTAGAATAATCAAATAGCCGGAAGCATATGGCAGTTGACATGTCAGCACGTTTGGCTGACCTTTTCAGGAGTAACCGCTCCCTTTCTATAGGAGAGCGGTTAAAACTCGTGGTAACACTAAGCTGGCCGGCAATTATGGCGCAGCTGTCATCAATATTGATGGAGTATATCGATGCCGCCATGGTAGGCAGTCTGGGTGCCAATGCTTCGGCATCGATAGGTCTTGTCGCTACCACCACCTGGCTTTTTTGGGGCATGGGCGGTGCGTTAGCCACGGGATTTTCTGTGCAGGTTGCGCATTTCATAGGAGCTCAACGTCCCGATGAAGCCCGTTCTGTACTTCAGCAGTCGATTTTGTCGGTATTTCTGCTCGGTATGCTTCTGCTTTTTATTGGTTCTTCGATAAGCCAACAACTTCCCGGATGGCTTGGAGGAAATGAAGATATCAACCCTGGAGCATCGTCATATTTCTTGATAGTGATGTTATCTCTTCCTTTTTGTTATATCACATATCTATCAAGCGGCATGTTGAGATGTGCGGGCAATATGTTTGTTCCAGGCATGCTTAATATATTAATGTGTGTTCTTGATGTAGTGTTTAATTTCTTTCTGATTTTCCCGCGCCATAATTTCTTGGGGATTAACTGTCCGGGAGCCGGTCTGGGCGTTGCCGGCGCGGCTATCGGCACTGCGCTCGCACAAATCATTACAGGAATCGCACTTTTATGGTTTACGCTGAGAAAGTCGCAGCAGCTGAATTTCAGAGGTAGAAAATTTCGGCTTTTCATCAAAAAATCCACATTAAAAAAAGCAATGACAATAAGCGCTCCTATTGCCGCCGAACGAATCATGATGTGCGGAGCGCAGATTATAACCACCATTATTGTGGCACCGTTAGGTACAGCGGCTATAGCGGCGAATGCTTTTGGTATTACCGCAGAAAGTCTTTGCTATATGCCGGGATACGGAATTGCTGATGCTGCTACTACACTTGTGGGACAAAGCCTTGGAGCAGGACGTAAAGATATGGCAAACAGTTTTGGTAAAATCACAATTGGGTTGGGTATAGCGGTTATGACTCTTATGGGTGTAATAATGTGGTTTGGTGCCCCGTTAATGATGAGCCTTTTCACTCCGGATTTAACAGTAAGGAGTCTTGGTACAGGAGCTTTGAGGATAGAAGCTTTTGCTGAACCGATGTTTGCTGCTTCAATTGTAGCTTACGGCGTGATGGTTGGAGCCGGATATACACTGGTGCCTGCTTGCATCAACCTTGTTTCTATATGGGTGGTACGTTTGTCGCTCGCAGCCCTTCTTGCTCCAGTAATGGGGCTGAATGGCGTATGGTTGGCAATGTGCATAGAATTGTGTGTGCGTGGCATAGCGTTTTTGATAACCTTCTGGCGCAACCGCTGGATGCGTGGCGCAAATATAATGCCGCAGGTTGAGACAGATGAAATAGATATTCGAGAAACACCTTTTGAATTGTAATATTAATTAAATATTTTAATTTAAACTGATTATGAAACATAAAGAGACCCCGGTATTATTGCTGACCGGTTATCTCGGAAGCGGTAAGACAACTCTTGTCAACCACATTCTTACCAATGAACGAGGCATAAAATTCGCTGTAATAGTTAACGATATAGGCGAGGTGAATATTGATGCCAGCCTGATTCAGAAAGGTGGCATAGTAGACAAGAAAGACGATAGCCTAGTTGCATTGCAAAACGGTTGTATATGCTGCACACTGAAAATGGATCTTGTAAAGCAGATATGCGACCTTTTGGAAATGAAGCGTTTTGATTATATAGTAATCGAAGCAAGCGGTATTTGCGAACCGGCACCTATAGCACAGACAATATGCTCTATGAGAAATATGCCTGATATAGTTGAAAATTACGGTGCGCCTCGTCTGGACTGTATATGCACAATTGTAGATGTACTTCGATTAACAGATGAGTTTGAAGGCGGTGAGGATTTGCAACGTGATAATATCGATGAAGAAGATATCGAGAATCTAATAATCCAACAAATTGAATTCTGTAATATCATTCTCCTCAATAAGGCTTCGGAAATTTCCGCTGACCAAATGCTTAGAATCCGAAAAATCATTCGCGCTATCCAGCCGAAAGCCCGAATGATAGAATGTGATTATGCCAACGTTGATATTAATCTTCTGATAAATACCCATCTTTTCGATTTTGAAGAAGTGGCAACTTCTGCTACTTGGGTACGCGAACTTGAGAACCTCATTGATAATGATGAGGACGAAGATGAGCATCATCACGAAGATGAACTTGAACATCATCATCATGACCATGAAGATCACGACCACGGACATCACCATCACCACCACCATGAGGGAGGCGAGGTTGAAGAATACGGCATAGGCACTTTCGTTTATTACCGTCGCCGTCCGTTTGATCTCAACAAATTTGATAATTTCGCCGGAAGCGACTGGCCAAAAAATATAATTCGTTCAAAGGGCGTGTGCTATTTCGAGCAAAATAAGGATATGTCCTACATATTCGAACAGGCCGGAAAACAGAAAAAGCTAACAGAGTCAGGACTTTGGTATGCTACAGCTCCGAAAGAAGAACTCGAACAGTTTATGCTTGAAGATCCCGGATTAGCACATGATTGGGACGATACTTACGGAGACCGCATGCAGAAGATAGTATTTATCGGGCAGCACATGGACAAAGATAAGATTATAGCGGAGCTAGATAAGTGCTTGGTATGACTATAGACGATCTTCGAGATGTAGTGCATGAGGCTTCAAGCCTCATGCTTACTGATACATTTGACATAACTGAGAAAGGCAGTTCAGAGAATATTGTGACTTCATCTGATGTAGCTGTTCAGGACTTTCTTTGTTCTTCTCTAGCAAAGTTGATGCCGGGATGCGGTTTTTTGTGTGAGGAAGAAGACGCTCACGACCTTTCTCATGAGTACATATGGATAATAGATCCAATTGACGGAACTGCCAATTATGCAAGAGGCATAGCGCAGTGTGCTATATGTGTTGGCTTATGGCATGACGGCAAAATTGAAATGTCGGTGGTGTATCTGCCTCGTACAGGCGAAATGTTTTGGGCTGAGCGTGGCAAAGGAGCGTGGCTCGGTGAAAAAAGAATCCATGTGTCTGACCGCCCTTTCGCAAATTCTATATTAAGCACAGCCCTTCCCGTTTACCGTAAGGAATATACAACTCTATGCTCCAATATAATCACAGCGGCCTTTATGCAAATTAATGACGTGCGACGTTTTGGGGCTGCGGCACCAGAACTGTGCTATCTCGCAATGGGGAGAACGGAGTTGTATTTTGAGTACGTACTGAGTCCTTGGGATTTTGCAGCCGCTTCGTTGATCGTGGAAGAAGCTGGAGGATATCTATGCCGACCTGATGGAGGTCAACTCGATTTCTTCTCACCATCCGGTGTATTGGCAGCAAATTCAGAAGAAAGTCTGAAAAAGCTGTCAGAAATCTCAAAAAAGCACATCGAATTAGCGCAACAGGCAGAAAAATAAGTTTGTGCAATCCTCAAAAAGAATGTCACTAATCTTCCCGCTTATGGGGAGGGATAGTGTCATTCTTTTTTATTAGAATTTTTTAAAGAATCTATTCGAAAAGTCGGGATATATTGACTGATAAATCTTTTACCATACAGTCAATCGGGGTGATGAAAGGTGTGAACTTCTTCTTTTTTGGATTGGTGAAAAGATGAAGTTTGGCCGGGAAAATCCTTATGTGATATTCTGGAGCTGTAGGATAGGGGTCGCCATCGAGATGGACGTGGCTATCATCATCTTTCGGAGTAATATCCACTTTGGCGCATCGGATAATATCAATTTGCTTATTATTAGGCAAGCATCCTGTAAGCATATCTAATCCGGCAAGGAGGGTCTGTAGATGTGGCGCATCCTTTATGATTATCACGTCGAACACTCCGTCTGTAATCGATGCTCCTGGAGCAATGAAGGCATTGTTGCCATATTGTGAGGCATTACACACAGCTATAAGATATGCTTTAATTTCAAAAGTATACGCCTCATCGATAGTCACAGTGTATTCTTGCGGACGATATTTCGCAAACTCTAAAAACGCATCTTTAATATAGGTGGTCTTTCCGCGTGTTGACTCTTCATTAAATTTTTTTGCCACGGCAGCATCAAATCCGGTGCCAAACGTACAGAAAAATTTGTCGCCGTTAACCTCGCCATAGTCGCATTTACACACATTTTCAAAATCAATAATGTCGATTGCCGCTAGTTCGTCAATGCCTAGACCTATATGTCGGGCCAGTCCATTGCCACTCCCAGAAGGGATAATAGCTAAGGGCATATCCGTATTACACAAGGCACTTGCAATCTCATTGACTGTGCCGTCACCACCACAAGCACAGACAACATCGAATCCGTCAGTCAACGCCTGACGAGCAAACTCAAATGCATCACCTTTAGCCTTTGTGTAGCGCACCACCACTTCAAAATTCTTCTCAGAAAGCTTTGCTTCGAGCTGGGGCACCAGTTTCTCTTTGTCTCTGGTACCGGATATCGGATTTACTATTAAAAGAAGACGTTTCTGTTTCATGCCGCAAAGTTATGCATAATTTTTTTAACTAAATTGTATGGATGATTTTTTTTTAGTAATTTTGCACAATATTGTCAACAAAACAGGAAAAATCAAAAACATTAAGAATAATGGCAATCGAACTTAAAGGACTCACTAAACGCAGCGACAACTACTCGCAGTGGTACAACGAACTTGTAGTGAAGGCCGATCTCGCCGAACAGTCGGCAGTACGCGGATGTATGGTTATTAAGCCCTATGGCTATGCTATATGGGAGAAAATGCAGCAGACTCTTGACAAAATGTTTAAGGCAACCGGAGTGCAAAATGCTTATTTCCCTCTTCTTATACCTAAATCGTTTCTTTGCCGCGAAGCCGAACATGTTGAGGGCTTTGCAAAAGAGTGCGCAGTAGTGACCCACTACCGCCTCAAAAACGACCCTAATGGAACGGGGGTAGTAGTGGATCCGGAGGCACGCCTTGAAGAGGAACTGATAGTTCGTCCCACATCAGAAACAATTATTTGGGGTACGTTCAAGAACTGGATACACAGCTGGCGTGACCTTCCATTGCTTATCAATCAATGGGCCAACGTAATGCGTTGGGAAATGCGTACTCGCATGTTCCTCCGCACATCAGAATTCCTCTGGCAGGAAGGACACTGCGCACACGCCACAGCTGAAGAGTCGGAAAGACGGACCGTGATGATGATTAACACATACGCCCAGTTTGCAGAACAGTATATGGCAATGCCTGTGGTAAAAGGTGTTAAAACAGCAAATGAGCGATTCGCCGGTGCGCTAAACACATACACTATCGAGGCAATGATGCAGGACGGTAAAGCTCTGCAGGCCGGAACATCGCACAACCTTGGTCAGAACTTTGCCAAAGCATTTGACGTAACGTTCGCCAACAAAGAAAACAAGCCTGAATATGTGTGGGCGAATTCATGGGGCGTTTCCACCCGACTTATGGGTGCTTTGATAATGACGCACTCTGACGACAACGGCCTTGTGCTTCCACCACATCTCGCGCCTATTCAAGTAGTGATCATACCTATATATAAGAATGCGGAACAGCTTCAAAAGGTGACTGACACCGTTATGCCCATAGTGGCACAGCTTGAGTCAATGGGTATAAGCGTAAAATACGACGACGCTGACAACAAGCGTCCCGGATTCAAATTTGCTGATTACGAACTTAAAGGTGTTCCCGTTCGCTTGGCAATCGGAGCACGTGATATTGAGAACGACACCGTTGAACTCATGCGCCGCGATACTCTCGAAAAAGAAACACATCCTCTGGAAGGAATAGCCGAACACATAAAGAACGAACTTGAAGACATCCAGCGCAACCTTTTTGAGCGTGCAAAGAAAATGCGTGATTCCCAGACCTACGTATGTGACTCATATGACGATTTCAAGGCCAACGTCGAAAAGGGAGGTTTCTTCCTCTGCCATTGGGATGGCACAACAGAAACGGAAGAGCGCATTAAAGAGGAGACTAAAGCAACAATACGCTGTATTCCTCTTGACGGCGACGAGACCCCTGGTGTATGTATGGTCACCGGTAAACCATCGGCTCGCCGTGTAATCATCGCGCGCAATTATTAATTTCCTCCAAGGAATAATCTCCCGCTTTATGGACAACAAGACTTTCATCTCGCATCTTTCAAAGCAAATGAATTGCGAGACAAAAGTAACACAGGACTTGGTAGCTGCATTTGCTGACGTATTACGTAGCAAAGCAGCTGACCTTGATACTATAGCTATTCCCGGCTTTGGCAACTTTGTTGCCATGAAAAAACAGGAAAAAATTACTATTGACCCCGAAACCGGCAAACGCATACTTATTCCACCATGTGTCTCTTTGCAGTTTGTTGCTGGATCTATGCTTAAAAAAAATCTGAAAAATGAATAGTATTATCACATTGCCGAAACTAACATCTCTTTTGGCAGAAGCGGCATCGGTTGACATAAATACAGCTCAGTCATTTATTTCAGATTTGACATCGATGATTGGCGAAGCCCTTAAAGCAGATGGCACTGTGAATATCAAGAGCCTTGGCTCATTTAGCAAGGTAGTTATCGATAATAAAATAAAAGTGGAATTCTTACCGGATAAGGAGATATCCGATGCGATTAATGCTCCATTTTTATTTTTCGAGCCTGTACAACTCGCTGATGGTATCTCTACAGAAGCTATAGAAGAGATAGGCAATAACTCAAACAATACATCTGAAGAGGTCATTACTAAAATTTCAGAACCGGAAGATGATGAGCTGATAGAGGAGACAGCACAGGAGAATATTGATGCAATTTCTGAACTGCCGGAAGAATTAGAAGAATCCGCAACTTATGAAAAGCCGGAAATATCTGAAGAACCGACTCCGGAAGAGGAGCGGGAAGTATCAGAAGAATCCGATGCTGTTGAAGAGCCGGAAATATCTGAAGAA
>CAZJKZ010000010.1:51995-61728 GCA_964546885.1 uncultured Bacteroides sp.
ATCCGATGCTGTTGAAGAGCCGGAAATATCTGAAGAATCAACTCTGGAAGAAGAGTCGGAAGTAACAGAAGAATCCGATGTTGTTGAAGCAGCCTCTAATGAATATGAGGATGCTGCAGAAATAGACAAGCCTTTTGGCGTAATGGAAGACAATGTTGAAGATGTTGAGAAATCTGCGGTTGCGGCTAAGGCAGAAGAGCAGACAGAGATTCCACAAAACGAAAATGCAGAATCCTATCAAACTACAACAAATAATGATATAGACGACTATGATCAAGAAGATGTGGAAGATGAGGAAGAAGGAGTATCGAAGTTTCCTTGGTTCACAATCTCACTTTTCTTTATCGTAGGCCTGTTGGTAGGCCTTGGTTTTGGCTATTTTGGTCATGACTATATTAGAGGACGTGCGACTACTAATGCTATTATACCCCCAGAAACGGTGTTAGAAGTAATACCTTTAGACACGACAGAAGATGAGGACACAACTATAGTAGACCTCTCTGATGCAACCGAGGATATGGTAGAGCCTCAAGCTGCCGAATCTAATAAAAGTAAAGAGGTTCAAGAGATAAAGGAGGAAGTTAAGGAAGTTGAAAATTCACCTAAAGTTGAGGACAAGCCCTTAGCTGAAACAAAAAATGATAAAAAAGCCGAACCCGTCTATGATGTAGTAAGTCCGGGGAGCGACCTTATATCACTTTCTCAAAAGCATTATAAGAATAAAGAATACTGGGTGTATATCTACGAGGCCAACAAGAGCAAGATAAAGAATCCCAATAATGTAATGTCCGGTCTGCGACTTATAATACCTCCCAAATCGCAATGCGATGTGTCAACTGATGAGGCAAAAAACATTGAGGTCGCAAAGGAAAAATCTGCACAGATATTAAGACAATTCAAAAAATAGAAATTAGTTATTGATAATAGTCTGAAATAATACTTTATTATATAATGGAAGAATTAGCATCAAAATACAGTCCTGCCGAAGTTGAGGATAAATGGTATAAATACTGGGATGAAAACGGACTTTTCAGATCCGTTCCTGATCATCGCGAACCCTATACCATTGTGATACCGCCGCCAAATGTAACAGGTATCCTTCATATGGGGCACATGCTAAACAATACTATACAGGATATCCTCGTGCGCAGAGCCCGCCAGCTAGGAAAAAACGCGCTTTGGGTACCAGGCACTGACCACGCTTCAATCTCTACAGAGACCAAGGTGATCCAGAAGCTTGCGTCTGAAGGTATAAAAAAGACGGATCTCACTCGTGAAGAGTTCCTTGTGCATGCATGGGAATGGACTAACAAACACGGAGGTATCATCCTAAAGCAGCTTCGAAAACTTGGCGCGTCATGCGACTGGACACGCACTGCGTTCACGATGGATGAAATACGCTCAAAAAGTGTAATAAGAGTATTCTGCGATCTTTATAACAAAGGTTTGATATATCGAGGTTTGCGTATGGTCAACTGGGATCCTGTGAACCGTACTGCAATCAGCGATGATGAAGTATTTTATATCGACGAACACTCCAAGCTTTATTACCTTAAATATTATGTAGCCGATGACGATATGTCTGGCGAAACAGGTGAGGAAGGAGAAATAGTGCATCGCGACGCTAATGGCAGGCGTTATGCAGTTGTTGCCACCACTCGTCCTGAAACTATCATGGGTGATACTGCAATGTGCATCAATCCCAAAGATCCTAAGAACCAGTGGCTCAAAGGCAAGAAGGTGATAGTGCCACTTGTTGGCAGAGTAATACCTGTAATTGAAGACCGCTATGTAGATGTTGAGTTCGGAACCGGCTGTCTTAAGGTGACTCCGGCGCACGACAAAAATGACTATATGCTCGGCAAAAACCATAATCTTGAATCAATAGATATCTTTAACGAAGACGGCACTGTGGCAGAAATAGCCGGAATGTACGTAGGTATGGATCGATTTGATGTGCGCAAAGCGATTGCCTCCGATCTTGAAGCCTCAGGATTGATGGAGAAAATTGAAGATTATGAGAACAAGGTTGGATGCTCTGAACGCACAAAGACACCTATCGAGCCTCGTCTTTCGCTCCAGTGGTTCATTAAGATGAAGCATTTTGCTGACATTGCTCTTGGACCGGTGATGGACGATTCCATTAAGTTCGTGCCTGATAAATACAAAACGACCTACCGCATATGGCTGGAAAATATCCAGGATTGGTGTATAAGCCGCCAATTGTGGTGGGGACATAGGATTCCAGCATATTACTATACAGATAAAGACGGCGTTGAACAGATAGCTGTGGCAGAATCATCTCAGGAGGCTTTGGAAATTGCTCGTAACCAAAGTGATATGCCTCAACTTAGCCTTGACGATCTGCGTCAGGATCCAGACGCTCTTGACACATGGTTCTCAAGTTGGTTGTGGCCAATCTCGCTTTTCAACGGCATTTTGGATCCGGGCAATGAAGAAATCAAATATTATTACCCAACAGCCACGCTAGTAACAGCCCCCGATATAATATTTTTCTGGGTGGCACGAATGATAATGGCCGGATACGAATATGAAGGAAACAAGCCTTTCGACAATGTATATTTCACCGGTATTGTACGTGATAATATAGGCCGTAAGATGTCCAAGATGCTTGGAAACTCTCCGGACGCCCTTGAACTTATAGAAAAATACGGGGCGGATGGAGTTCGTATGGGCCTTATTCTCGCAGCTCCTGCGGGAAATGATATCATGTACGATGATAAGCTTGTAGAGCAGGGACGAAATTTCTGCAATAAGATATGGAATGCTTTTCGTCTTGTGAAGGGTTGGCAGGTGGATACCACTATTCCCCAACCAGAGAACTCACGCCTGGCAATAGAGTGGTTTGATGCGAAAATCAATCAAGCTCTTGAAGAAGTGGAAGATCTTTTCGGGAAATTCCGTATCAACGAAGCTCTCATGGTGATATACCGTCTTTTCTGGGACGAATTTTCTTCATGGTATCTTGAGATGGTTAAACCTGCCTACCAACACCCGATTGATAACGCAACTTTTGAGGCTACACAGAAATATTTCGATATTCTTCTTCGCATGCTTCATCCTTTCATGCCCTTTATCACTGAGGAGCTTTGGCAGCATATGGCTGATCGAAAAGAAGGGGAATCAATAATGTACGCTTCTCTTCCTTCGGCAAAATCATATAATAAGGAGCTAATCGATAATATGGAGATTGCTAAGGGAATTGTGACGGGTGTACGAGGTGTGCGTGCTCAAAAGAATATACCCAATAAAGAGCCATTGACTCTTAATGTAATAGGCAATAAGGATATTCCGGCGAAAAGTATTGTAGAAAAGCTCGCCAATCTTGATGCAGTAAATGTTGATGCAGAAAAAGATCCTGCGGCTGCTTCGTTCATGGTGGACACGACGGAGTACAATGTACCTCTGAGTGCCAATATTGATGTGGAGGCAGAACTTGAAAAACTCAATAAGGAACTTACACATCTTCAAGGATTCAAGAATGGAATTGAGAAAAAACTCCAAAACGAAAAATTCGTATCTTCGGCCCCCGAAGCTGTGGTGGAACGAGAACGAAAGAAGCTGTCAGACGCCACTGCGAAAATAGCAAATATTCAAGCTTCAATCGCAGCTTTGAAAAAATAATAAAAAAGGGTGGTTCCGTGCCACCCTTTATCACAATATTTTACATAAGCCTTTTACATAATGCTTTTTAATCTATTCATAACTTTCTTCAAAATAGGAGCGTTCACGTTTGGCGGTGGGTGGGCTATGATTTCGATTATTGAAAGAGAAATTGTGACTAAACACCATTGGGTTGAGAAGGAGGAATTTCTCAACCTTCTTGCCATGGTGCAAGCGCTGCCTGGCATTCTTGCTGTCAATATAGCTGTTGCTGTGGGTGATAATATTAAAGGGAAAAAAGGTAGTATCTGTGCCGCATTAGGCACCATTTTACCCTCATTTCTAATCATCTTGTTCATAGCAATTTTTCTCACTCCGGATCTTATAAATAACAATCATACGCTTTCGGCGATATTCAAAGGTATTCGTCCGGCCGTTGTTGCTCTTATCATAGCTCCGGTAATATCTTCAGCAAAATCGGCAAAACTCAACTGGAAGACAGCGATGATTCCGGTGATTGTCGCAATTACGATATGGTCAAAACTGCCCGTTATTTCCAACCCGATTCTTTGGATTTTAATAGGAGGAGTAGGGGGTGCGTTGGTATACACTCATGCAATGAAAATAAATAAGCAATGATATATCTTAAACTCATTTGGAGCTATCTGAAGATAGGCTTATTTGGTTTTGGCGGCGGCTATGCTATGCTTGCCTTAATAGAAAATGAAATAGTTGGTAACGGATGGATAACGGAAAAGCTATTTACTGACATAGTGGCAATTTCACAGATGACTCCCGGACCTATCGGCATCAACTCGGCCACCTACATTGGATATGTGGTGCCTGGTCATGAAAATCCAATGTTCGCCGATCCCATTTGGGGAATACTAGGATCTATATTATGTACTTTAGTTGTAGTTGTACCATCATTCCTCTTAGTGTTGTATACGAGCCACTATATTCATAAACATAGAGAAAACGCTATCGTTAAAGGTGTCTTTTCGGGTCTGCGGCCGGTTGTAGTCGGCATGATTGCTTCAGCTGCAATGCTATTGATGAACGCTGACAATTTTGGACACACATCTAACGATGTGACGATAAGCATATGTATTTGCGCCGCATCGTTTTGTATCGTATATTTTACAAAGATTCATCCCATTTTGATCATAATTCTGGCTGGTTTTGCCGGTTGGCTTATTTTCTAAATTTAGATTGTCATGAATTACCAATCCACAATTGACTATCTCTTCAACCAGCTTCCTGTTTTTCAGGTGATAGGTCCGGGTGCTTACAAGCCCGGACTGACAACTGCCTATCTGCTTTCTGAAGCTTTTGGAAATCCACATAAAGCATTTAAATCAATTCATGTAGCAGGTACAAATGGCAAAGGAAGCACCTCCCACTCTATAGCTTCAGTGCTAATGGCGGCAGGATATAATGTAGGCCTTTTCACATCACCGCACCTGTTTGACTTTCGTGAACGTATAAGAGTTAACGGTGAGAAAATTACAGAAGAAGCTGTTATTGATTTTGTGGAAAGATTCAAGATGATGAATCTTGATGTAAGACCCTCCTTTTTTGAACTGACAACGATAATGGCTTTCGACTATTTTAGTAAGTGCGACGTAGACTATGCTGTTATAGAGGTCGGACTTGGCGGAAGACTTGACACAACTAATATTATCACCCCAATACTTTCAGTGATTACTAATATTTCGCTCGATCACACAGGCCTTTTGGGTAATACCGAAGAAGCTATTGCACAAGAAAAAGCCGGTATAATTAAGCCGGGGATTCCTGTAGTGATAGGAGAGGCTAAAGGAAATGTAAGAAAGGTGTTTGAAGATACAGCGAATGTGACCGAAGCACCAATAATATTTGCAGAGGATACGCCTCTATCATTTAGATTTGATGAAGAAGGACATTATGTGTTTTCATTGCCATCTGATAAATCAGACTCTGGCGCAGAGAATATTGTGTGTGATTTAGTCGGAGAATTTCAAGCCAAGAACATAAATACAATAATGCATGCGTTGTCGCAAATAAAAGAAGTCAATCTGGAGTCCATTAAGAAAGGTCTCGGAAATGTGCAAGAATCCACTCATCTTATGGGCAGATGGATGCATATAAAAAAATCAAATCCGGAGATTGTATGTGATACGGGGCATAATATCGGTGCGTGGAGATACCTTTCTGAGAAGTTATGCAGAATTGGAGAGACGAAAAGACTTCGAATAGTGTTAGGTTTTGTCAGCGACAAAGATGTAACACCAATATTCGCTATTCTGCCAAAAAATGCAGAGTACTATTTCGTCACGCCCTCGGTAAAACGCGGTAGAGCTTCTGAGGAGTTAATGTCATTGGCAGCAGATAACAACCTCAATGGACGAGCCTTTCCTGACGTTGCTTCTGGATTTGCAGCTGCTTTGGCTGACAGCGGAGAAGACGTTTTTGTCTTTGTGGGAGGCAGCAACTTTGTAGTTTCTGAGTTGCCAATTGATCAGTAATAACCTATTGACTCCACAAAATCCGAGATCGGCAGTTCGCAATAGTCGATGTCTATGCCTCGCAAGCATTCAGGCAGTAATAACTTGTCAATAAACGACCATTTTACACTTCCGAAATCGTATGACTTGCCCCATAAAGACATTTTGGAGCTAAGATAGTCGAACTCATATTCTCCACCGCCTATGCAAGCTTCGGCAGGAACGAGAAGATCCTTGTGCATATTCACATCTCCGAATTTGAATATACCATCTGCCGTAACAATGAATTTCCGCATTTTATCCTACAACTGCAAAAATCACTAAATCTTCGTTCCCGGCATTACGCAATGTATGAGTACATCCTTTAGGACAATAATGTGATTTACCCGGCTTCAAAATCTCTTCTACTCCATCACACACCGCTTTACCATGACCGGAGATACAATACATGATTTCGCAGTTATCGGTGTGGGTGTGTTCTCCGATAGAGGCTCCGGGCTCGAGTCGGATTTTCATAATCTTGTGGAAGCCGTCGTCAAATACACGCATGTTGGCTGTCAGGTCACCACCCTTGAATCCATAATTGATGGTTTCCGGAATTTCGTTAAAGTCTATTATCATGATAAATAACGTACTGTTGAAAAAATGTTGTAACTTTGCTTTCTAATTTTGCATCTATCTTTTTATGGAAGAATTCGACAAGAAATACTATAAGATACGCGAGGTATCAGACCTACTCGGCATACCTATGTCAACACTGCGCTTTTGGGAAAGTCAGTTCACAATCATTAAACCCAAGCGCACCGAAAAGGGGACACGTCTATACAGTGCATCCGATATGGAGAAAATCAGGCTGGTAAATTATCTTGTAAAAGAGCGTGGAATAAAAATTGATGTGGCTCAAGAGATGATAAAACATAATCATGCAGGTGTGAGTAAGCGATATGAGACTATCCAACGGCTCAAGGCAATCCGGCAAGAACTTATAGGCCTTATGTCCTCTCTCTCCTCAAAAAAATAGGCTATCAACACTTACGCAAATGCAGACACGTCCAGCCCTCACCTTTAATAGTATGTCCTACTTCGTGGAACGAGAGTGTGGCGGCGTGTTGCATAATCATCGGCACATCGTGTTCGTAGAAACCGCTTAATATCATATCGCCGCCTGATTTCAGATGATCGGCATATAAATTTAAATCTGCTATAATTACATTACGATTAATGTTCGCAACGAATAAATCAGCTTTCGGCAACTGTGCGAGCATGGTAGCATCGCCATTAAGTATCTTGATTTCGGGATGTGAATTAATTTTGATATTTTCAAGAGCGTTTTCATAAGCGAACCCGTCAATTTCAACCCCGAACACATGTGTTGCTCCACGCATGGCAGACAGAATAGCAAGTATACCTGTGCCGGTGCCCATATCTATCACTGTCTTTCCTTCAAGAGGCATTTTTAGCAATTCTGAAATTACGAGGGATGTAGTGGCATGATGGCCTGTTCCAAAAGCCATCTTTGGATCTATCAAGATGTCATATTTGAGAGAAGGGATATCCTTATGAAACGACCCGTGAATCACGCATTGATCGTCCACCACTATTGGTTTGAAATAATTTTTCTCCCATTCGACATTCCAGTCCTGCCCCGGGACAAAATTAGCTTCAAAAGTACAGTTGCATTCAAAAGGTACATCTGTATTGATCACTTCATTTAACTTTTCCGCATCGTATAACTCTGCTTTTACGAAAGCGTTCAATCCATGAGTGTCCGGTACGAAACTCTCATAACCTATATCTGCAAGCAAGGCTGCTATATAGTCGGTAATATCCTCACAGCATGGCTGTACGTCAATTCGTACATCATAATAGTCATTCATAAATGGTGTCTCTGAATGGGTAAAACATTTATTTTTTTCTGTGTCGGAAAATCTTCATCACTTTTTTGACGATGTTAAATGCTAAAGTGGCATAGTCGATATAGTCAAGAGCACTATATAATTTGCCTACTATTGGTACAGAGGAGAGACGACTTCCCACGTTGGTGTAACTTTGAGTAGCCGTCATTAATTTAGATCTCTCGAGCTCGATACGTGTAAGGCACATTATGCGCCTGATCCTGATTTCATCAAGGGTGTATCCTTTCCATTCTTTTTGCATTGAAGTGTCCATAGAGGTCATATTTTATTTGATGGCGGGTCAATAAGTAATTTTGATACGAAACGCGCTATAGGGTTTATGATAATCTGAGTCTTGAAAACAAACAGAATCACAACTATACAAAGAAATACAGCCGCTATAATGAAATAGGACCAGAATGGCGCTATGTAGTCCTCGAGCATGCTTGCAAGTCCGATAGATATGAAAATCATGCCTATTATGCCCAGGACAAAAGCCGTGACGAAAAGTGCGACCGATGAAAACAGGACTGTAAGCTTTTCGGCCGAAGTAAGTCGAATATTTTCAACATACATCGTCAATAGCTTTTTCCCTGATTCAAAGAGATTAGTTTTTTTGTTGGAATTTTCAGCCATAAATAAAAGATGAAAAACGCAGATTGGCGAGTAAAATCAATACAAGCCAATCCACGTGTATTTGTTCTACAAGATTGACGGAGGGGATTTTACTCTTATTCAATCTCTGATTCTATCTGAGTGGCAATCTGCTCTACGAGCTCATCCATTTCAGAACCTTTTAACAAGCCGTGTTTACGAAGAACACTCTTTATTTCTTCACGGATATCCTCTCCCTTTTCAGGAGCGAACAGAATTGATGCGGCTGCGCCAACTATGGCTCCACCGAGAAATGCATACAAGTACTTCATGATTAAGCTTCCTCTATTTCTTCAGCGATACGGTCGGCGAGCTCGTTGAGCTTCTTACTCTTGATTTTGGGACATTTGTCCTTGATAAAGTCCTTGATTTGCTCACGAGTGTCAGCACCCTTATTGGGAGCGAGGAGCAAGCCTACTGCTGCGCCGGCAATTGCACCGCCGATTACAGCTAAGATAATATTAAAATTCTTCATATTACTAATAATTTAATTATGTTAGAATAATCTTTTGTTCATAACTTTTATCCTTATAACAACGCAAATCAAAAAAAGATTTGAGAAAATGAATTTTTTTTGATTTTTTTTCAATTTTGCGTGTTTTTTCTCTGATAGAATTTTTTGTGCTTGCAATATTTGGTTGATTTAATATAATTCTCTATATTTGCAGTGCGCTAAGAGGGCAAAACCATCAAAGCGCGTTCTACCAAAATTAATACCATAATATAAAGGAAATCTAAAACAACAGGATTCATTTAATTAAAACTTCGGATTATGAAGAAACATAATTTCTACGCTGGTCCTTCGATTCTGAGCCAGTACACCATCAAGAATACAGCTGACGCTGTGATTGACTTCGCCGGTACAGGTCTGTCAATTCTCGAAGTTTCACATCGCAGCAAGGAATTCCAGGCTGTAATCGACGAAGCCTCCTCTCTTGTAAAGGAACTTCTTGAAGTGCCTGAAGGTTACTCTGTACTCTGGCTTGGCGGCGGCGCATCAATGCAGTTCTGCATGATTCCTTAAACCTTCTGTCAAAGAAAGCTGCTTATATCGATACAGGCACATGGGCACAC
>CAZJKZ010000011.1:0-58806 GCA_964546885.1 uncultured Bacteroides sp.
GCAGTTCTGCATGATTCCTTTAAACCTTCTGTCAAAGAAAGCTGCTTATATCGATACAGGCACATGGGCACACAACGCAATTAAGGAAGCTCGTCTGTTTGGCGACGTGGATGTAGTGGCTTCATCTGAGGCCGCAAACTATAACTATATACCTAAAAATTACGTTGTTCCTGCCGACTCTGACTACTTCCACTACACATCTAATAATACAATCTATGGCACGGAAACACGCGTAGATCCCGAAGTGCCCTGTCGTCTTGTGGCCGATATGAGCTCTGATATCTTCTCTCGTCCTGTCGACGTGTCCAAGTATGATGCAATTTATGCTGGTGCTCAAAAGAACCTTGCTCCGGCGGGTGTAACCATCGTGATTATTCGTGAAGACGCTCTTGGACATGTGGATCGCACAATACCCACTATGCTCGACTACCGCACTCATGTGAAGAAAGGCTCAATGTTTAACACTCCCCCTGTATTGCCAATATTCTCTGCTCTCCAGACTCTTAAATATTATAAAGAACTTGGCGGAATCAAGGTGCTTGAAAAACTTGACCTTGATAAAGCGGGTGCTCTATATGAGGCTATCGACTCAAGCAAAATGTTTGAAGGCACTGTTAAAGACCCCGCAGATCGTTCAATCATGAATGTTTGCTTTGTAATGAAGCCCGAATACAAAGAGCTTGAAAAGGACTTTGTGGACTTCGCAACTGCTCGTGGAATTGTTGGTATCAAGGGCCACCGCTCTGTTGGCGGATTCCGTGCTTCTCTTTACAATGCTATGCCAATGGAGAGTGTGAAGGTGCTTATTGACGCAATGAACGATTTCCAAAACAAGCATTGATATAAAGAAACTGCTGAAGTGAAATAATTGTGATTCTACATTATTAATTACTAAACACAATTAATATACACATTTATGAAGATACTTGTAGCTACCGAGAAGCCATTTGCTGCTGTGGCTATTGATGGCATAAAAAAGGTGGCAGACGAAGCCGGAGTCGAGTTGGCTCTGCTGGAAAAATATAATCAAAAACAGCAGCTGTTGGATGCTGTGGCTGATGCTGACGCTTTGATAGTAAGATCAGACATTGTAGACAACGAGGTGTTTGACGCAGCAAAACAGCTCAAGATAGTTGTACGTGCCGGAGCCGGTTATGACAATATTGACCTCGCAGCCGCCACAGCCCACAATGTAGTGATAGAGAACACTCCCGGACAAAATTCAAATGCAGTTGCCGAACTCGTGTTTGGTATGGCGGTAATGATGATACGCAACCAATACAACGGCACATCAGGTACAGAACTAAAGGATAAAACTCTTGGTATACAAGCTTTTGGTCAGGTAGGTCGTAATGTGGCACGTATCGCCAAAGGATTTGGCATGGAAGTAAGTGCGCTTGACCCGTACTGCAAGGATGAAGCTATGCTGGAAGCCGGAGTAAAGCCGGTTCATTCAGTTGAGGATCTTTATCGCAACAACCAATACGTGTCCATCCACATTCCTGCTACACCCGAGACTAAGAAATCAATTGGATATGACCTGATTTCTATTATGCCTAAGAACGGTGTGTTGATCAATACTGCGCGTAAAGAAGTGATTGACGAGGAGGGTCTAGCAAAAGCTCTTGAACTTCGTCCGGACATTAAATACGTTTCTGACATCAAGCCTGACAATGCAGACGAATTGGTTGAACGCTTTGGAGCACGTGTATTCTTCACCCCGAAAAAGATGGGGGCCCAGACCGCTGAGGCAAACATCAATGCCGGAATAGCCGCTGCTCGTCAGTCGGTAGCATATCTTAAAGATGGTGTGGATAGATTCCGCGTTAACTGATACCAACTTAACCAAGCTTTTGCCCCGGCCAATACCTGACCGGGGCTATAATTGTATATGACAAGAGAAGAAATCAAAGCTCACGCAAAGGAATTTCTAAAAAGATTCTACGGATATAATGAGTTTCGTACTGGACAGCTTGACATTATCACTGAATGTGTAAGCGGCAGAGACGTAACGGTGCTTATGCCAACGGGCGGTGGCAAATCAATTTGCTATCAGATTCCTGCCATTATGCTTCCCGGATGCGCCATTGTTGTGTCGCCCCTTATAGCATTGATGCATGATCAAGTTACGGCGCTTCGTTCTAACGGTATACCCGCTGCGGAAGTTAACTCTACAATCGATGACTCCATAAATCGCAGTGTGATGGACGAGGTTTATGCCGGACGCATAAAGGTACTGTATATGTCGCCTGAACGACTGCTTTTGGATTTGCCCCGTCTTTCATCTCATATCAATATCTCTCTTTTTGCTATAGATGAGGCTCACTGTATTTCCCAGTGGGGACATGACTTTCGCCCGGTGTACACAGAATTAAGCAAAATAAAGGAATTGTATCCGAACACTCCGGTAATGGCATTAACCGCAACAGCCGACAGAGTGACCCGCGATGATATTGCCAAACAATTGCGTCTCAACAATCCATATAATTATATCGGATCTTTTGATCGGCCAAATATATCGCTTGATGTCATGCCTGCGCCATCGTCAAGCAAAAAGATTAATATAATTCTTTCTCTTGTAAGTAAATACCGTAATGACTCAGGCATAGTGTACTGCCTTTCAAGAAAGACTGCTGAAAAGGTGTGCGCGTCGCTGTTGGATCGCGGGGTTAAGGCTGTATGCTATCATGCAGGATTGTCGGCAGAAATGCGGCATAACGCTCAGCAAGCATTTATCAACGGAGACGCTCAGGTGGTGTGCGCCACGGTAGCCTTCGGGATGGGAATTGATAAAAGCAACATCCGATGGATAGTGCATAATAATATGCCCGGAAACATTGAGAGCTACTACCAAGAGGTGGGTAGGGCGGGCAGAGATGGTCTGCCTGCCGAAGCTATTCTTTTTTATTCTTTGCAAGATGTGATTCTCCTCAGAAATTTTGCAGAGGAGTCGGGACAACAAGCTCTTGCTATGGAAAAACTGCGCCGCATGCAAGATTTTGCCGAGGCAAGAGTGTGTAGACGAAGAATCTTGTTGAGTTATTTCAATGAGGTAATGACTCATGATTGCGGTAACTGCGACGTATGTATACACCCGCCTATGAAGATCGATGGTACGGTTTTGGCTCAAAAGGCGATGAGCGCCATCTTACGCACGGGACAGAACATTGGTATGTATATGACGGTAGATATACTCAGAGGTTCTTCAAAAAGCGATCTCACATCTAAGGGCTACCATTTAATAAAGACATATGGAGTAGGGCGTGATTTAAGCACACAAGAGTGGAACTATTATATGCTCCAAATGCTTCAACTTGGAGTAGTGGACATGGACTATGACAGAGGAAAAAAACTTACTGTCACTCCTTACGGCATGTCAATATTAAAAGGAGAGAAAAAGATAGAGTTCACGCGTTATGTATCCACTTCTTCGAACAAAGGGACAGTGCGTAAAAGCGAATCGCCAAAGAAAGTGGCTCCGCCCTCACTTCTTGATATTCTCAAAAAAGTACGTAAAGAAGAGGCTGATCGCTCGGGAATGCCTGCATACCTCGTATTCAGCGATGCAACACTTGAAGACATGACCAGACGCCGCCCCGTAACAAAAGAGCAATTTGCACTCGTGCTGGGTGTGGGAGAGAAAAAATTGGAAAAATATTGGAAGATATTCACAGCGGCAATCAAGCAGTACAATAAAAGCCAGGTCTACCACCAATAAACTGGTAGCTATCCTTTACGAAAGGCACTGGGAGCCTGTCCTAAATGCTCTTTTACAAATTTGCTAAAAAAGGACAGGGTGGAGAATCCAAATTGATTTGCTATTTCCTTTATGCTTTTGCTGCTGTTGCGCAAGTGGTTTTCGATATTGTTGACTACCGCGTCACATATCCATTCGTGAGCTGTGCGTGTACTTATCTGCTTGCAGATAGTGGAGAGGTATTTTGGAGTTACGCATAAACGCTTGGCATAATATTCAATTTTTCTCTCAGTACAATGCTCGCTTATCAAGATGTCTACAAATTTATGGAATAGAATAAGCGACTGCGAAGAACCCGTATACCTCTTATCAATGGCGTGAACATCGTTATGATGAAATCGTTTCTCGTTTCTCAGATCACTTATCATGCTGTACAGCATAGCGTCCAGAACCGAAGTGACAACTTCAGAAGTAAAGATATTGTCATTATGGTTGTGCACTTCCTGTTCGAGTAGGGTGTAATAATGCCTTAATAAAGGGCGGCTTTGCTGTGGCAGTTCAATTACCGGACTTGAATCAATACTCATAAGATATTCCCAAATATTTCCGGCAACATTTAGAATGCTTTGACCATGCCGCATCGTGAGGATAACGGCATGACCACTGAAATCCTCACTATAGAGGGGTTGCGACAGGTAGTGTCCGGGCCGACATACCATTACGTGCTGGCATGATACTTCTTTGTTGTCTCCATCTATACATATTTGCATGACACCAGTACGGACGAATACAATTACCGCCATATCCTCGAGTACACCATTATCGTTGCCAAAGGGCATCTTGCGCACATCATCAAGTAGGGCAATATCATGGTCAGTGTAATCGGGGGTACAAATCGGCAAAAGTTTTTCAGCAAGAGATTTTGTCTTCATTATTGTGTCCTCTAATGCAATCAAGCGTTTACTTTTGATCGTTTCCCTTAATAGCTGATGCCAATGCCTCGGCGCATCTGTCTCCGTCAATGGCTGCAGAAACTATGCCTCCCGCATAGCCTGCGCCTTCGCCACAAGGATAGAGTCCTTTTAAAGCAATATGCTGTAAGGTAGCGCTATCTCGTGTAACTCTCACGGGTGAGGATGTACGTGTCTCGTCGCCTATGACCGTGGCTTTGTTCGTTAGGAATCCTCTGTGCTTTTTGCCAAACTCAATGAAAGCTTTCTTTAGCCTCTTGGACACAGACAAGGGCAAGAGTTTGTCTATTCTGGAGGGGTGGACGCCAGCAGTGTATGAGGTGGTTGGAAGCTTGGAGCTATCTTTGCCATTTACAAAATCCTCCATACTTTGTGCTGGCGCATTTTGAAGACCTTTTGAGTCTTCAAAAAAACGTGTCTCAATTTCTTGTTGCATCTTCATCATCTTTAAAGGATCCTTGCCTTCGACGTCTTCAGGCAGAATCTCAACGACCATACCGGAGTTAGCCCATCGAGTACCTCGTGATGAAGGAGACATACCATTAACCACTAATTGTCCAGGCGCACTCGCTGCTGGAATGATATAACCGCCCGGGCACATACAGAAGGAGTAAACACCTCTGTCATCAACACGCGTCAGTAATGAGTATTCTGCGGGAGGCAGAAATTTACCTCTACCATTAGGATTATGATAGAATATTTTGTCTATGAGTTCCTGAGGATGCTCTAATCTCACACCTACAGCCAAACCTTTAGGCTCTATCTGAATTCCGCTTTCTAAAAGCATCTCGTAGACATCACGAGCGGAATGCCCCGTGGCAAGGATAACGGGTCCAATGAATTTTTCTCCAGATGAAGTGACCACACCTCTTACTTCGCCATCGTCGATTATCAGTTGCACGACGCGAGTGGAGAATCTTACTTCGCCACCACAACGGATTATAGTCTCTCGAATAGCTTTAATTACGGAAGGAAGTTTGTCACTTCCAATATGGGGGTGGGCATCTACTAATATCTGGTGAGAAGCGCCATGCTGATGAAGCACATTGAGCACCTTCTCAACACTTCCGCGTTTTTTACTCCGAGTGTATAGTTTCCCGTCAGAAAATGCGCCTGCACCTCCCTCACCAAAGCAGTAATTTGAATCTGGGTCAACCTTACTTTGTCGGCTTATATTTGCCATGTCTGGGCGGCGCGAGTCAACATCCTTTCCGCGCTCAAGCACAATAGGACACACACCACATTCGATCAGCTTTAATGCGGCAAATAGTCCTGCGGGACCGGCTCCCACCACTATTGCTTTTGGCGCATTTTCAGGCAAAGGAGTGTACAATACCGGTGATGAAATTTCAGCCTCAGGATGTATTTCGTCAATATGGACGTTTATAGTGAGGTTTACCATTATTTGACGTTGTCTCGCATCAATCGATCGTTTGGTTATATCTATTTGTTTAATGCGATTGACATCTATGTCAAGAAGGGTAGAAACTTCTATTTTCAGGGGTAGATCCTGGTAAGCCACTTCAGGCTTTATTCGTAGCTGTATTTGTTTGAGCATCGTTCTTTGAGTATTCTTTAGCAAATTTTTTAGATGTAAGCCAAAGCACTATTATGGCTACAATAAAAGCGAGACCATCACTCACTGTCATACTTCCCCATACTCCGTCAACACCAAAGTACTTTGGTAAAATCCAAAGCATCGGGAGCAAGAATATCAGTTGTCGGGTAAGTGACAGGAATATTGAAATCTTAGGTTTGCCTATTGATTGGAAATAATTCTGTATTACTATCTGTGCGCCTACAACAGGATATATTACGAAATAGATACGGAAACCATTGCGCGCCATATCTATCATAGTGGTGTCCTTTGTAAAGAGGTTGGCTATGGTATCGGGGATTACCATCGTAAGAATCCAGCCTACTGAGCATATGCTTACACCGGTCCATATACCCTTGTAAAGGGTTTCTTTGACACGCTTCCAATTATGCGCTCCTATATTATAACCTAAGATAGGCTGCATACCCTGGGTTACGCCAAACACTATCATCACAAAAAACATAGTGGTTCGATTAAGGATACCGTAGGCTCCCACCGCTGTATTGCCCATGTCTCCGGCATAACTAAGTAGAGATTTGTTGAGGAAAACCACAACGAAACATGCACAGCAGTTCATAAGAAACGGCGAAAGACCTATGGCATAAATGCGTTTGACGATTGGAGATTCAAAGAACCCAACTTTGAAATCAAAGTGAATAAAGCTTTTCTTTGACATAAAGTGATAAAGCACCCAGATAAATGCTATTGACTGCCCGCATACAGTGGCCCAGGCTGCTCCCGCAATTCCCCAATCTAACTTAAATATGAATATTGGTGCTAAAACAATGTTCGCAACAACTGAAAGAAGAACAGAAAGCATTGCTTTTTTGGGATAACCGGTTGCTCTCATAATATTATTGAGACCTATAAACACATAGGCTATTGGGGTTCCTATTAATATCACTTTCATAAACTCTTCCGCGTAGAGGAGGGTCTCTTTAGTTGCACCGAACAGATGGAGAATCGGTTCGAGGTAGATATAAGTAAGGGTTCCGAATACAAGAGCATGGATGAGACAGAGAACCATAACTGAATTGACCGTAACGGTTGCTCTGGTATAATTTCTCTGTCCTAAAAAAATAGAACTAATCGTGGCTCCGCCAACCGCAATAAGAGTGCAGAAGCCTATTACGAGATTCATAAGCGGGAAGGTGATGGCAAGACCGGCTATCGCCATTGGTCCTACACCGTGGCCAATGAAAATACTGTCTACTATATTATATAATGAAGTTGCGACACTTGCAATGATAGCCGGGCCTGAGTACTGCACGAGCAACCGCCCTATGGATTCAGTGCCTAATAGAGTAGGCGACGAGGTAGGTTTATTTGGCATAATTTAAACTTTGATATTTGATTGCAAAGATACACAAAAAATAGCGATTTTTTATGTATCTTTGCAGAAAGAATAACATTAATTTATTTTACGATATGAAAGCCGCGCTGTTTGATCTTGACGGAGTAATTGTTGACACTGAACCTGCCTATGGCTCGTTTTGGAGTAGAATAGGTCGGGAATATGGAATAGGAGGTAAGGATTTTGCGAAAGAGATAAAAGGCTTAACTCTTACACGCATACTCAATGATTTTATTCCTAACGAATTAAAAAATGAAATCGTAAAAGCTCTAGAGGATTTTGAGAAGTGTATGAAATATCCTCTTTTCGACGGAGCTTTAGAATTTATTAACGAACTGAATACTGCGGGCATACCATGTGCTATCGTAACAAGTAGTAATAATGAGAAGATGGATAACCTATGGAGACAATATCCTTCTCTTAAAGAGCATTTCGATGCGGTAATAACCGACGAGGATGTAACTAAATCGAAACCCGATCCGGAACCATATATAATAGCAGCGAAGACTCTTGGAGTTGATCCCTTGGATTGTTGGGTATTCGAAGATTCTATGAACGGTTTACTTTCAGGCAGAAGATCCGGAGCCAAAGTAATTGCTCTTGCAACAACTATTGCGCGAGAACTTCTCTTCGATAAAGCTGATGCTATATACGATTCCATATCCGATATTTCACTGGATAGTTTAGAGTAGGGGAGTAATACAGATATTAAAAAAGAGTGCTTTTCTAAAATCAGAAAGGCACTCTTTTTTAATTGGATGCTTTGTTTTCACACTGTTAGAAAGATTTCATTATGGCTTATTCGGGGTTAACATCTCAAATGTGTTATCATTATAATATACCATAATATAAGAGATTTTTCGCTGCGTTTCGCGTCTTACTGGAGTTTTTTGGTTAGGATAGGGGACATCTGAATTCGTAACAGTAGGGTCATCATTTAAACCTTCTTCTACGAATTCGTCGTTATTGCTATTTCGTAATTGCATATTATCCGCAAAAAGTCCGTCAATAGGTCTGCTATTAGTTTCATTTTCAAAAATATCAGTAGCCGGTTCTGGTATATTTTGCGTTTTTTTAGGCTCTGAGGTTTTAATATTTGATTTTATTTCCATATCTCCATCGCCAAACATCAACCACATTACATTTAGTGATGGAAAAGCAGCATGAAGTTTTGCGATAAGTTCGTTACTTATCTTCTTGTTACGCCCATTAATAATTTGAGAAATGGTAGGACGAGGGATTCCTGCAAAGTCTGCAAACTGAGTACTTGGCAGTCCGATATGAACCATATAAGATTTTAGGCGTGAAACAATGTCATCCATATTTTTTCAATTAACAAAAGCAATCAAATTATTTTGCAAATGTAATCATAATAATTGTATTTTGCAAATTAAAAATTACAAATTCTTGATTTGCGTATGTAAATACAGATATTCATAATTGTAAACATATCTTTGTTTTGGTTTTGTAAATACAGGAAATTAAGAATTAATCTTAATGTTGCATTTTTTAATAATCCTTACGCGTCCCGATATTATCAAATGAGAATCCAACAAATATCTGATTAAAGTAAAAACTAAAGTTATACTTTAAATAATACTATTAATATACTAACATATATTAATTTATATAATTAGTTAAAATATACTTAATCTCATTTTTACTTTATATTTTCATTTGTAAGGGTAAAAAGCCCACTAATTCTCGTATATTAAATCAGGTGTTTGGAGATGTAACGTTTACTTATATAATACAAATTTTCGGTTAATTTTCAGATGTAATTTTAAAGAAATTTGCAAATTCTCTAATCTGAATTTGAATATTTACAAACGTTATCAGTAATTTTAGTATTAATGTGATTTACATTTGTAAAGTACGGTTTAAATCGCCTATTGTACTTTTTCCATAATAAAAACACGAAAACTCTTTAGGAAGTTTGAATATAATTTCTTTTTTAGGAGAACTGTTTAGGGAATGAGAATTCTTATTAGCTGGTAAAAGGTATTTGAATGAATGATTTTGTAAAAAAGAATTCGTTACACGTATGCACAGTTCTTATTTCTGAGAGATGTAATAAAAACGATTTCCTATTGTTTCTTATTATTTCATTCCAATCCGTTTCCATCTAAAACCATCTGAACAGTTTTTGATACACACGAGAATTAAATAAACTCTATTCAACTATTAAGTTTTTTCAAAAAGATAAATAAACAGGAGTCCGGGAAGCGTGCCACTATTAAAAAGAAGGTACTCGACAGATAATTAATTTGGATTATAAAGAGAGGGTAATTATACCAAAAATTTCAAACATATCCACACTCTATTTAACATAATATCGATTATATCTTCAATTTTTTGATATTTATATATCTTGCGATTTTTAGATTATAAGCAAAAAATTAGCCGCCAATATTCATTATTGGCGGCTTGAATAACGATATGTTTATTATGCTACTTTACTATTGATTCTGTGTCTCTAGCTATCATCAGTTCTTCGTCTGTTGGAACAACCATTACTGTTACCTTAGAGTCAGGTGTTGATATCACAGTCTCTGTGCCTCTTGTGCGGGCATTCAAGTCTTCGTCAATTTTGACACCCATATAGCCTAATGGCTCACATACGCGATATCTCAGAGGTGCCTGATTTTCGCCTACGCCACCGGTAAATACAATAATGTCTACTCCTCCCATTTCAGCTGTATATGCACCGATATACTTGATTATACGAAGTTCGTACATATCAAGAGCTAATTTAGCATTAGCATTACCAGCCTCAATTGCTGCATCAATTTCGCGCATGTCGCTCGAAAGTTCGCTAATACCAAGTACACCGCTCTCTTTATTAATAATCTTTTGCAAATCAGCAGCTGAAAGATTATGCTTCAACATTATAAATGTGAGAGCACCCGGGTCAACATCGCCTACGCGTGTTCCCATCATGAGACCCTCTGTCGGAGTCAATCCCATTGATGTGTCCATGCTCTTTCCGTGATACACCGCTGTTATAGAGCCTCCATTGCCAATATGGCATGTGATTATGCGTTTGTCTGCTATGTTAACACCAAGTATCTCGCAAGCGCGCTGAGAAACATAGCGGTGACTTGTACCATGGAAGCCATAGCGGCGCACACCATCCTCTGTATAGTACTTATATGGCAGCGGATACATAAAGGCTTTGGGTTCCATTGTCTGGTGGAAAGCAGTGTCAAAAACCGCAACCTGAGGAACAGAAGGCATAATGGCTTGGATAGCTTCGATGCCGGTAATATTAGCCGGATTGTGAAGAGGTGCAAGATCATAGCATGCTTTTACCTGCTCTACGACCTCCGGTGTGATGAGAACGCTCTTGTTGAATTTTTCTGCACCATGTACCACACGATGACCTACAGCGTCGATTTCTTCATACGATTTGATGCAACCGTCTTTCTCGCTTGTGAGAAGATCCAGTATGGCTTTCACTGCACCCTTATGATCGGTAAGGCCCAAATCAATGATTTCTTTCTCGCCGTTTGCACGTTTATATTTTAGGAATCCATCGTGTAATCCGATTTTCTCCACCCCACCCTCAGCAAGTGTTGACTCATCAAGGGTGTCAATTAGCTTATACTTTACGGAACTACTTCCGCAGTTTAGAACAAGAATTTTCATTATATATTCCTTAAATTAAAGCTGTGGCTCTATCAATGTTTCATGCCAATAGCCTGATTGCATGTAATGATAATTGTCTTATATATATCTTCAGGGAAACAACCGCGAGAAAGGTCATTAACCGGAGCAGCCAGACCCTGAAGAACAGGACCGACAGCTTGAACTCCACCAAGACGCTGACACAACTTATATGCAATGTTACCAACTTCGAGGTTCGGGAAAATCAACACGTTGGCTTGTCCCTTAAGATTTGAATTAGGAGCTTTAAGATTGGCAACCGATGGCACAATAGCAGCGTCAGTTTGCAGCTCGCCGTCAAGGATTAGTTCCGGATCCATTTCATGCGCGATCTTAGTTGCTTCAATCACCTTGTCAACTGCAGGAGATGAAGCAGATCCCTTAGTTGAGAACGAGAGCAAAGCCACTTTTGGATCGATACCCGCTATGTCACGGGCTGTCTTTGCGGCTGCAATAGCAATCTGAGCCAACTGTGATGCTGTAGGATCGGGCACCACTGCACAATCCGCAAACACCATAAGGCCATCAGTGCCATAAGGCAAACCTTTTGGCAAAAGCATAATAAACGCTCCAGAGACAACCTCAATCCCGGGCATAGTTTTTATCACCTGGAAAGCAGCCCGTAGTACGTTACCCGTAGTATTACGAGCACCCGCCACCTGGCCGTCAGCGTCACCTGCTTTTATCATAAGACATCCTAAGAAGAGAGGATTGGCTGTGGTGAGACGAGCCTGCTCCTCTGTCATGCCTTTGCTCTTGCGCAAATTATATAGTAGCGGTGCATATCGGTCAATGATATGATCATCCGCAGGATTGACTATAATTGCTTCGGATATATGCGCCAGCTGAAGCTCAGCAGCCATGTTTTTTATCTCAACAGGATCACCTATTAAGATTATATCTGCTATCTTATCAGCCAGGATACGATCAGCCGCAGTCAGTGTGCGAGGTTCGTTTCCTTCAGGCAGAACTATACGCTGACGATCTGCCTTTGCTTTCGCAGTAAGTTTTTCAAACAGTTCCATTTTGGTATTTGATTAATGTTTTATTGCCGCAAAGTTACGCAAAAAACGGTATTAATTACTGATAATAAACGTTAAATTTAGCTTTTATCGATTTCCCCACTTCCATTATGATTTTTCCACCACATACGTTGCAATTCAAAACCCACACAAATATTGAATACATACATTAATTATGCCACAATGAAATTTATGCTTACAAAAACCATAGATAATAGTAGGAAATTTTGTAAATTTGCACAATAATTTACTCGTGCTGAGTAACGCTACATTTTTATAATAATTATACTCAACTATTTAATCATGTTTTTCAACGAAAAAGATTATCAGGTAAAAGATTTCCCGGTAAACAAAGATTACGGTGAAGATGAGCAATTTTTCAGACTTATAACTCCCGGAGGCGAAGTACAACTGCCAAAGATGCAGTTTCAGAAAGGACAACCCCTACCCGATACCCTCAGCTGTCGAATAAAAGGTTACGATGGAAATACACCGGTCCTCGGACACAATATTCCAAGATATGTGAGCGAATTCTATGCCGATGGCTTTTCTAAACGACAAGAGTTTGAATTCCAAGTTGCGTTTGTGTCAGATGCAAGCAAAGGCTATTACAGATTAGTGGACAATAATGGACTCACCTTCAACCTTCACGAACCCAAGACCACCCTATCACGCGGCCAAACGATAAAGTGTGTTTTTGACGTTCTTGAACCTAACTTTTTCAAACTGCACCGCTCATCTACCGACAAACAGTTCATGATGCTTAGTTTGAGCAAAGTTGCAAGCAAAGCCGCCGTTAAAGGCTTGAACACTGCCAAACTTGAATCTTATATTATGCAGGTACCGGAGTTGGAAACTGCCATTGAAGAGCTGAATCACGGACGCCCGATATGGATTCTTACCGCAATGAGAGCATTGCGTAATGCTATGCCTCGAATATTTCGCTCGGCTATTGATTCTGAGGTACCCCACGATCAAATTTTCGAGTCAATCAAAGGCTATGAGCGTTTGCTTCTTTATCTTCTCCAAGGTTCAGGCTTCTTAAGAAATATCAAAGGCAATGAGCGCGCCCAACTTCAAGCTGAGATAACTTCCAACATAGAGCAACTCGACACATATAAACGCACATTGCGCATTATTCAAAACGGAGAAGAGCGAAAATTTATCAATGATCTGCTAAACAACCTTAAAGAATCTGGCTATATTTACCACCCCACCGCTCAGTTCTCGACCATGATGATTCTGTTCAGAATGAGTCCGGAACTTGTAAACTCGAGTTTAGGTAATATCTTTGATACTTTAATGGGTTGGGATTTGGAAACCTGGAAAACCGAGCCATTTCGCCAAGCCTTTGTAGAACAACTTGAAATATACATCCAAGAAACACGTCAAGAACTCGACAGTTTCCTACAGGCTGAGACAGCTTCTGATAATGAAAAAATTGAGCGAGTACTTACAGCCATTGCCATTCAGCAGTCTTTGGCTACCGAATCAGATAGTGTGGACATTCGTCTTAACAAGTCACTTTTCTACAGATATCTCTCAGTATTGCGCAAGGCTAAAGCAAGCGTTTTGTTGGATAAATCGTATCTTGCATTGATGGGCGTTTCGTTGCCCACCGACTACATTTGGTCCGATATTAAGGAGCCGACAATGATGATGACACGCGCCGCAGTGGATCCTCCCAAGACGGCTAAACTCCCGTCGACCCCACTCTATTTCTTCGCCGACGACATTGAAGTAGAAGTAGGACCTGAAGGCATAACCATATCCAAGGCTTATGACGATGCTATTAATGTTGTGCCTAACGGTATGCTTTCGTGGCCCGGGCTAAATGTGAATGTCACTCTTACAAAGGCTTTCAATCGAGCCAAGAGTAAAACTATAGAAGGACATGCGGAATTCTGGAATAATGTAGAAAATGCCCTGTTCGTACCCGACGAAATAAGCAACGAGCCACAACAACAGACTAAGCGAATGCCCTATATTGACGATATAGTGCGCATTGAAGTAGTACGCGTGATAAACAACGCTATTGACAACAATCGTATTGAGGGATTCGAATGTGTGATTCGTGACGAGCACTTTTTTGAAGGGAAAGCAATCCTCCCCGCAGAGAACATTGTAAACTACAATCTACACGGTGTGACAGTGGGCACATTCCGCCATGACGATGGCACCCCCATGCTGTTCGACGCCCAAGTGGTGGATATAGACGATAACGACACCTTGAAACTGTCACTTGCACACTCAACAAAACAGGCTATTCGCGACATAGCCAATGTGGGAGAATCATGTTACTGCGTGGTCACAAAAGACAATGGACGAAGTTACAGCGCCATATCTGAAAAAGGTTTTGGTCTTTATATTAATAAGGAGGATCCGAGCCTTCCGCCCTTTAGAAGGAGCAATGTGGTGAAAGTAACTATTACTGGCTACAACAACGATGCAATCCAAAGCGTGGTAGAGGAAGGTCCTATTGACTCATTCTTCTTCAGCAATGCCCGTGCATTACACAACCTTCTGGAAGCTGTCGCCGTGTATGACGCTTATAGATCGGATGACCTCCAATATGAGGAAGATGACATGATCCCGGCTGAAGATATTAGAGAAATAATCGACATATTCCGATACAAGGCTATTTCTGAAAACGACATCATCTCTTCATATGATTATATAAGTTACGCACGTCTTCTCGCACTAATAATTAAAGACCAATCAACTGCCGATAATCTCAAAGCTCACAAAGATATTTTGCTCCTGCATCAACATTATGCCAAGAACAAATCTATATATATTGAAGATATCAATAAAATCTTAGATAATGCGAATGGCAGCACATATATCAAACGTATGGCTGATCGACTTCAGATAGTAGCCGCTCTCGGTGACTCTTACTGTAACACTAAACTATGGGAGACCATCAACAACTCGAATATAGAGGCCGAGGCCGAACTTGCCCAAATGGTTTTGTCGTACAATCTGCTCTATGAGATGAACCACGATGATCCGGCAGCTTCTTCTATCAAAGAAATGATAGCAAAGAAGCTGAACGTAAGCAGCGAGCAACGCGACTTGAAGTATTACGGCTCCGAATCTCAGTATGTCGAGTTCAAAAGCTCACTTGTATATCCGGCTCAAAAAGGAAAGAGCGGTCTTTCAATGGCTGATCCCGACAGACAGGAGCATGAGATAATGCATATTATTGCAGGCTTCCTTAATTCTACGGGTGGTACTCTTTACTTAGGTGTCAACGACGACCATTATGAGCGCGGACTTGAAGAAGATTTCACCTTCTATCGTATGGATAATACAGATAGAAACACGAAATTCAGAAAATCGATAAAGTCGCTGGACAATATGGCAAATTATTTGCAGAACCTTATTGACAGCTCATTCAATCTTGGGCGAACTGCGGGCGATTATGCCAAAACTTACATTGACGAAGAGTCAGTGAAAGGAGTAATAGCGGTGAAAATCGATCCATGTCCCCACACTGTGCTACTTGGCGATATGATCTACGTCCGTCACGGGGCGAAAACGGAGCCTCTGCTTCGCAAAGACGAAATCGACAGATTTAATGCGGATCGTCCTCAGCTCTTCAAACAACTTGTGGCCGCTGCCGGAATTGAAATTGAAGATGAGGAAGCTAAAAGCGATACCCAGTATCCACAACCAATAAAAAAAGAAGAAGACTCGACAAAAGTCGATCCTACCCCGATAGAAGAAATTCCGCTCAACGACAACTTCTCTATAGCAACATCAAAGGTAAGGAAAAATATTCTGCACGAGTACAATGATCCTGATAATTTCGTCACACCTCGTTTCTATATAAGATTCGTTGGAGATCATGACTACATCATCACTTCCGATGAATGGAGCATCAATCCCGACGACGACCGCCTCGCTCTTGCCATCACTGACGATGAAGCAGAGGGCTACCTGCTGATGGTATACGAAGGTGAGTACGTTATCAAAGTGAAGATTTCAGATTTGTTGGAAAAGAGCGAGAACACTTTGATGTCGCATTATGCAGATAAAAAACTCATTTATGCCTCTCCTATCGGTGCGGACGACGGTCTCTACAGTCTGATTGCAAACTCCAAAAATACTTTGTACGAACGTATCACCCCCGTTGAAAAAATAGCTTCCGGTCTGATGGGCACAGCTCCAGAACGCATAGTAGAGTGCGGAGGAGTGAAGACCCTAATGTGGGAGAATGTGTCTAAAAACAAGATTGGAGAATTTGAGGATATTTTATCTACCAATATGAAACGTACTCAGATTGGGTCGCTGGTTAAGGGTGTATCCTCAATGAAGACTTCCGTTTCTGAGGCATGCGAAAATGTACTGTCTAAACTTATATAATAATATAAGATTTCAGAGATATGGATACTAATAAACAACCGCTATTCTCTATAATCACCCCAACGTATAATGCAGCCCACACTATCAAACGTACTCTTGATAGTGTGGCTTCGCAAACATGCAGCCTTTACGAGCATCTTATAATTGACGGTAAATCAACAGATGATACTATTAATATTGTTAGGGGATGCGATAGTGATAAGGTGATATCAGTATCAGAGAAGGATCAAGGCATCTACGACGCAATGAATAAGGGTATATGTATGGCAAAAGGAAAATATTTGATTTTCCTCAATGCCGGTGACAAGTTCCATTCTTCAGATACACTCCAACATTATGCAGACGCAATTATGAAAAATGAGAGTCCGGGTATAGTATACGGTCAAACTTGTATAGTAGACGATGATGGAAATTATATAGGTCCACGGCATCTTGAAGCCCCGGACATCTTGACTCTAAAAAGCTTTGCTAATGGTATGGTTGTATGCCATCAGGCAATGGCTGTACTTCGAAAGATAGTGATGCTGTACAATCTTAAATACAAATACTCGTCGGACTACGAGTGGACCATAATCTGCCTGCAACACTCCAAGCTCAATGTCGGGCTGAAAGAAGTCACTATTGATTATCTGTCCGAAGGTGCGACTACAGCCCACCATAAAGAGTCCCTTAAAGAGCGTTTTAAAATAATGTGTACCTACTACGGTACAATTCCTACCCTTTTTAGGCATCTCAAATTCGCTGTCAGATATCTGGCCAGACGAGGTCATGCCACAAATGTACAATGACTTAGAACTCAATTCCTGATTTTAAATAATGATTATTGTTAATACCACATTCGTTCTGAAAGAGGACATATGTAATGATGCGCTTGATTGGATAAAAAAGGTGTATCTGGCAAGCGCAGTGCATTGCGGTGCAGTAACCGATCAAACTCTCTTCGTCAAGGTACTGGTTGACACTTCTCCTGATACTTCAACCTATGCTATACATATTGGTTTTCAAAACATAGCTAATGCTGAGAAATGGGGAGAAGGCCCAGGTGCATCGCTAAGAAAAATTTTATCTGACAGATGGGGAGAAAAAGCTGTCTGTTTCCACACTTATCTTGAGCCTATAAAAATATGAGCGAAAAGGATACCAATCTACTAAAGCAATACGATAAGATCATTATAGGTATTGATCCCGGTACAAATGTAATGGGCTACGGGATTATCGGTGTAAAGGTTAAGAAGCCCGAGATGGTGGCAATGGGGGTAATCAAACTTGATAAATTTGAGAGTCACTACCTTCGATTAAGTCGTATTTATCAGAGGGTGCTTTCGCTCGTAGAACAATACCTCCCTGACGAAATGGCTATCGAGGCTCCTTTCTTTGGAAAAAATGTACAGTCAATGCTTAAGTTAGGACGCGCCCAAGGCGTGGCCATGGCTGCAGCACTTGCTCGCGATGTACCGATTACCGAATACGAACCCAGAAAAATCAAAATGGCTATAACAGGCAATGGTGCAGCTTCGAAGGAGCAAGTGCAGGAGATGCTGAAACGCATACTGTCTATTCCGAAGGAAAACCTCCTCCCCGAACTCGATGCCACGGACGCTTTGGGTGCGGCTTTATGCCACTACTACGAGAGCCAAAGAGTGCATGTAGAAAAAGGCTGCAAGTCGTGGAAAGAATTTATAGCGAAAAATCCTGACAAAGTCAAATAACTCAATTATTGAAAAGTTTTTCAACCCTTTTGGGATTGCATCCAAACTTAATCGCTTTTTTTGCATCTTCGTGGGCTTCTTTTAGAAGGTATCTTTTCTTATTGAGCCATGCCCGGCAATAATAGAGCTCGCTTTCTCCCGGATAACGCTCAATTGCTTTTGATATCACCACAGATGCTTCGGAAAAGTTATCGTCGGCAATACAGCATTCCACAAGTGCCACAAAGTTTTCAGGCGTAGGCTCCAGCTCTACCATTTCTACATAGTAAGATTTTGCAAGACCATGCCTTCCGGTTGAAGAGTACAATGACGACATTGCAATTTTTGTGTTGATATCGTCAGGAGCAACAGATTCAAGCACCTGAAAATCCTTTTCTGCTTGAGCTGAATCCCCGCCATATAAAGCCATGAGGCCGTGCAAATAACGGCCTTTAGTATTGCATGAATCAATCTCAATAATTCGTCCGAAATCCTGATAAGCTTCAAGATTTCGTCCCATTTTCAACAGCAGCCGACCACGATTCTCTATTGTTACGGTCATTGATGGAGCTCTGCTTATAGCTTCGTTGAAGACAGTCAACGCGAGAGAGTCACTATCCATATAATTATATACCGTACCTAAATTGGACAGCAGGAGTACATTAGATATGTTCTCCGGATCAATCTCGATAGCTTCTTTGAGCCGTTGAGCCGCCGTTGGATAGTCTTCATTGGCAATAGCCGCATCCGCCTCTCCCATCAACAGCATATACACGTCAGCCTCGTCATCAGCCTTCTGCCCTAAAACACTAAAATGCATTAGAAAGGTTGACAAAAATAAAGCTACATATTTTAAGTTATTACACATATTATAAATAGTATTGTTTAAAACTACACTTATCTCGATAATCTGACATTCTAAAATACGGACACCAAAACAACAAGACAAAATTAATAGATTTGAAGCACAAATATTTGGTATTTTGAAACATTTAAGTTAATTTTGTGTAAGTTATCTAAAAACCTCTAATAATGAAAGAAGAAATCTTCAATTTGAAAAAAATTTTGAGATTTCAGTAAAAAAGTATATCTTTGCAGCGTGAACACAGTTATAAAACATATAGAGTACTTAATATCACGCAAAGAATGTGTGATAATCCCAGGTGTGGGGGCTGTTCTAGCTTTGGATCTGCCTGCTAAAGTTGTAACCGAGACAGGTGTTATTATACCTCCGACACGCACTTATTCATTCAACAGCGATCTCTCGGTGTCGGATGGTGCTCTTGTAGCTTCAATAGCTCGTGATTTGTCAATAAGCTTTGAGACCGCTTCGCGCAGAGTTGAACAAGCCACTGAATCCATTATGGACAGCCTAAGAAGCACCGGAAGTTTCGCTTTGGGCTCTTTAGGCGTATTGCAATATGATAATACTACTCACTCCATCAGCTTTGAAGTTTCCGATTCACAAATTACCTGTTCACGTAATTTCTGGCTTCAACCGGTAATCCTTCCCGTGGTTGAAGACACCATTCAAAATGGGCAAGCACCTTACCCTGTAACAATTGAAAAGAGATCTTTCTTAAAAAGAGTTATTCGGGTAGCTGCCTCAATTGCTCTCCTCATTGGCTTATGTTTTATTGCTTCCACTCCGGTTGCAGTTCAGGATGCAGCCCTTGCCTCTCTCGCTCCAGATCTTCGACAGCTCACGCAGTGCGATTTCCAGACTTCGCATAAGGATAATCAGCTCACAATCTTCTCACCTGCTCAAAAGCCATCTGAATCTCCAATCGAGATCATTAATACTACCATAGAAAACGATGATGAGTATATGATAGTGGTAGGCACTTTGCGCAATATGAGTGAGGCAGAAATATTCTGCGACAATTATAGTGGCCAAAATCTGCACATTTATCAACATGGTAAATTTGTAAGAGTTTACACCGAATCTTTCCCTACAAGAGAAGAAGCAGTTATCTCATGTAGAAGTACGCATAAGGTTTTCCCGGACGCATGGATTTATAAAAAAATTTAAGTTATAATAATGGACAAAGAATTTAACAATCTCCTCTTCGAACGTCACAGTATTAGAAAATATAAGAACACAACTATAGATGCAGAAGCCGTAAAACAAATATTAGAGGCGGGGTTGCTTGCTCCTTCATCAAAAAGTTCCCGTCCCTGGCAATTTGTAGTTGTTGAGGATAAAAATGTCCTTGAATCTTTATCTAAATGTAAGAGCGCAGGTGCTAAACCAATTGGAGGAGCATCGTTGGCAATAGTAGTTTGTGCTGATCCGGAAAAAAGTGATGTCTTCATTGAAGACACTTCTGTAGCGGCAATCATGATGCAACTCCAAGCTGCAGCTTTGGGAGTGGGTTCGTGCTGGATACAAATCCGCAATCGGTTCAATTCTGAAAACGAACCAGCTCAAAATATAGTTAAAGAAATTCTTGGTATTCCGGATTCTTATCAGATTGTCCAGATTTTAACCTTTGGCATAAGCGACGAAGACAGGAAGCCGGTTAGCCCTGATAAGTTGCTTTGGGAAAAAGTGCATATCGGATCATGGAATCCCTCTCAATCGTAATCTTAGGTTCTGGAAATGTAGCTTCTCATTTGGCGGTTGCCCTTGACAAGCATCATAATGTTGTACAGGTATTTTCACGCAATATTGATAATGCCCATGATTTAGCCCTTAGATTAAAGAAGTGTCAGAGCATCGACAATCTTAACCTTATTTTCCCGGATGCAGATCTTTACCTCATTTCCGTGAGTGATGATGCGATTAAAACAATAATTCCTAAGATGCCACATGTTTATGGCATTGTAGCTCACACTTCGGGGAGTGTAGGATTGGACGTTCTTGGTAGTTGCGGAATTGCCCAAGGTGTGTTTTACCCATTACAGACATTTTCAAAAAAAACACATCTCGACATTTCTAAAGTTCCTTTCTTCATAGAAGGGTCAGATATATCTTGCTATCACCGGCTAAAAACCTTAGCTAAATCAATAAGCGACTATGTATACAGCGCTGACTCTGCACAACGTCAGTCATTACACTTAGCTGCGGTCTTTGCATGTAATTTTTTCAATCATATGCTTGTGATTGCGTCAAGGATTCTTGAATCTAACGGTTACAATATTCATGTATTAGAGCCGCTGCTTAAAGTGACTCTTCAAAAAGCCATGCTTATGTCACCGGCGAAAGCGCAAACCGGACCGGCTACTCGCAATGATGTTTCAACTATTAGCAAACATCTCGAACGTCTTGACGGCTACGACCGGGATATATACTCAATCATCTCAGAGGCCATAATGGCTGAAGCCAAACATAATTCTTAAATTTTCTCTGTTTCTAATCCATCAATAAAAATATGAGCAGAATCGATTACGACCTTTCTTCAATTAGGGGGATTGCATTTGACGTTGACGGTGTGCTCTCTCCGTCAACAATACCCATGGATCAAAATGGCGTTCCGCAACGAATGGTCAATATCAAAGACGGTTATGCCATGCAGCTCGCCGTAAAGATGGGACTGCACTTAGCTATTATTACAGGAGCTAATACAGAATCCATAGCATCAAGATATCATGCACTCGGCATATCGGATGTGTACCTCAAAGCCTCCGACAAGCTCCCTATTCTTGAAGAATGGATGCAAAGATATGGTTTGAGTGCCCATGAAGTGGCATTTGTTGGCGATGATATCCCGGATATTCTATCTATGCAGAGTGTTGGGCTTCCTGTGGCTCCCGCCGATGCCGCCGATGATGTCAAATCAGTAGCATGTTTCATCACTAAAGCCAATGGAGGATATGGTGTGGCGCGCGAACTGCTTGAAGAGATATTGAAGGTAAAGGATGTGTGGATGACACACGATGACGCATTCGGTTGGTAAATATGGAAGCTAACATAAAAAAGGTACTGCTTGCATCTAATTCACCACGCCGCCGCGAGCTTCTCAGCATGATACAGCCATCTTTTGAGATGGCTCATATAAGGGAGGTTGACGAGTCATATCCCCCTACTCTGCCATCAAAAAAAATTCCTGAATATCTATCTCAGCTAAAAGCAAACGCCTATAAGGATTATATTAATAATAATGAGATCATAGTAACAGCCGACACCGTCGTGATCTGTGACGACAAAGTTCTTGGCAAGCCAAAGACAGCAGAAGAGGCTATAGACATGTTAAAAATGCTGAGAGACCGCACACATATTGTAGTGACGGGTGTTACTCTACTGTCAGATACTAGCTCAACGACATTTTCGGAAGTTACTGAAGTTACATTCGGCCATCTTTCAGATGAAGAAATTTCAAACTATGTTGATTCTTTTAAGCCCTATGACAAAGCCGGTGGTTACGGCATCCAAGAATGGATTGGATGTGTAGGTATCACAGGAATTAAAGGATGTTTCTATAATGTGATGGGTCTTCCGCTTCATGCTCTCTACCAACATCTTAGAAATTTTTAATCCTTATAAAAGTTCTTTATGAGTTTTTTTCGCATAATAAATTGGCTTATTTTCTAAGAAATTCGTAACTTTGCACTTACAAAACTAAGATAATCAAAAGTTATAGTATTTTATGGCAACAACAGCTGACTTTAAGAATGGCATGTGCCTCGATATTGACGGTGAATACTTCTTCATCGTGGAGTTCCTCCATGTGAAGCCCGGCAAAGGACCTGCTTTCGTTCGCACTAAACTCAAAAACGTAAAAACCGGTAGAGTACTTGACAAAACTTGGAACTCAGGCGTCAAGGTTAATGAAGTACGCATAGAGCGTCGTCCCTATCAGTATTCTTACAAGGATGATATGGGCTATCACTTTATGCACACAGAGACTTGGGAAGAAGTTGTAGTGCCCGGCGAGAGCATTGAGGGTGTACAGTTCCTTAAGGACGGTGATATATGCGAGGCTATGGTACACGCTGCAAGTGACACTATCCTTACTTGCGAAATGCCCGTAAACGTAGTGCTCGAAGTGACATACACAGAGCCCGGCATCAAAGGCGATACAGCGACCAATACACTCAAACCTGCCACTGTTGAGACAGGTGCCGAAGTACGCGTTCCCCTCTTCATCAATATTGGCGACAAAGTAAAGATTGATACTCGCGATGGAAAATACGTTGAGCGCGTAAAAGAATAATAGATTCCATAAATCTAATGAAACAAGGTCAGGAAGTTTATATCCTGACCTTATTTCATTTAGATAACTAATCTTATAATTTTTTTAATAAAGCCTCGAAACTATGAAAAGTTAGCTTAGAAATATTTTTTGACTTTTAAAACAAAACATTTTGCTAATCATCTAACTTTAATTATCTTTGTACTAACAGATAATAAGGTATGGAAAAAACAATTGGTAAAGCAAAAGATATAGAAACAGCATTACTTAGCATGTCTGATGCTAAGCAGGCACAAATGTTGTTGCGTTTTTTCAAAACGGGCCCTGGAGAATATGGCGAAGGTGATACTTTTATTGGCTTGAAGAATCCTCAAGTGAGGATGGTGGTAAAGGAAGCATGGCGCGTAACTCCGCTGCCTGAATGCATCAAACTTGTAAAAAATCCACTACATGAAGTAAGACTGTGTGGACTCTTGATAATGGTGGAGCAATATCTAAAAGCTTTAAAAGAACGCAACTATCAAGTGATGGATAAAATTTTTGACCGCTATATTTCCCTCCATAAATATATTAACAACTGGGATTTAGTGGATTTATCAGCTATAAAAATTGTAGGCAACCATGAACTTCAAAATCCATACTTAAATCTAATGGATGAATGGATACAGCATGCTGGACACACTCTCTGGCAACAACGAATAGCCATGGTAAGCACTTGGATATTGATACGCCATAACCGAGCTGACACATGTTTTAGTCGTGCCCAAGTGCTATTGTCAAGTTCTCACGATCTCCTTCATAAATCAGCAGGTTGGATGTTGCGCGAAGCATGGAAAAAGGGATATAAAGAAGAATTAAGGGCATTTCTTCATCAAAATGTTAAAGAAATGCCCTCGATAATGCTTAGTTACGCTTGCGAACAAATGCCTTTAGACGAAAGGCACAAATGGCAACAGTTAAGAAAGGCATAAGCTCCTGAACAAATTTTATGCTTGAGTTTGAGCAAGTGGAGCTGGTACATTGTAAACCCGTTGTGCCAGTTCTTGATCCAGCATATATAATGCAAGACCGTCATTACCAATTAGTTTGAGACGATCGATAAGATTCTTTGCAGTCTCTTCTTCTTCCACCTGCTCGGAAATGAACCAGTCGAGCTTACCACGTGTGGCATAATCATGTTCTTCCTCTGCAAGTGCATAAAGATTGTTGATGAGAGATGTAACTTTCTCTTCATGTGCAAGTGTATCCTCGAATGCAGCAAGAGCGTTTGCCCACTCTGTAGGCACTGCAGCGATAGGCATGAGTTTCACACGTCCACCGCGTTGCACGAGATAGTTGATGAAGATCTCTGCATGAGCTTGTTCTTCCTTGAACTGAATTCTGAACCAATTGGCAATACCACTTCGTCCATCTGCCTCAAACTGCATAGCCATTGACAGATATAGATATGCCGACCAGAATTCGGCATTAATCTGGGCATTAATTGCCTCTTCAATTTTTTTGCTGATCATTATAACTCTATTTATATAGTTGATTGTCTGTTTTCTATTTCATTGCCGTGGGAGTCCAGTTGTTGAAAAACCGCAACACTTTTTTCTTATCATATGTATTGCCGTCTTCCAGATAACTGCTATCCTGGATATGCACAACATTTCCTTCACCATCCAACACCACCAGTACCGGATACCCAAAACGTCCGGGATTGCCAAGACGCTTCATTAAATCGTCAGCGGCTCCGCTACGAGGATAGTTGACATGAATGAACACAAAATTGTCAGATATTACTTTAGCAATTTCTTCGTCGTTTTTTATATAATCGGCGAACATTAGACACCAGCGGCACCAATTACCTCCAACTTGACAAACTACAAATTTGTCAGAAGCTTTTGCCTCTGTAAGAGCTGTGTCAATCTGTGTCATCGGATCAATAGATTCGTCATATGGCTTTACCGTCTGAGCATTGACCGACAACACACATAAAAGCGCTATCAGACTTTGAATAATTCTCTTCATATACTCGCTTTTATCAAGAGGTTCGTTTACTTATCAAGCTTGACGAGTTTGTAGTTTGTTGTGCCAAGCCCTATTTTTTCAGCATGTTCGACAGTATGTGTACCGTGTCGACTATTAATTCTCTCAATAAGGGCTTTTGCATCATCTCCCTCCGTTGAAGGATAAGTGAACACCATATCAAGACATGCTTTATCCAAAGCCACAGGGTCAAGACTTGCTGCTATACCTATGTCCTTCATTTCAGGGGTAGCCGGATGAGCATTGCAATCGCAGTCGACTGACATATTATTGAGAACATTGATATAGATTACACGAGGAGAGCCGTCAGTACTTTTTGAATTCATATAATCATGTACTCCTTGTGCAGCGGAGGCCATACTTTCCAAAAATGCATCCTGTTCGGGCAAATTCTGCCACAATTCTTCCGGACTTGTCAATTTCCCGGCTGAATGAATGTATGCTTTGCCATTGGTTGAAGCCACACCTATAGAGGCGTTTTTAAGAACACCTCCAAAGCCTCCCATGGCATGACCCTTGAAGTGAGCAAGATTTATTAGGAAATCATAATTTGCTAGATGATCTCCCACAAGGTCATACTTAATATGTGTTGTGTCCGACACAGGTATTTTCATCTCACCAAACTCATCCATTATGTCGACTTTGGCAATCTTGTCAAAGCCATGTTCACGGATAGTCTGCCAGTGGAGAGCAGGATCTTGGCGAGCACCTCCATAAGCCGTACCGCATTCCACGATAGTACCGTTAGTTTCATCAACAAGAGGATGAAGAAATTCGGGTCGAAGATAGCCGGTTTGCTGAGATTCTCCTGTACTAATTTTTATTGCAACATTTCCGATAGTGTCAATGCCAAGCTGCTTATAGATCTTCACCAAGCTTTCGGGAGTGATTTCTTTTGTGAAGTACACTATTGCAGAGTCAGATACTTCTACCGCGGACTCGTCTGCTGACACAGCTTGCTGAGAAGCTCCGGCACAACCTGTACTCACCAGCATCGCTAATGAAGCAGTTTTCAAAAAAAGTTTTTTCATAATTTAAAGATTTTAGTCTTTTGTTTTATTCACATATTGCAATTCTCATCTCATCAGTGAGCATATATTTGCGTGCCATCTCCATCACCATTTCTTCAGATAGCTTTTTCAGGTTTTCTACCTGATTCTCAAAATATCTAACCGGCAATCCAACTGATTTTATCGCTTTATAGTGATCCATAATCGCAAAAGGAGAATCAAGAATCTCCATCAACATGACAGAAATATGCTGGCGCAAACGCATAAGCTCGGCATGTCCCATCGGTACGGAAGCAAGCTTTTTAATCTCTTTTTTTATTTCGCGTATTACATCCACCACATATGATTTATCTGTCTCGGCACCAATGCTTATATAGCTGCCTTCCCTACTTCCAATCAAGAAAGACGTTATTCCATAGGTATATCCTTTATCTTCTCGGATATTCTTCATTAGTCGGCTACCAAAATATCCGCCAAGAGCTATTGTGGCAAATCTCAATGGTATATAGTTAGGATCAGATCGTGGAGGGGCCGGTATACCAATATGGACTGAGGCTTGCACAGCATCTTTCTTTTCTACTGTGACGGTCTGGGGCTTTTCCGGACTGTACGGTACGACATCCAACTCCATAGCATCGCATCGACGGGGCAGTGACTCTAACATATGCTTAACGTTTGCATATGTATCCTCTGAATAATTTCCGCTGAGAAATGCCATGCACTTATCCGTCGTTACCAGTCGATTATAAAAAAGTTTTACATCATCAACTGTAATGCTTTCCAGCTCTTCTACAGTGGGCACAATTGCGCCTGGATGCGACTTCCCCTTTATCAACGGGTAGAGGGCTTCAGTAGACAATATTGACACCTTACTTTGTGCTAGGAGAAAATTCTGTATCTCCATGCTCTTGAATGTCTCAAAGGCCTTTGCTTCAAAAATCGGTTCACAGATTATATTTCTAATAATAGGAAGTACATCCGACACCATATGGCTTAGCGCTGACACTGTAAGCGTTGTAGTGTGCTGGTCGGAAGAAATACGTAGCATCGTACCATGAAAATCAAGAGCTTCCGAAATCTGCGCACCGGTGCGTGTAGCCGTGCCTTCAGGCATAAGTTGAGTAGTAATTTTCGCGATTGCACTTATTCGAGCCTCGGCAGTACCGCCTTGCCATGTCACAGACAGCTGTATCACCTCCTGCGACCCACCTTTCAGCGCATAGAACTCTATTCCATTGGCAAGTTTCTCTTCATGCGGTACAGGAAGTTGCAAATGATGTATTTCATGCACCGGGGGGGCTACAGTGCGGTCAATGTATTCAGTCGACATCTTTTTAAATAAGATTTTTCATTAATATTTTAGCTTTTTCAAGATCAGCGGGTGTGTCAATACCAAGTGAAATACACTTTTCGCATGCAACTCGTATCTTAATACCATTATAAAGCCATGTAAGCTGTTCAAGCTTTTCAAGTCTTTCGAGCGAAGATGGCGACATTTCCACCACCCTTTTTAATATATCTGGCCGAAAGGCGTATGCTCCTATATGGCATAGATAATTTCCAATCTGTTGCCATCTGTTTTTTGGCAAATCGCGCACATAAGGAATAACTGAACGTGAGAAATATGCAGCATAACCATCAGCATCAGCCACAACCTTCACACAATTAGGATCTTCTATACTTTCATATGACGCATCTTCAGGAAAAGGCGCAACGATAGTGGCCGCCTCTGCTTCCGCAAAGTCCATGCATGCTGTCAGTCTCCGTATAGAATCTGCCTGCAGAAATGGCTCATCGCCTTGTATATTTAGCACTATGTCAGCTTTTACTCCCAAGGATTGGTATGCCTCAAATACTCTGCTCGTTCCGCTATGATGCTCTTTTTTTGTAAGAACTGCTTCCCCTCCAAATTGCCGTACAACGGCAGCTATACGCTCGTCATCGGTAGCGACCACGGCAAGATCTACGGCAGAAGCCGCATTCTCAAATACCCATTGAATGACAGGCTTACCGCAAAGCATAGCCAATGGTTTTCCTGGAAAGCGTGAAGATCCATAACGTGCAGGTATTATAGCAATAGTCATAGGAAACTTATTATGCTTTAATTTTATTTGATTTCTTAAAATATGCCGGTGCAATGCACACACCAATAATCAGGTAGATATAGTAAGTGATAATACGCCAAATGAGGGCAATTACTACTGCAAGTTCACCGCTGCCTATTATATCGCCATAATAGCGGGTGAATATCCATTCACTTACACCCGAACCTCCAGGAGTTGGACTTACCATTAATACTACCCAGACTACAAACTGGCGACAGAAAACCAAAAACTGCGAAACATGAGGCACAAAAGCCCAAAACAACGCATTGACGATCAGATATCTGGAGAACCAAGACAAAGATGTGGCAAAGAATACCTTTATCCACCATTGCAATGAACAGCCTTTTACCCACTCGGAGGTTGCCACCATATTGTCTGTCATTTCTTCAATATTGTGGTACCATCGCTTTAGTAATTTAAAGCTGAATAATTTCAGCAACATTTTACGTACTCCTTCCGGCTTAACTATTATACCAAAAAAAAGAATTGCTGTCCATATCACTATACCAGCATACACGAGCCAGAACACAATACTTACTCCATCGAGAAACGCTTTGTCTTGGCCGCCAAAAAGTTCGTCAAGAGGCAAAAGAAGCACTATCAACGGGCAAAATACCACGAAAAAAAATTCGTCAAGAAACAGTGTTGTAAGAGTTAGAGTAGTGGCTCTTCCCACCTGAACTCCTTCCCGATTAAGATAGAATATGGCGAATGCGCTACCTCCTACTACCGACGGGGTAATTGCCGAGGTAAAGGCACACATAAGATCAACTTTTAATGCGCGTCGCCAAGGTAAGTCAGGGGCAGCTATTGTATGAAGGCGCCAAGTCAATCCAAAATCTCTGCCACATACAAAAAGACAAGCGATAGCAATACCTATTATTGTATGACGGTCGAAAATAATGTCCTGCCACGCCGACACGGAAAATTCATCGTAGAATAGATAGCCTACTACTGCGAGTCCTATCAGCACGGGAAGAATAATCTTCCACCCAAGATTCTTTATGTCAACAGATGATGTAGTCAATTTACTTTTTATTTTAGTTCGGAGATTATACCTTTTACAGTCATCACCGGGTCAGAACTGTTTGTAATGGTTTGGGCTAATGCCAACCCATTAACACCCGTAGCGAGTACGCTTTCAAGGGATTCAATACTGTAGTCGCCGAAAGCCACCAACGGAGTCATATTTCCAGTATTACGTATGTCTTTTACAAAATCTCCAAGTCTTGACACAGGGGTATCTCTCGTAAAGGCCGCAAAATCAACATCTGCTTTTATAAGATGCTGCAAATCTTCCGGCTTATCGATAATAACGCCTATTATGGCCTCGGGACCGCAGAACTCACGAGCCTGAGCAACTGAAAATTCACCTTCATGCATCAATGTGCCATGTATAGCAAGTTCCTTGGCCATTTCCACGTGGTCGATAATGGTAAGCATTGCCTCATTTTCCATACACAACGGAATGATTTCACGAGCTAACTCGCGAATTTCGCCATCACTCATAAGAGGCACATTCAGCAGTATCCACTTGCATCCTCCTTCAAGGGCCATCTGTACTTGTTCGGGTATTGAATAATTATCGTTAATTTCGGCAATAAATTGTAACATAATGAGGTAAGTGTTAAGTGAAATAGATGAAACGCACAATATATTTTGTAAAAAAGGAATTTCGCCACTATTTAATAACAAAATTACTGCTTTTGTTTGATGTGACAAAATTTTTCTTTCAATAAGTTGCTTAAATCTATATAAAAAAGTTTGTTCTCTATAAAAATTTGGTGTAATTTTGCGCAGTTTTTAGGGATTGAGCCTTGGATCGTAACAAGGTGCCCGTAGCGATAATTTAATTTAAAGAGTAAATGAAAGTTCTGAAATTCGGCGGCACATCCGTAGGTTCCGTTAAAAGTATCCTTAGCTTAAAGCACATAGTAGAAAAAGAAGCAAAAGCCCAACCTATTGTTGTTGTCGTAAGTGCCCTTGGCGGCATCACTGACCAATTACTGAACACTGCGCAGAAAGCCTTTAATGGAGATAAAGACTATCTTGCTGAATTCGATAAGATGGTTGACCGCCACCACTGCATGATTGACACCGTGATTCATAATGCCAAGAAACGCATTGAGCTAATCCGGACAGTAGATGCAATGTTCGACCAGCTTAAAAGCATATACTATGGTGTTTTCCTAATTCATGATTTAAGCGAAAAAACCCGCAATACAATAGTGAGCTATGGTGAGCGACTGAGTTCTTGCATAGTGGCAGCCCTCATAAAAGGAGCAGAATGGTATGACTCCCGCGATTTCATAAAAACAGAACATAAAAACGGGAAACATATAATAGATAGCGAACTAACTGCCGAGCTTATAAAGGCAAAGTTCGCCGAGATGCCGAAAATTGCATTGTTACCCGGATTTATCAGTCAGGACAAAAACACTGGAGAGACTACTAACCTTGGTCGTGGAGGAAGCGACTATACAGCAGCTCTCATTGCAGCCGCCCTTGATGCTGATATACTGGAAATTTGGACAGATGTTGATGGTTTCATGACGGCTGATCCGCGTGTGATACCAACAGCTTACCGTATTCCTGAGTTAAGCTACATCGAAGCCACAGAACTTTGTAATTTCGGAGCGAAGGTGATATACCCCCCTACAATTTATCCGGTATGCGTCAAGGAGATACCAATTGTGGTAAAGAACACTTTCAATCCGGAGTGTTCCGGCACGATAATAAAATCACATATAGCCAACGACCACAAGCCCATCAAAGGCATCTCAAGCATAAACGACACGACACTCATCACAGTGACCGGTCTGTCTATGGTGGGTGTGATTGGTATAAACAGACGTATTTTCTCCACCCTTGCGCATCATGGCATTTCGGTATTTCTTGTGAGCCAAGCTTCTTCTGAAAACTCAACTTCGATAGGCGTCCGTGAAACAGATGCCCACAAAGCAATTGAGGTGCTCAACGAAGAGTTCGCAAAAGAAATAGGTACGGGAGCCATGTATCCAATGCATTCCCAAAAGGGTCTTGCTACGGTGGCAATTGTTGGGGAAAACATGAAGCACACACCTGGCATCGCCGGAAAACTGTTTGGCACACTTGGTCGTAGCGGTATCAGTGTGATAGCGTGCGCACAAGGTGCTTCGGAAACGAATATCTCTTTTGTGGTAGACGGAAAATATCTCCGGAAATCTCTAAACGTTATACACGACTCTTTCTTCTTGTCAGAATACAACGTGCTAAATCTCTTCGTTTGCGGTGTTGGAGTGGTCGGAGGAAAGCTTCTCGAACGAATACGTCAGCAGTATGAGGCTCTTATGGAAAACAGGAGACTGAAGCTCAATGTAGTAGGTATTGCCAATAGTCGTCAAGCAATCTTAAACCGTGACGGCATTGATTTAACTGATTATAAGGAGCAACTTAAGGAGGCTCCGCTGACTGATACCAATACATTGCTTAACGACATTGTAAAAATGAATATCTTCAACAGCGTGTTTGTTGACTGCACTGCAAGCGAGCAGGTAGCTTCAATATACCAGTCGCTTCTTGAACATAATATCTCTATCGTTGCAGCCAACAAAATTGCCGCTTCTTCAGATTATGACAATTATAAGCGATTGAAGGATACGGCACTGTCGCGCGGCGTAAAATTCAGATTTGAAACCAATGTCGGAGCCGGTCTACCTATTATAAGTACTATCAACGATTTGAGAAACTCAGGCGACCGAATTATAAGTATAGATGCTGTGGTGAGCGGTACGCTCAACTTCATTTTTAGCACCTTGTCCGCTGAGATTCCATTCTCTAAAGCTGTGCGTATGGCCCAAGAGCAGGGATACAGCGAACCCGACCCGCGTATTGATCTCAGCGGCAAAGATGTATTGCGCAAACTCGTAATACTTACACGCGAAGCAGGCTATAAGATTGAGGCGGAGGAAGTGAAACAAGATATGCTTATTCCGGAAGAGTTTTTTGATGGAAGCATTGAAGATTTCTGGAAATTGCTACCTGAACTTGATGCAACCTTTGAGAGGAAACGTGCCGAACTTGAGGCTCAAGGCAAACGCCTAAGATATGTCGCCAAAATGAATCAGGGCAAAGCGGCAATGTGTATGGAAGCGGTAGACAAGACTCATCCTTTCTACAATCTTGAAGGTTCCAACAATATCATTCTTCTGACCACAGAGTGTTATCATGAATACCCCATGCAGATTAAAGGTTACGGAGCTGGGGCAAGCGTAACAGCAGTAGGAGTATTTGCCAATATTATGAGCATAGCCAACGTCTAAATTTCTAAAATTCACATATTAAACGGTAAGAAGCAGTCAATATCTTTCGATAGCGATATTGACTGCTTCTAATTCTATCCTCTGATTAAACGCGGAAATTTATTTGAGTGCTTTACCGGCAGCAAATGCATCCCCCACTCGCTTCCCAAGAGCTATATATCCGTTATGTACCGGATCAAATGTGATGAGATGCATCTTCTCTACGTCGGGCTTGCCATCCTCGGCTAAGTACTTTTCATCGCATTTGATATTAGTTATTTCAGCTATTATATAGTAGCCTGTGGAAGATTCGTAAAGTTTCTCTTTTATACGACATTCCATAGTCATAGGGAAGCAGCTGAACACCGGAGCATTAACAGTATCGCCCTTAGTAGCGTTCCATCCGGTCTTATCCATTTTGTCGGGATGCGATTTTCCGCTTACCAGTCCAACGTAGTCGGAAGCCACAAGGGTATCGACTGTGGCAAAAGCCACAGTGAATTCGCCACAACGATTGAGATTTTCTGTGGTGGCATGCGACCCCATAGAAATCATAATTTCGTTCATATCCCACTGACCACCCCATGCGGCATTCATGGCATTTGGAGTGCCATCGGCATTATAAGTACCGATGATAAGAACAGGTTGCGGGAGCAACCACGCTTTTGGCTTAAAGTCTTTCATAATAACATTTTTATTATATTAATGAGAATATGTTAATTTTTTATTCGCAGCACGTATCTTACCGCTGGCGGGGCAAGAAATATTGCGCAGAATGCGCCGAAAAAGTCGGCTAACAAATCAAGAAACTCTGATGAGCGTCCGTTGTCCAAAGAGCTTTGAGCGATTTCATCAGCTACGCTAAATAGAGCCACACATATCCACGCCTTCCATAACAAACTCTTTGAAATACGAATATTACGATGAGATCGTTGCCAATCGAACACAAACGCGCCCAATAATCCACCCATCATCACAGCATGTATAAGTTTGTCAAGGTATGGAATAGGAGGCAAATCATCAGCCATGACCGGATGACTTGCCAACGTACCGTATAAGATCACAAGCACCACAATTATGGTAGGTATGTAACGTGAGAGAGTTTTCATATTAATGTGAAAATTGATTAAAATATTCCTCACAAGTCAAGGTAAGCTCGTCATACCACTCTGGTCCAAACCGACGTATAAGAGGTTCTTTAAGAAACTGGTACACCCGTAAGCCTTGAGCACGTCCTAATACTTCTGCGCATTTGCAAATTTTCCATCGGTGATAGTTGATGGCCGTGAAATCTGCATATTCTTTAATTCTTACTGGATAAAGATGGCAGGAGATTGGCTTATAAAAATCAATTTTCCCCTCACGAAAGGCCTTTTCGAATGCACAAAGACACTTACCATCATCCGAATAGCATGAATACACGCAATTTTTTCCTTCGACTATCTGAGTCACAAGATCGCCTTCTTCATCATAGTAGGCTGTGCCTTCCTCTTTGATAGCTCGCTGCGCTGCCGGAAGAAGGTAGTCCCACACCTCAGGAAGTACTCGCTCAATAGTGGCTCGCTCTTCCTCTGTAATAGGAGCTCCGGCATCGCCCTCGATACAGCATTCTCCGAGACATTTGTCTAAGTCACAGCAGAAAAAACGTTCCACAATGTCAAGCGATACTAATGTGTTTTGTATTTGTAACATATGAAATTTTCTAAAGTTAGTTAAAAAAGACTGACGTTACACCAATCAGACGGTCATAGCGATCGCCGGTATGGCGTGCGTACACTTTGATAAGATACTCGTTGGCTGTTTGGAATTTATCTCCTTCTATATATGATGTATATCCTCTGGATTTACCTTTTGGCACCACTAAGTACTGATAGTTATACGCTCCTTGTTTGAGCAAGAGATTGCGTTCATAAAGTCCGGTCGCCTTATTGTATGTCATCATACTTTCCGAATCAAAACGTCGATTTACCAAATCCCCGTCAAGATAGATCGTGGCATCGGTCATCTCAGGCATATCCAATGATATATGTACTATTACATAATCGGCCTCAATATCACTCATATCTGAATCATACTCCCTTATTTTAAATCGTCCGTGCTGAGTTTGGTCGTATATGTACATTTCATCAGTTCGTGGTTCGTCAGTAATTAGTGAGAAATGATAATAAGGATCCAAATACTCGATATTTTCTACCTTCATGCCCGGATAATTTGTTGAAACGGTCTCAAAACGCCGATATTCGTTTCCTCCATCAAAAATAAGAGCCGGAGAATGCTCATATACCGAAACATTTCTTCCTCGCATATTCATAGGTTGACAAAGAGCAACTTCATTATCAAACCGCCCGTTTTGCTGAATCATTACCGTGAGATCGTTAAACGGGTCAATTACATTTGATCGTTCGGTATCTACCTCAATTGATAGTTGCTGATGAGCCTTATTATAGTCAAAATCTGTAACTCCGGATATAGAAGATCCTATTACTGCGGTCTGCTCCGAAACCATAAACCGACATTGCAGCCACACATCATCTGGATTTTGTTCAGGAAAAATCTTTAACAGATAGTTTCCCGAAAGTAGAGGACGTACATCTGCGTTAGGAATGGATAAGGTATAGTGCACGTAATGTACGGTTGTAAGTTGGGAGTATTCGTATTCTTCTACATTTCCTAAATTAAATCCGTCAAGAAACTCAGAATCCACCAATCCTGATGGCTGCCAATTGGCATTACAGTGCACAAGCTCGTACCGTAAATACTCGCGATCTTCTGCGAGATGGTCGAAAGAAACTACAAGTTTATCATCAGTACCAAGACATATTACTGGAGGGGCATATGTGTCAGCGAGCAAGCCAATCTGCAAGGACTTAACACGGTCGTTGAACACGCCTGTCATTGTATCAACCGCAAAAGCTGACAAGCGCACAAATAATAGAAATAGAATCCAGATTCTTCTTGGAGAACACATGTTATTAAAAATCGTAAAAGTCTACCACACAATTGGCTGTTCGCCATGCTTTATTAGCCAATCATTCGCAAGCGAAAAATGATGATTCCCGAAGAACCCTCGGTGAGCTGATAAAGGCGAAGGGTGTGCCGATGACAGCACTAAATGCTTGGAGCGGTCGATAAAAGCACCTTTGCGCTGAGCATAAGCACCCCAAAGCAAAAATACAAGCCCTTCTCTATCTTGTGCGAGACGCATCACCACTTCATCTGTAAAATCTTCCCAGCCTTTACCTTGATGTGATCCTGCCCGATGTGCCTCGACCGTCAGCGTGGCATTGAGCAGAAGTACTCCTTGCTGCGCCCAACGGCTTAAATCGCCGTTTTCAGGAAAAGGAGTGCCTATATCGTCGCGAACTTCCTTGAATATATTCACAAGTGAAGGCGGCATTGGCATTCCAGGAGCCACGGAAAAACATAATCCGTTGGCCTGACCATCATCGTGATAAGGATCTTGACCTAATATCACAACTTTAACTTTATCAAACGGACAAGCGTCAAAAGCAGCAAATATTCGGCTTCCCGGCGGAAAAATCTTTTTCGTGGCATATTCTTGTTTTACAAAAGACACCAATTGCCCAAAGTAAGGCTTGTCGAATTCACTTTTCAACTTCTCATGCCATGATTTTTCTATTCTAACTTCACTCATACTCAATTTTTTTTTGCAAAATTACAAAAATTGCAGTAAATTTGCACTCACAATTGGCAAAAAAGCATTGCATGCACCCGTAGTTCAATGGATAGAATTATGGATTCCGGTTCCATCGATTGGGGTTCGACTCCCCACGGGTGTACATCAATAAATCCTAAGTAATTTATTATAAATTACTTAGGATTTATTGATTATGGATTTCCCCACAAGTGAGGCAAAAAAAGGTCTTTATAGTTTGGTCATATGGTATCCGAGGTGTTTTAGCTCCACAGCTGCACCAAAATAATATAACTCATGGAGGCATCTTACATATGCATTGAACGCTGTTGGCGTACCGGCTTCAAAGCCCTCATGCATTAGTAATGAATATACTAATGAGGCTGTGTCAGCTACAAGTGTTGAGGTTTTTTCTTCCTCTTTGGGGTCAAGTTTAAGTATATCTTGGCAGATATATTCGTCCATATTGTCATATCCTTTGCCTTTGATAAGGATTGATTTATAGATATCATCAAACTTTGAATACATCTCCCAGTCTTCATCCCACATTTTTGCTACGGCCATGCCGATGAACATCATCCATCCAAGCGATACAGTGGGATAATTGGTAAACTCTTTCACCCCATCAGGTAGATAAGCCATGCAGATTTTTTCCCAACGATCCAAGACATCAAATGCATCAGGTAAAATCTTGTCTATAGCATCCTTAGAAATCAGGAATTTGGCTACTTTATCATTAACTTCATTCTCAAATTTATTGAGATACTGTTGATTCAATTCTTCCATTTTAGTTCAGGTATTTTAGTGAAATCATTAATAATAAAAGTTGGATTGGATGCTTTTAATAATACAATTGTGCCGTTACCGTAAGTCACGGCACATGTTGGGCATCCGGCTGCTTTACCCATAAGTATATCAACATCGGCATCGCCCACTACAAGAGTATCCTCTGCACGCCATTCAAGCGTGTTAAGTATTTTCAGTACAGGCTCAGGATTAGGCTTTCCTTTTTCTACGCTATCAGCTCCTACTATCATATCAAACCAGTCTTTTATGCCAAGTCCGTCGAGATAATCATAGAGGGAGGCGAGGCGACGGCTTGATGCAATAGTCATCCGGTCGCCGCGCTCTTTCAAAATCAAAAGAGTGTCAATAACGCCAGGAAATGTTTTTTCGTGTGTATCACGTCTAATCCTTTCATAATTACTTCGGAACACTCGAGCGAACTCCTCGTTGGGAATATCAAGACCGGGGTAAAAATAGCTCCCGGCCTCGTCTGTACGAATACCAATAATCGAACGGCATTCCTCTTCTGTACGCGGAGGTAGATTCATCTCTTTGATTGTTGCCTTTATCGTTGCAATAATTACGGAAGAGGTGTCCATTAAAGTGCCGTCAAAATCAAATATATAGTTCATTTTACTTCTTAATTTAATGTTTTATATATAACACTCAGACAAAACGAAACGTTTATTTTTTTTGAAGATACTCATTTCATTTTCTTGCCGTATATATTGTGCATACACCTAACGTAAGTGATTTGTAAGCCGAACTTTTAAATCCGGCGTCAGAAATCAAATCAGTCATATCTTTGCGTTGGGGTACAGCCGCGATACTCTCCGGCAGATATGAATAGGCTCTTATATCTTTGGATACGATCCGTCCCACCAAGGGTATGATATTACGCGTATACAGCTTATAAAATGGCTTTATTAAAGATGAGGGAGGCGTTGAGAGCTCTATCACGCAAAGCATTCCATCCGGCTTGAGTGTGCGCCGTATCTCGGAGTACCCTTCCTTAAGATGCTCAAAATTTCTTACTCCATAGGCCACGGTAATACAGTCGAAAGTATTGTCAGGGAAAGGCAGGTCCATACAGTCACCCGTTGTGAGTTCGATTCTTTTATTTAGTCCTGCTTTCTTCACCTTCTCCTCTCCTATCTCTACCATGCTCTTAGACAAATCGATACCCGTGATATGACTATTCTTCAATCTGCGGGCCATCAAAATTGCGAGATCGCCGGTGCCGGTGGCCACATCCAAAATGCGATAAGTGCTGGAAAAATTGTCATAATCCTTCCTAATCATATCCACAGCTTTTCTCCGCCATATCTTGTCGATGCCGAAAGTCATGGCTCTATTCATGAAATCATAAGCCGGTGCGATGTTATCGAACATCTCCCTCACCTGTTCGCCTTTATTTCTTTCATCACTACCGTACGGTTTTATCTTTTCTGCTGCAATATCCATTTTCCTTAATATTTTGATGCAAATTTACGAAAAAAATCCTTAACTTTGTCAATATATTAAAAACGAGATATACATTATATTATTCAAGAATGACGATATGAATATAAAAGCATGGATAGAAGCAATGCGCCTGCGCACGCTTCCTGTGTCGGTGGCAGGTGTTTTGGCCGCTATTGGCTACAGCATTCTTTTTGGATGTTTTATGTGGTTGCCATCGATAATATGCTTGGTATTTGCTATTTTAGCGCAGATAACATCAAATTTCGCTAATGAATATTACGATTATAAAGACGGGATGGACAAGCCGGGGCGTATAGGTCCGCGAAGAGGTGTGACAGAAGGCGACATTACACCAAAGGCAATGAAATGCGCAGTATATGCCACCCTAGTTCTCACATGCCTTACTGGGCTCACCCTCGTATACTGGGGAGGCTGGCAAATGATAATCGTAGGTATTCTAATAGCAGTAGGCATCGTAGCTTATAGTACAGGTCCCTATCCTTTGTCGAGACATTGTCTTGGCGAATTGGCTGTAATGCTTTTTTTCGGAGTAATTCCCGTCAATTTCACATATTACCTTCAGTCGGGGACTTTTTCTTTGCTTGTGTTCTTAGGTTCAATCTCAATAGGACTTTTAGGTGCTAATGTTCTTCTTGTAAACAATTATCGTGATGCACGAGAAGATGCCGAGGTAAACAAAATAACACTAGCCGTAAAGTTTGGCAGAAGTTTTGCATCCTCTGTGTATCTAATCAACGGCTTTTGGGCAGTTGTGCTGATGTCAAATATATGGCTGGCTTTCAGCTATTGGTGGGTGATAGTACCAATTGTATATCTTACACTCCACACTATGGCATGGCACAAGATTGAAATCACCGACGGACCTGCTTTAAATCCAATGCTCGGCGCTACTTCAATGCTTATGCTCCTATATTGCTCGGGATTTCTAATTATGACAATTTTCAACAGCTAATTATATTTACTTCTTGCTTATGAAACCGATACCAATCTTTATCGCTGCAATTGCACAATGTGCAATTGCCAAAGACAAACCGAATGTCATATTCATTATGTGCGACGATATGGGTTATGGTGACCTGGCATGCTACGGACAGCCGTACATCTCAACTCCCAACATTGACTCACTGGCTGCTCATGGCATACGCTTTACACAAGCATATGCAGGAAGTCCGGTAAGTGCTCCTTCGAGAGCTTCTCTTATGACCGGCCAACATACAGGCCATTGCGAAGTAAGAGGCAACAAGGAATATTGGCGCAATGCTCCCATTGTAAAATACGGAGAAAATGAAGATTTCGCTGTGGCCGGACAGCACCCTTACGATCCTAATCATATAATCATCCCTGAAGTAATGAAGCTCAACGGCTACAACACGGGTATGTTCGGCAAATGGGCAGGAGGTTATGAAGGGTCTGTAAGCACTCCGGACAAACGCGGCGTTGACGAGTTTTACGGATATATCTGCCAATTTCAGGCTCACCTCTACTATCCCAACTTCCTCAATCGTTATAATCCGGCGTTAGGCGATACCGCTACAGTAAGAGTGGTTATGGAGGAGAATATTAAGTATCCGATGTTTGGCGAAGATTACTTCAGCCGTCCTCAATATTCCGCTGATATGATCCACCAGGCAGCCCTTGACTGGATTGGCCGACAAAACGACGAACAGCCTTTCTTCGGTGTGCTAACCTACACCCTGCCTCATGCTGAACTCGCACAACCAGAGGACTCAATATTGAAAGGATACAAAAAAAAATTCTTCCAGGACAAGACATGGGGTGGTCAGGAAGGGTCAAGATACAATGAATCGGTCCACACACATGCACAATTTGCCGCTATGATCACCCGACTCGACTCATATGTAGGCGAAGTGGTGGCAAAGCTAAAAGAAAAGGGTCTGTATGAAAATACGATGGTGATTTTCACCAGCGATAACGGTCCTCACGAGGAAGGCGGAGCGGATCCTGAATTTTTCGGACGCGATGGAAAACTGCGCGGACTTAAGCGATCGGTGCATGAGGGCGGTATTCGCGTGCCTTTTATTGTTTCATGGCCTGAAGTAATCAATAAGGCTCGTGTAGAAGACCAAGCAATTGCGTTCTACGATTTGCTCCCCACATTCTGTGACCTCATTGGGCAGGAGATTAACCAACTCCCCACCCCGGCTGAAGATTTTGACGGCCTATCCTTCGCCCCCCTTATCACAGGCAAAGGCAGCGCAAAGCAGCACGATTTCTTCTATTGGGAATTTGACGAGACCGATCAAATAGGCGTTAGAAAAGGTCCATGGAAATTGGTCGTTAAAAAGGGCAAGCCAGAACTTTATAATCTCGACAATGATATTCACGAAGACGACAATGTGGCACAGCAGCATCCCGAGATCGTGAAAGAATTGGTAGAAATTGTCTTACAGCAGCACAAGCCCAGCGAACACTTCAAGGTGACACTTCCCAAGATTTAAATTACCAAATCATAAAAAATTGATCTTTTTTGTATAATCTAAATCAGATCTCATGATAAACAAATTCTTTATTCTTACCGTAGCCGGACTGATCTGCACTCAAGCCGGAAATGCGGCAGCTTCATTGCCCTATTGGCAGGATATGTCAGTGACATCAGTGGGCAGAGAGGCTCCCCGCACAGAGTTCTCGTCATGGACAAACGAGACAGACGCACTCACAAAAAGCTTTGAGCAAAGTCCTTATTACAAGAGTCTTAATGGTGTCTGGAAATTCTATTTCACAGAAGATCACCGTAATCTGCCTGAAGGAATCACCAACGCAGGTGTCAACACAGAAAAATGGGCAGACATAAAGGTTCCAGGCAACTGGGAGCCTCAAGGTTTTGGCACAGCCATTTACACCAATATACCCTATGATTTCATGCCTGTGAATCCAACTCCACCTAAATTGCCTGACGCTGTGGAGACAGGTGTTTACCACCGCACATTCACCGTACCTTCTGACTGGAAGGGAATGGATATTTTCCTTAATATCGGTGGTGCAAAATCGGGTGTATACGTTTATGTCAACGGTAAAGAAGTGGGATATAACGAAGACTCCAAAGATATGGCTGAATATCTTCTCAATCCATATCTTAAGGACGGCGAGAATGAGCTTACATTGAAAATTTACCGATACTCTACAGGCTCTTACCTTGAAGACCAAGACTTCTGGCGTCTGAGCGGTATTGAACGAGACGTATATCTTTCGGCACAACCAAAGCTTGCCATCCACGATTTCAAAGTTGTATCCACTCTTGACGAGACTTACAAAAACGGTATATTTTCTCTAAATGTAGATCTTAAAAATACTTCCGACCAACAAGCAGATGCAGCTATTTCATACAAACTGCTTGATTCGAACGGTACTTCGATAGCTTCGGGAAACAAATCCACAGCTGTAAAAGCTAAAGGTAATGCTCAAGCAAAATTCGAAGCAAATATACCTGGTGTCAGCGCATGGAGTTCGGAGCATCCAAATCTCTACAAACTTATTGTTACGGTTAACGGTATAAGCACGCCATACAACGTTGGCTTCCGCAAAATAGAGTTTGGACAGAGCGAGGAAGGCGGTGCGTATAATGTGCTTCTTATCAACGGAGAGCCTATAAAAATCAAAGGCGTAAATATACACGAGCATGACCAAAATACCGGTCATTACGTTGACGAAGCTCTTATTCGCAAAGACTTCGAGCTAATGCGCCAGAATAATATTAACGCAGTACGCCTGTGCCACTATCCTCAGCAGCGCAGATTCTACGAACTTGCCGACGAATACGGACTATACGTCTACGATGAAGCAAATATCGAAAGCCACGGTATGGGATACAGCCTTGACAAGGGTCATACTCTCGGCAACAACCCTGATTGGCTTGCAAAACACCTTGACCGTACAAAGAACATGTACGGCCGCAACAAAAATCATCCCTCAGTATTCTTCTGGTCGCTTGGAAATGAGGCCGGTAATGGTTATAATTTCTATGAAACATACAAATGGCTGAAAGAGCAAGAAGAGGAAGGAATGGACCGCCCCGTAAACTATGAGCGCGCAATCTGGGAATGGAACACAGATATGTTCGTGCCCCAATATCCGTCAGCCAGAGATTTCCGTATATGGGGAAGCAAAGGCACCGACCGACCGGTAATGCCAAGCGAATATGCGCATGCTATGGGCAACTCTACAGGTAATTTCTACGGTCAGTGGGAGGCCATATACAAATATCCCAACCTTGCCGGCGGATTTATCTGGGACTGGGTGGACCAAGGTCTCCTCGTAAAAGATGAAAATGGCGTAGAATACTGGGCTTACGGTGGCGATTTCGGTAAAGATATGCCCAGCGACGGAAACTTTAATATCAACGGTATTGTCAACCCTGACCGCACACCTCATCCCGGAATGGCGGAAGTAAAATATGTACACCAGAATGTAGCAATTTCCCCGATTGATGCAAAAGAAGGCAAATTTGATGTTACCAACAGATTTTATTTCTCAAATCTGAACGACTATAATATCAACTATGAGGTGGTATCGGCTGATGGCAAGGTGTTAAAGAAAGGCATTATAAATAAAGACATTGCTCCTAAGCAGTCAGCTGAAATCTCCATACCTATGCCCAAAATTGCCAATGACGAGGAAACATTGGTAAATTTCAGTGTCACTGCAAAAAACGCAGATACCGGTGGTGCATTCAAAGCTGGCCATGAAGTGGCTCACGAACAGGTGATAATAAACGAAGGCGCTAAGAAGGCATTGGTTGCTAAAGACGGTAAAAAAGTAAATGTATCTGAGGCAGGCAACGCTGTCACTGCAACTAATGGTAACGTCACATTTACTTTAGACAAAAAGACAGGAGTGGTGACAAACTACAACGCTAAAGGTCATGAATATGTCAACGATGGTTTCGGACTACAGCCTAACTTCTGGCGCGCGCCTAATGACAACGATTATGGCAACGGCCAGCCGCGTCGAGCTCAGGTATGGAAAGAAGCGAGCAAAAATTTCAACGTGAAAAGCGTTACAACAAAAGAAGACGGAAACAATGCAATAATCACTGTAGTATATGCTCTGCCTACCGGTAATGATTATACTGTGGACTATAGTGTACGCCCTGACGGATCAGTTAAAGTTGACGCTCTGCTATCTGCGTCAAATGAAGATCTGCCAGAATTGCCTCGCGTGGGAATGCGTATCCATTTGCCAAAGCAAATGGATAATGTAAACTATTATGGACGCGGACCGGAAGAAAATTACTTCGACCGTAACCACGGCACACTCTTAGGACATTACTCAACCACTGCCAAGGATATGTACTATCCTTATGTGCGTCCACAAGAGACCGGTCACCACACTGATGTGCGCTATCTCTCGCTTCTTGATTCAAAAGGACATGGACTCAAAATCGTTGCTGACTCACTGATCGAATTCAACGCTCTACCCAACAGCATAGAAGATTTTGACTCACAAGAAACAGTAAACCGTCCTTACCAATATAATAACGGTGCAGACAAGAGTCCTGAAAAGCGTACTGAGGAAATCATGAAAAACTCTGTACGCAGACATACACATATCAATGACATAACTCCGCGTGACTTCGTTGAACTTTGTCTGGATTATCGTCAGCAAGGTGTTGGAGGTTATGACAGCTGGTATTCACTCCCCGACCCAGAGCATCTCATACGTGCTAATTCACCTATAAGCTGGGGATTCACTATTATTCCTCAGTAAACCTATTTCACTCCAATAAAAAAGCTCCTCGTTTTGAGGAGCTTTTTTATTGGAGTGGTTAACTCATGAGCTTACGCCATCTGCGATACCCGGCCACAGCCATAATTGTATAAAATGCGTACAGCGTGCCTGAAAAATATATACCTTTATAATAATAAAGATAAACATATACAGCATCCACAACAAACCATATCCACCATTGCTCGATATATTTATGAGCAAGCATCCACATGCCCACTATGCTGAGTGATGTTGTAAAACTATCAAGCCATACCACCGTACTATCAGTGAAGGTGCGAAGCACCCATGCGATTAAGCACCAAACACCCAACCACAAGCCACATAAAGTCAAAGCTGTAAGTGGCTTTACATGAGATATGGGCACTTCCGGCTTGTCCTTTGTCCCCTTACGGCTCCAAGTGATATATCCGTAGACAGCTATTATAAGATAGTAAATATTAATTGCAAAATCGGCATAAAGACCTTTATTGAAAAATAGCCACATTCCAATGATAGGCATAATTACCGATGCTATCCATAGCGATTTCTTTGCATTATACTCGAGATAGAGATAAACGAGACCAACTGCAACCTTGAGTATATCTAATACAATATTGAGATCCATGTAATCAGAATTTTACTGTAACAGTTGCCATAAGGTGAGCAGGAGCTTGCGCAGCATATCCCGCATAACGATATATCACTTTTTCTCCTCCATCTACATAATATCCAGCACCTGCGTAACCGTTATTTTCGTACTTTTCAGAGAAAATATTATATATAGTGCAGCCTAAACGCAGCGTTTTCAATCCGGCTATGTTCTTAAATGTATAACCAAGATGAAGGTCATTCACGAAATAAGGATCGATGACCTGCTCACCATTTCCAGAATTTGTAAGATATTGTTTTGATACAAACTGAGAAGAAAATGAAGCATCAAAATCAAGCCACGAAAAATTAAATGAGTTATGGAATGTAAAGTCAGGTGAGAATGATATCGGTGTATTTCCACAATCAATAGTTATAGGATTGGTCCATTCATCCTCGTAAATGTATTCTGTGAAATCTTTTATTCTGCTTCGACTCAGTGTAGAGGTAAACTGCCAATCGAACCATCTACAAGGATTGAGTCTGCAGGTGAGTTCAACTCCCATACGGTAGCTATGGGGCACGTTGACAGAAACGGGATTTCCTGTATCACTCAATTGACCGGTAGGTACAAGCTGATCTTTGTAATCCATATAATATAAGTTAAGACCCCCGCTGAAGATTCTGCCGTAATAGTCATAACCAAGTTCGTAGTCAAAAAGCCTTTCGGCATGAGGTAGTCGATCAGCTGCACAATCAATGAAATTATCACGTGTGGGTTCTCTGTGGGCAACGGACCAAGAAGCAAAAACACGGTTATTACGATTAATCTGATAATTAACACCTAACTTCGGATTAAAGAAATCATATTTGCGACTTATGTCCAAAATCTGCATGCCGTCAGTGTTCCAGTCATAAGTGTCGCTTCTGCCATCAATGGTATAGCTTATGTGGCGATATTGCATATCAGCGTATGCCGATAAACCCTTGGCAAAGTCAACAGAAGCACGTGCGTAAATATTTCCGTCTTTTTTATGACCTTTGTTACGATAATATTCGTGTAGCGGATCAAGGGCACCAATATAATTTCTCACCCAAGAGACTTTTCCGAAGTGATGTCCAATATAATTGTTAAAACTTCCGCCAACAATAAGATTAACTCGATCTTTAGTATAATTAACAGAGAATACTCCACCACCAAAGCCGTTGTCCATCTCTTTAAGTCTGACAAGATCGCTCTTTTTTATCTCTTCACCATCGATGATGAAAGGCGAAAGCCCGTACTCTATAAGAGTACGCTTTGTTTTGTATTGTTCGTAATATCCGTTGCCTTTGACATAGAAAAGAGCAGCGTTGAGATTTAAATTTGACCCTATGGCTTGGTTATAAAGCAACTGAAAATTATGCTGGATATAATTATCAGTCTGATCGGGATAGTAGGCAACTTCACCGTTGCTATCGGTGTATTTGCCGCATGGATTATACCTACGGCCGTACTTCTCCATATCCTCTTTTGAAGCATAATCCCACGCCATATAAGTTTGCTCTTTGCCTCCAAAAGCTATGAATTTTAGAGAAGTACTCCCGAGGTAATATCCTAATTGTGCGAAATATGACCAAAGCTTTGACCATGATCTGTCGATATATCCGTCGCTGCCAATATTTGATAATCTGGCATCAAGGGTCCAGCTATCATTAACCAAGCCGCTACCCACTTTTATTGTCTCTTTATGGGTATTATACATACCGTAGGATCCATTCACTTCGCCGTAAGGCATAGACGATATTCCCGTTGTAAGCATATTGATGCTTGCCCCGAAAGCACCTGCACCATTGGTAGAAGTTCCGGCTCCTCGCTGTATCTGTATGTCTTTCAGCGAAGACGCAAGGTCTGGTGTATTCACCCAGTAAACGACATGGCTTTCCGGATTGTTGACAGGCACGCCGTTGGTAGTGACATTAATACGCGACCCATCCGTGCCTCTCACTCTTATCGAAGAGTATCCAATGCCTGTACCGGCATCGCTGGTGGTAATGACTGATGGTGTGAACTGAAGGAGATATGGTATATCAAGACCATCATTGTTCTCTGACAGCTGCTCGCGCGACACGTTGGTGAAGGCTATAGGTGTTGTGTTGTTGGCACGCGTACCCATCACCACCACATCATCAAGATTATAAACAGAGGTATCGGCTGGCTCAACTGTGGCAGCCGACAAGCAGCAGGATGCACCCGGCATCACTGCTGAAAAAAGAATCAGTGCTTTCTTCATATTTAATTTTCTCTACGCCGGTATTACCCGGATCAGGTCCAAAGGGTATGTTCTCAGTCGTTGCCTTGCGGCGTGGACACCCCTAATTAAACTTTATGTTTTGTCGTAGCAAAATTAGCTATTTCTCACGAAATATACAAATTATTTTGCAAATTCGATTACAAAAAAGTGTCATCCTCAAAAAGAAGACGACACTTTAATATTATTTGAAATGAGCTATCAGAAGATGCGCTTGGTCACTTTAGAACCTTCCTTCACGATATAGATTTTGCCGGGAGCAGGATTGGCTACCTTTATACCTTGCAGATCATAGTATTCAGCAATTCCTTCATAAGTATCTTGGATTACATCCTGGATACCGGCGGAGTCGTCAGGCTCACCGGTAAATACATCACCTACGAAATCAAACACTATAATACCAGGGTAAAAAGGTCCATAGCCATCATTTTCTGTAACCTCTGATTTTGAATATAATCCCCAATATGGAATGTTTTCAGGCATATATGGTATAGAACCTGGGAACGTAAGCGCACCATATTCCTTTCCATATTTATCTTTGTAAGTGTATTCATTAAATGTCACTTGATAATCATCGCAGAAAGAAATATCATTATCTTTGTCTTCATATATAGAATTTAGATAGAGTTTACCAACATTTACTCCATCAAAAGTCTGTGATGGAAGAATAGGTTGCTCATAAGCATCCCACAAAAAACCGGTAGGTGAAACATCTTCATCTACTTGGTAATTAGCGATTGTAATCAAGAATCCAAAACCAAAAGGAGATATGTTAGACAATAAATAGCAATCTAATAAATTGCCTTCCGAATCCTCATAAGCATTAGTAAAGAATTGATAGTAAACAGGAATATTTACCTGTTCAAGGTAGGCAACATTATTTTCATCTGAACTGAGAATCTCATACCCTACTGTAGCATTAGGCTTGGAGAACTGGTTAAAAAATAATGTACGATAAGGAATTTGAATGGACGGATCGTCTACATCTTGCAAAATAACACATAAGGAGTATGATTCTGAATAAACAGAATATGGATCGTCATCACCCATAATTAAATGCACATCTCCATCAACAGATATTTCATAATTGGCTTGTGAGTTAGGATCTTCAGGATCTACTGGTATTAAATCACCTCTACCCAATAATACAGAACACGTACTTTTAATTAACACATTTTGATCATTATAATAACTATATGGAACAGGAGAAGTTATCATTTGTTGACCCATTTTGATTACTGGTGATCCATCCTCATCACGCGTGATATAAAATTTATAATCTTCAAACTCGTTCTGAGATACCGCTAATCCACTATAATATCCAAAACCCGTTATAAGAAGAGAATCACCTACTTCTGTCATTTCCATCTCGCAACTTGAGATATAATCAGTTGGTAGTGACAGAGCTTCTCCATTGTCGTTGTACGAATTAACAAGAACATCATAGAAAAGCCAGAGATTATATTCTTTTAAATCAAAGGATGAATTATCTGTTTTCGAAGCTCGTGAAGGACCTCTTTTTATATTAATTCCAGGAACAGAATTATTTATTGACCGAGCATCGATATTTGGAGATAAGGAAACCTCCTCCAACTTCTCATAAAAAACCGTATTGTTTTCACGGCCCATGAGATTGAGCGTAGTGTTATGGGCAGCACTAGCCGTTGTGGCAACGAGTGCCATAATCAAAGTAAAGTAAAAACTTCTCATTTAAAATTAATATTGATATTTATGTTTATTTAGGGCATTGTATCAGTTATGAGGTGCAAAGTAACTCAGTTTTTTCTAATTTATCAAATATTTTTTCATAAAAATTGCTTTTAATCGACAAATAACCGATATTTACATACAAATATTTATTTTTACCACATTTTTTTAACATAAAACTCGCATTTTGCGTGAAATTTTCCTTTACACTTTTCAATTTCACATATTATTTGTAATTTTGCAACTCAAAAAATAGAATTGCGAATGATAGAAAGAATTGTCATAATAGACAAAGTTGACCCGGTGACATTCTTCGGCGTCAACAATACGAATATGCACCTTATAAAAAACCTGTTTCCAAAGCTGCGTATTGCTGCCCGAGGACAGGTGATAAAGGCGATTGGAGAAGAAGCCGAGACGGCAGCCTTCGAAAAGAAGATGAAGGAACTCGAAGTCCATGCCGAAAAATACAATCAACTAACCGAAGAGCATATACTTGATATAATTCATGGAGAAGCGCCTAAAGAAATGAAGCGCGACGACGTGATTATTTACGGTGTTAACGGCAAGCCTATTGTCGGGCGCACTCCTAACCAGCAGAAAATGGTGGAACTCGTAAACAAATACGACCTCACTTTCGCGCTCGGACCGGCCGGTACAGGCAAAACATACATAGCTATTGCTCTGGCGGTGCGCATGCTCAAAAACCGTCAAATACGAAAAATAATATTGTCGCGCCCGGCGGTGGAAGCCGGAGAAAAACTCGGATTTCTGCCCGGCGACATGAAAGATAAAATCGACCCGTATTTGCAGCCTCTGTATGACGCGCTCGAGGACATGATTCCGGCGATGAAACTTAAGGAATACATGGAAACAAAGGTTATACAAATCGCTCCTTTGGCTTTTATGCGCGGTCGCACTCTCAATGATGCCGTGATTGTACTTGACGAGGCCCAGAACACCACCACTCACCAGATAAAAATGTTTCTCACTCGTTTAGGCATGAACGGCAAGATGATAATCACCGGCGACATTACCCAGATTGACCTTCCGAGATCGATAGGATCCGGCCTTGTGCAAGCCTTAAAGGTGCTTAAAGAAGTGCAAGGAATAGGAAAGGTGGAGTTTGGCAAAAAAGACATTATACGCCATCACTTAGTGCAGCGCATTGTAGAGGCATACGAGCACTTTGATGAAGAAGAAAAGGAAAAGGCTGAAAGCCAAAATCAGGACAAAGCCGACAAGCAAAATATTGAATAATCAATAAATAATCTTATTCAAGAATATATAAAAATGGAAAAGACTCTGACAAAAACTGACTTCAAATTCCCGAAGCAGGTGAGTGTGTACCACGGAAAGGTACGCGACGTGTACGACATCAACGATGATATCCTTGTAATGGTGGCAACCGACCGTATCTCCGCGTTTGATGTGATTTTGCCCAAAGGTATCCCATTCAAGGGTCAAGTACTCAACCAGATAGCAGCCAAATTTCTCGATGCTACCGCCAATGCTGTACCCAACTGGAAGATAGCAACTCCGGACCCGATGGTCACCGTTGGCTACAAATGCGAAGGATTCAGAGTGGAGATGATTATACGCGGATATCTTACCGGCAGTGCATGGCGCGAATATCAAGCCGGATGTCGCGAACTGTGCGGTGTAAAACTTCCTGACGGCATGAAAGAAAACGAGAAATTCCCCGAACCTATCATCACTCCTACCACTAAAGCCGACGAAGGCCACGACGAAAATATCTCGCGTGAGGAAATCATTGCGCGCGGCATTGTTGCAGAAGAGGATTATAAGATGATGGAGCAGTACACTCGCACATTGTTCGAAATCGGCACAAAGATGGCAGCTGACAAGGGTCTTATTCTCGTAGACACCAAATATGAATTTGGCAAGCGTGACGGAAAAGTCATTCTTATTGACGAAATTCACACACCTGACTCTTCCCGCTATTTCTACGCTGACACCTACCAGCAGCTCTTTGAGGAGGGTAAACCCCAACGCCAACTATCAAAAGAATTTGTTCGTCAGTGGCTGATCGACCATAATTTTATGGGTAAAGCAGGCCAGCAGGTACCGGAAATGACAGACGAATTTATCGAAAGCGTGTCAGAGCGCTATATCGAGCTCTATGAGCATATCACGGGCGAGAAATTCGTAAAGGCATCCGATACAAATATTGCCGACCGCATCGCCACCAACGTTCTCGACTGCCTAAACTCACTTGAAGTGAAATAATCCCACAATATATTTGTCGGAAAGCGGCAACAAGCGCTCTCCGACAAAAAATTTTCTTCATTTCTCCTCAACTATCACTACACAAAGCTGTTATTTATGAGAAAAATTTGTATACTGATAGCGGCAATCTCTATCTTTTGCGGCGCACAATCTGTGGCCCAATCCCTTATTACCCGTCATAGCATTATACCTGACTCCAAACTGCCTCTACGCTCACGTTTGAACATAACAATTCCGGTTGACTCAACAGCCCAACCCCTCGACTCAACAGCAACGTCTTTAAATCCCGACCTGATAGGAGTTGAAACGGAGCAGGAAACTGACTCAGTAATACCAATAATATATGAGTCTTTGACAGACTCTCTGTTTGCCAACGTTACAGAACTTGACACCCTAATGAGCTCGGCTCCGTTGCCTCGTTCATTCTACATTGTTCCACCCATATATTCGAGTTATGTCCTTCCTCCTCTTGACACAGTACCAGCCTCACCTTTCGTCCCTGACTATTCAGGAAATCCAGGCTTTCAATGGCTCGAGGATATCCAGTCGGTCAATCGCCGTCGTCAGGACTATCTTCAGAGGCTTGCGCTATATAGTCCTTACGCAATTGACTATACACTGGATATGTTGCCTGAGGCTCCTAAGAAATACGATGTCGTAATTAATCCTGAAGAGTACACAATAAATATTGTAGAGATAAATAAGGTGGAGGACCAAATCTCAGGACCGGAAATAAAGAAAAAACACTGGCCAAAGTCGTTCGGCGCGGCTCTGCAATTCTCTCAGGCATATATTTCGCCTAACTGGTATCAAGGTGGTATCAACAACTTAAATATGCTACTCAACCTTAATTATAATGTGAAGCTTAACCAGCAATTCCATCCAAACTATCTTGCTGAATTTAACGCACAGTATAAATTAGGAATAAACAATGCTCCGGACGACTCAATACATGCATACAACATATCTGAAGACCTTCTACAACTAAACTCTACTTTCGGTTATAAAGCAGCAAATCACTGGTACTATACAGTGAATGCAATGTTTAAGACACAGATACTTAACGCCTACGGATCAAACTCAAGGATCCTAAAAGCAGCTCTTCTCTCCCCGGGCGAGTTTAATGCCGGTATCGGTATGACATATAATATGTCCAATAAAAACGGTACTTTCACTTTAGACGCTTCAATATCTCCATTGTCTTACAACATGCGCATGTGTCTCAATCACAAGTTGGATCCCACAAAATTCAGTATTGACGCCGGACATAAGACCAAAAGCACGTACGGTTCTAACATTGAGTGCAAAATATCTTACAAAATAACAAACAATATTTCGCTTAAGTCACGTCTTTTCGCATTTACAAATTACGATCGTTTTTATGCTGATCTGGAGAATGCGATGGTATTTGAAATCAACAAATTTCTTACAACCCAACTATTCGTGAATTTGCGCTATGACACTGACACACCTCCATCAGAAGACGGATGGCACAAATTGCAGCTTAAAGAAATTCTTTCACTTGGATTTGCATATAAATTCAGCACGATATAATGCGAATTTTGCCAAAATTATTTAGATTAATTGTAGTCGCCGCAACTATAGCTGCGGTGACTACTTGTTATGCGGGTGAAGATGTATGGAATAGCGAATATATAAAAAGCCTATATAACGGGCGAAAATTCGCTGCTATCGAAGGGATTTGGCAGTTCCCATCAAACGGAGCCACAATAGCCATTACCGCCACTTCGTCCACAACCTATGACATCACACTTATCGATTCTCCAAAATTAAATGCTGCACCGGGAACGGTTATAGGCTCTGCTGTTGCTACTGCCAAAAAAGACACTTATGATGGCACCCTAAGATCAAGAGAATTTGGCAAAAAAGGACTTATTGGCACTGAAACTGTAATATTTACAATTGCCCCTAACGGTCGCATGTTGATAAAGCCTTATAGTACCAAGCATTCTGTATCACTCAGAAGATGGTTCAACCGAATATTCGGTCTAAGCATTGTAAGCACCGACACAAGACCAAAGGATATTGACGGTGCTTTGCGTATATACCCATACATAGAGTCTGACCATTATCCCATAGTGTTATGAAGTATATGTCGGCGTGCGCTCTTTTACTTATTAGTATAACAGCCGTAGCTCAAAACACCACAAGAAATAAACTGAAGGTTGATAACAAAGTTTTAGTTAGCAATACCTGTGCAGCATCTGACACAATATACTTTCCTCCAACTGACAGCATTTCTATTTATGGCTTCGAAAAAGCTCAAACTTCCACAAAAGAGACTTTTTTTGTAAGCAATCATTCCAGCCTGGATATTAGCAAGTTAAGGATAACGTTCACTTATTCTAATACCCATGGTAAGCTTCTTAATAGACGCGATGTTGATATTGACGTTGATCTATGTGCCGGAGAGACACGATTTGCTTCCACGAAATCATGGGATTCTGATAAGCTTTGGTATTATTTAGGCACGCAAGCACGTCATAATGCCTATTCTACACCTTTTGACGTAAGCTATAAGATAGTTTACGTTATAAAAAACAGCACTGTTGACTGAACTTTAACCTTAGTCAGATTGTTATTTGAGATGAATCACCAAAAGACAGACACTGACAATTTGTCAGTCACTGCGAATTGGCACGGTTTTAGCATTATAGATATGTAGAAATTTCTCATATAAAAATATAAATAATTTAATAAAATTATTAAAATCATGAAAGTTACACCATTAGCCGACAGAGTGCTTATAAAGCCAACTGCTGCCGAAGAAGTTACAGCTTCAGGTATCATCATTCCGGATTCTGCTAAAGAGAAGCCCCTCAAGGGTGAAGTTCTTGCAGTAGGCGGAGGCACAAAAGATGAAGAGATGGTACTCAAAGCAGGCGATGTAGTGCTTTATGGTAAATATGCCGGCACTGAAGTGAATATTGATGGCGAAAAGGTGCTTATTATGCGCCAGAACGAAGTTCTCGCTATCCTTGGCTAACAAACATTAAATACTTAAGAAAAAACGCCTGATGGTTTTTTCGGGCGAAAAATTTTTAGAAGAAATGGCAAAAGACATAAAATTCAATATCAAAGCTCGCGAAGAGCTAAAAAAAGGCGTTGACGCTTTAGCAGACGCAGTAAAAGTAACACTTGGTCCTAAGGGCCGCAATGTTATTATAGACAAGAAATTCGGTGCTCCCCATATTACAAAAGACGGTGTAACCGTTGCTCGCGAAGTGGAGCTTGAAGATCCGTTCCAGAATATGGGCGCACAGCTCGTTAAAGAAGTAGCATCTAAGACCGGTGACGACGCTGGTGACGGTACAACTACCGCAACCGTGCTTGCACAGTCAATCATTAATGTTGGTCTTAAAAACGTAGCAGCCGGAGCTAATCCAATGGATATCAAACGTGGTATCGATAAGGCTGTTGCTACTGTAGTTGAGAATATCAAGGGTATGTCGGAAGAAGTAGGTGACGATTTCAAAAAAATCGAGGACGTTGCCCGTGTTTCTGCCAACAACGATGAGAAGATTGGTCAGCTGATAGCAGAAGCCATGAAGAAGGTGAAGAAAGAAGGAGTAATCACCGTTGACGAGGCTAAAGGCACAGAGACAACAATTGATATCGTAGAAGGTATGCAGTTCGATCGTGGTTATATCTCTCCCTATTTCGTAACTGACAGCGAGAAGATGCAATGCGTAATGGACAGCCCCGCAATTCTCCTGTATGACAAGAAAATTTCCAACCTTAAAGATATGCTTCCTATTCTTGAGTCAGTGGCTCAGTCGGGTCGTCCTCTCCTTATCATCGCAGAGGATGTTGATCAGGAAGCTCTTGCTACACTCGTAGTTAACCGTCTTCGCGGTTCGCTTAAGGTATGCGCCGTTAAGGCTCCTGGTTTCGGCGATCGCCGTAAGGAGATGCTTGAAGACATCGCTGTCCTCACTGGTGGGGTAGTAATCAGCGAGGAGAAGGGTCTTGAACTTTCAAAGGCCGTGCCTGAATATCTTGGCAGAGCTGAGAAAGTAACTGTCACCAAAGAAAACACCACTATCGTAAACGGTGGCGGCAAGAAAGAGAACATCGAAGATCGTGTAGCTATGATAAAGGCTCAGATCGCACAGACAAAGAGCGACTATGATCGCGAGAAGCTCCAGGAGCGTCTTGCCAAACTCGCAGGCGGTGTGGCTGTTCTCCATATAGGCGCACCTTCAGAAGTGGAAATGAAGGAGAAGAAAGACCGTGTGGACGACGCTCTGAGCGCAACACGTGCTGCAATCGCTGAAGGCATCGTTCCCGGTGGCGGCGTTGCTTACATTCGCTGCGTAGCTGCTCTTGACGGCATGAAAGGTGACAACGACGACGAGACCACAGGTATTCAAATCGTAAAACGCGCTATCGAAGAACCTCTTCGCCAAATTGCTACTAACGCTGGTGTAGAAGGCGCTGTTGTAGTTCAAAAAGTGGCAGAAGGCACTGGTGATTTCGGCTACAACGCTCGCACCGACAAATACGAGAATCTTCTCGCAGCTGGTGTTATCGATCCCGCAAAAGTAACTCGCGTTGCTCTTGAAAACGCAGCTTCTATTGCCGGTATGTTCCTCACCACCGAGTGTGTAATTACCGATAAAAAAGAAGATAATCCCGCTCCTGCTATGCCCGCAGGCGGTATGGGAGGAATGGGTGGCATGATGTAAAAATTCATTTGCACCGTAAATTGTTGGAAGAGGTGCGTCAATCATTTGGCGCACCTCTTTTGTTTTAGGAATATACTTCTAAAAAAATTGTAGATACAATTTTTTTATGACATTTAAAGTTTCACGATTAATAGATTATATATTATGATTATAGCATCACAAAAACGCAAAGACAACATTGCCGAATATTTATTGTATATGTGGCAAATAGAGGACATCATTCGCGCCAATGACCTTGACATAGAAAAAATTGAAAAAAATGTGATTGATCATTACCAACTTTCACCGCAGCAGCATAAAGAAATGGTAGAATGGTACGAATCTTTGATTGATATGATGCGCCGGGAAGAAGTAGTGAAAAAGGGTCATCTGCAGCTCAATAAAAATGTCATTATTCAGCTCGTTGACTTACATCAAGCATTATTGAAAGACCCGCGTTTTCCGGAATACACGGCAGAATTTTATCGCACTCTCCCCTATATCGTCGAGTTACGCGCTAAAAGTGGAGACGATAAACCCGGAGAAATAGAGGCTTGCTTCAATGCCTTGTACGGGATGCTCCTAATGCGTCTTCAGGGCAAGGAGATTAGCCCAGACACTAATGCTGCAATCTCACAGATTGCAAAATTTATAGCCACTCTCGCTAAGGATTTTCATCTCGACGAAGCTGACAAGCTTTTCCCACACGACGATAAATGAAAAAAAGGTGTTTCCCAAATATTAGGAGACACCTTTTTTCGCGATATCGCTTTTTATAGTTCGACTGCAGTGACTGGAGATTAGTCCGCCTCTTCTTCGAATGTAAACTTTGCGTAATTATAGCCCTCTGCGTCGTATTGGTTTTTGAGCTGATTAAGACGACGCTTAAAATTATTGAAGTCTTTCTTTGAAGGATCGGTCCACTGTACTTCGCTCATAGCGGCTAAGCGAGGAAGCGTTTTGTATTGTACGTATGAGTAAGTGGGCATATATTCTGTCCATACATTGGCTTGAGCACCAAGGATATGCTTTGCCTGTTCGGGAGTAAGAGTAGCGGGCACAGGATTAAAGGCATATACTGTATCTATTGGCAGATATGTACGATACGGTAGCGGTTGTTCGTCGCTTATGCTGTCAGGCGCCTGCAAATAGTCAAAATAGCAATAGTGAGCAGGAGTCATAATAGCGTCATGGCCTGATTCAGCAGCCGCGATTGCACCCTGTAGACCGCGCCATGACATGATCACTGTACCCTGCGGTGTTCCGCCCTCAAGCACTTCATCCCAACCAATTGCCTTGCGGTTGCGGTCGGCGAGAGTCTTAGCGGCATGGTTCATTACATAAGTCTGGAGTTTCTGCTCTGCTGTAGAATGAGAATCGCTCTTGATTCCTAACTCCTTAATCTTGGCTTGACACTTAGGGCAGTCCTTCCAACGAACTTTAGGACATTCGTCACCACCTATATGTATATATTCATATGGGAAGATATCCATCACTTCATTGAGCACATCGTCAATGAAAGTTAGAGTCGAGTCGTTACCAGCGCAAAGCACATCATCTGACACACCCCATATCTGCCATAATTCATACGGACCTCCGGTGCATCCCAACTCCGGATATGCTTTTAGAGCGGCAAGCATATGACCGGGAAGATCTATTTCAGGAATTACATTGATATGACGGTCAGCAGCGTACTGCACGATGTCGCGCAGTTCTTCTTGTGTATAAAATCCTCCATGAGGAATGCTGTCGGTTACATTAAAGTTGGTGCCAACCATTGTGCCGGGACGTACCGATCCCTTTGCAGTGAGTTCAGGACGCGACTTAATTTCAACGCGCCATCCTTGATCATCGGTAAGATGCCAGTGGAAGGTGTTCACATTGTGAAGCGCCATCATATCAATATAGTTCTTCACTGAATCCGCCGGGAAGAAGTGACGGGAAACATCAAGGTGGGTGCCGCGATATGCAAAACGCGGTTCATCTGAGATTTCCACCGCAGGAAAAAGCACATCGTTGTCACCAGCCTCTATTATAGATTTACGGAGTGTGTTAATTCCGTAGTAGTTTCCAGCTGCCGAAGCACCGTTGATTGTAATAAGTTTATCGTTGACAGTGAGCTGGTATGCCTCCGAATTGTCGCTCTTGAGGTCGGCGAACAGAACAATTGCGTTATTGTCTTTTGTCTGATCAGTGATTTTGAGTGTATTGCCGGTAAGGGTCTTCAGGTATTCTGCAAGGAGCTCAGCATTTTTCTGAAGTGCGCTGTCACCGGCGGTATAGCAAATCACTGTTTTGTCTGAGAGTTTGAATCCCTCACCCTGCTGGAGCGTAACTTCCACAGGTAATGGCACGATATTATATTCGGCTACTACCTCCGGGCGACTGCTGCAACTCGTAACAGCTAATCCGGCAGTCATTACTGCCATAAGGAAGAATTTGTTCATGAGTGAAATAAATGGTTTGAATATAAACGATGGAAATTTCTTTATTAATCTACAAAGATAAGCTCAAAATATCAAATCTCCAAATTTAAACCATAAATTCACTAAAAAATCTATAAAAAGAAAAATAATCGAATATTTTTTATAAATTCTTTCAAAAAAATTTGCACGATAAAAAAAAAGTGCGTAACTTTGCATCGCAAAACAAAACCAGGAGAGGTGGCAGAGTGGTCGATTGCGGCGGTCTTGAAAACCGTTGAGGGT